>CANGWP010000040.1 GCA_947457605.1 Bdellovibrionales bacterium | reverse complement strand
CAAAAGTCTTTTTTGCAGGAGTTTTGATGATCTTCGGTCTATCCGGATGCGGAAATGCCGGCGGGAGTGTCGATCCACTTTCCCTCTTCAATGACAGTTCGATTCCTCAACTTGAGCCAATCGTTCAGAATTTCGGAGTTTTTACCAATACCGGGTCGGCGTTCTCTCCCCAGAATCCCTTTTGGACGCTGAATGCTTTGGCCGCGGGTTTTGGTGGAGCAAGTTACATCGCTCCTGCAAGAGGAATTGTTACCTCAAGCGGAGTAGGTAGCTTCAACGGAGTCACGGGATTTGCATTGACGATTGCCCATTCGGGTCGACTTGCCACCAGATACATCGGAATCACCCCGGTAGTACGGACGGGAGACTCGGTGGTTGTGGGCCAGGTGATTGGGACCATTGTTGGATTCAATGCGGGAAATTCTCAAGTGGCATTTCAGGTACTCCTGGATGGGGTGCCAGTTTGTCCCCTGTCGTTTCTTTCCTCTACCTTTCGACTTTCATTGGGAGGTTTGGGGCTTGGCACGTTTTGTCAGTAATTCTATTCGAAAGGTAAAATTCAATGAGCTCTCTTAAAGGAAAAAGAGCCCTGATTCTCGGGCTTGCAAATGATCGTTCCATCGCTTGGGGGATTGCCCAGGCACTTCACGCACAAGGCGCCAAGCTTGCGTTCAATTATCTTGGCGAGTCGCTGGAGCGCAGGGTGCGTCCACTTGCAGAAAGTGTCGGTGCTGAAATCATCGAGGCCTGCGATGTGACCCAGGACGATCAGGTTGCTGCAATTTTTGGCAAAGTCGAAGAAAAATGGGGTGGTCTTGATATCCTGATTCACTCGGTTGCATTTGCCAGCAAAGACGATCTTCATGGTCGTTTCGTGGATACTTCGCGGGATGGATTCAAGCTTGCACTCGACATCAGCGCCTATTCCCTGGTTGCAACTTCTCGCGAGGCATCGAAACTCATGCCCGAGACCGGGGGAACGATCATCACCCTGACGTATTACGGCTCGGAAAAAGTGATTCCGGGATACGGTGTAATGGGGGTTGCGAAAGCCGCTCTTGAGTCTTCGGTTCGATATCTTGCTCACGATCTTGGAACGCAAAAGATCCGGGTTCATGCGATTTCCGCAGGCCCAATTAAGACACTTGCTGCGGCCGGAGGGATTTCCAATTTCCGCGACATTTTAAGTCAGATCGAGGAAAAGGCGCCTTTGCATGAAAATGTGAGCCCAGAGGACGTCGGAGAACTTGCAGCATTCTTGTGTCAGGACGGGGCCCGTCACATGACCGGGAACCTTCTGTACGTGGATTCCGGATTCAATATCATGGGATCCTGATGGCAGGGCTCATCGAGTCGTACCGGAAATACGATCCTGCGACCAAAAGCTCCCTTGAGGTGATTTTTCTTTATCCCGGGGTAAAGGCGATTTTGCTTCATAGGGTTGCGCATGGTCTTTATCGAATCGGGGTTCCATTTTTTCCAAGGGCGATCAGTGAACTCAGCCGTTTTTTGACCGGAATCGACATTCATCCAGGGGCAAGAATCGGGGTAAACCTCATCATCGACCATGGCATGGGAGTCGTCATCGGGGAGACTGCCGAAATCGGTGACAATTGCCTGATCTATCATGGGGTCACTCTCGGGGGAGTCGATTTGAACCCGGTAAAGCGACACCCCACACTTGGAAATCATGTGGTGGTGGGTGCGGGTGCAAAAATCCTTGGAAACATCAGAATTGGTGACTTTGCCCGGATCGGCGCGAATTCAGTCGTCATCAAGGATGTGCCCGAGCATTGCACGGCAACCGGAATTCCGGCCCGGATCGTGAATTCAAAAGGCGTGAAACCAGGAGACGAGCTCAAGCACGATCAAATTGACGAGGATTCGTAAGCCGCTTTCGGGCAGAGGGTCGAAAACAAATTCTTCAGGGCATGAAGATGGGAGTCGCTCAATTCCTCGGCCTTTGCGCCTCTTGGAAGACTTCTTTCAATGCTGTTTTCGAGTTCCAGCTTTTGATTCTTGCATTTGAAGGCCACCAGTTTCAGGGTTTCAAGGTGGCTTTCGAGAAAATAGAGAATCTGTATGAGTTCCATTTCTCTCTTGGATGATTCGGCAGCGGGGATGCTTGAAAGTTTTTTCTGGATCCAGGCTTGCGCCTCTTCGATGCGCAGAATTTCGGTTTTCCCTTTCAGGGGGGGGATCGCAGGAATGGAGGAGTGCGCAGGAATGGGTGACCCCAAGGCAAGGATTAGAAGAAATGGCAACCACCTCAAAAGCATGATCCCCCCGTCCGTTCTTCAATCTGTCCCTTCGCTTTTTCGATTTTGCTCACGTAGTCGCGCACTTCTCTTCGTCTTGCTTCTCCTTTTGCCGGGTAGCGTCGGTAAATGTAATTTTGATACAGACTCCAAAGGGTTTCTCCTTTGGGTGTTTTGGTGAGGGATCTCGAGGAAACGGTTTTCATGAAAGCATTGAAGGTGGCTTGGATTGAAGGATAGCCGCCATTGTACATTGCGCGAGCAAGTTGAATCTTCAGATTCTCGATTTCCGCGGAGCTGATGCCTAGCGAGTTGAAACCGGAGATGTTTTTCTCGATGACCGAGTTTGCCTTGTCGTCCTTTAGCATCCGGTACAGTCGAAGCGAGTAGAAAAGGTTTGCGTCCGGGTTTTCCGGAATTGCGATCACCTCACATTCCCCGAGCCTTTTGGAGTGATCGGGGATCTGACCTGTAAGGTTCTTTTCATAGCCACTGCACTCGGAGTGTGCGTACAGTGAGGCTCGTGTGTAGGGTTTTTCGCATTTTTCCGCATCCGCAAGATCCAACGCATCCATTTCTTGCACCGCGATATTGCTCAATTGCCCGATCCCCCGACAGCCCGAACCACTCGTCACATTCAAGTGGAATCCTGATTCGAGCGCGAACAATGGGAAGGTCTCTTTTGAGGTGATGGTGGAACCATGAAAGACACACCGAGAGGCGTTTTTGAAGCGATCGTACATGTACCGAACGTAGTTCGCCGAGAGGCAGGGCCGATCCGCAATCTGTGGAATGGATTTCCAACTCGGGCACTTCTTGTAGGCGTATCCTGCTCCGGATTTTGAAAATCTGGACATTGAGGTCGCGATGCATGAAATTTCGGAATCAGGCCGTTGCAGTGAATCCGATCCGGGCGCCTCTGGAAAGGCAAGGGTGTTTTGAATGCATTGGGCGGGAGCGGCTTCTTTGAGTTTTGCCTCAAGGTAATCATTGTTTTTGTCACACGTCTCGAACTCGAACGCAAAACACACCTGGTAAAGGCCCAAGCAGGAAAGTGTGATCCATGATAATGCGGCACGACTCATCCAGAAGAGTATACACAGGCCGCAAGCGAAGGGAGAGGGGATTTTGAGTGAGAAATGTTAAGAAAGGCTTTCGGAGGTTCGAAGCCAGCGAAAGCAGCCAAGACAGATCAGTGATCCAAAAACAATCCCTCCCAGGACATCTGTGGGGTAGTGCCTCCCGCCGATTACCCGCAACGCCCCAGTCAGCGCGCTGAGCACGGGGAAGAGAACCGCGAGAAACAACCAGGTCCTGCGGAATTCCGGCAGGAGTTTGCCCACCCACAGAACGCTAAACAGCAGGGCAAGGGTTACAAAGCTGGTATGACCCGAGTAGAAGGAAGTGTATTGGTGAATGTTTGCCCCATCGGTCAGGGGAGAGGCGTACACCAGGGGGCGTGGTCTTTGAACCGCCGCCCGAACCAATTCGATGACCACGCCATTCCAAGCCGTGATGGACAGCAGGGTAAGATTCAGACGCAAGGAAGCGCTTGCGGGGAGGCGCAAAACCCAAGGAAGAAGAAATGCAATTGCTCCCACCCCATTTTGAACCACGTTCGAGCAAAAGTCTGCGAAGACGGAGCCATATTTGAATGCAAGTTGATCAAATCCATTTACTGTGGCCGGAGTACACGTTTCCGGGTGGGCTCCGCAGACTGCCTGAAACCAAAGAGGTCGCATCAAAAAAAGAGCTCCGTACAGGAGACCTGGAGAAAGGGTTGCGAGAAAAAGCTGTTTTATGGTCAATGGCTTAGGCATTTCTCTTGTCAGAGTGTACCTCTGCCGCTAAGGTAAGGAAATTCAAAAAATGAAAGGAACTTCCATCCAATGTGGAATCTCAAAGTAGGACAATCCGCGCCTGAATTCAAATCTCCAGCATATGTGGCTGGTCAGTTCAAAGAGGTATCCCTCAAAGACTACCGTGGCAAATGGGTTTGTCTGTTTTTCTATCCCCTCGATTTTACGTTTGTGTGTCCTACGGAAATCCGTGGTTTCGCACAGCTTGAGAAACAGTTTTTGGAAGCCAATTGTCAGGTGATCGGGTGCTCCACAGACAGTCAGCACTCCCACAAGGCTTGGTTTGAACGTGATCTTCCGGAAGTGAAGTTCCCCGTGATTGCGGACACAAATCATGCAGTGTCTCGGAATTATGGAGTTCTCCTTGAGGAGAGCGGGATCGCCCTTCGCGGAACCTTCCTGATTGATCCTGAAGGAGTTCTTCAGGCGATGAGTGTGAATGCGCTCGGAGTTGGCCGTTCCGTGGATGAGACTCTCCGCACTCTTCAGGCGCTGCAAACCGGCGAATTGTGCCCGGTCAATTGGAAACCAGGTCAGGCGACCTTGACCAAAAAGTGATTTTAGAAAACCAAAGAAAAAAGAGGTAAAAATGGCAACTGCAACTCAAACCACTTCCACTCCTGCAAAAAAACTCGGACGTCGTTCCTTGAAGAAGCTCGGCCGTGACAAGCGCAAGTCAAAGCTCCAGGCGGACAAGGCTTTTTCCAAGAGCTATCACGAAGCGAAGTCCAAGCGTTCCATCGAAAAGAAGAACGCGTTCCGCAAGAAAAAGTCCAAGAAGTAATTCCGGATTTTAAATCTGATTTCAAAGCCGGGCCAGCGATGGTCCGGCTTTTTCATTCATGAAAAAAGAACGCGCGCACAAGATCATCGCGGCAAGCGGGCTGATGAGCCGAAGAAAGGCCGAAGCCTCCATTTTGGAGGGGCGAGTTGCCCTGAATGGAGTTGTCTTCACCGACCTCGGTCGATTGGTCGATGTAACGCAAGAGATTCTGACGGTGGATGGAGTTGAGGTCAGGGTTCCTGTCGAAAAGCGCACCTTCTTGTTTCACAAACCCCGTGGAGTCGTCACGACAAAGTCGGACCCAGAAGGGCGACCCACAGTGATGGACTTTTTTCGCGATTTTCCAGGGGTGAATCCGGCGGGTCGTCTGGATGAGGATTCCGAGGGGCTTCTCTTGATGACCGAGGACGGCGATCTTTTGCTTCGATTGACTCATCCCAGGTTTGGAACCAAGAAAATTTATGAAGTGGAGGTTCAAGGCCGCGGAGAGACCGGTTTTCGCCAATCCCTTTGCCGGAGTGTAGACCTCTCGGACGGCCCCGGGCGCTTTGATGAGCTTCGGGATCTCGAAAGACCAGGAACCTTTCTTGTGACGGTCAGTGAGGGGCGCAATCGATTTGTGAGACGGATGTTCGCAGCCGTAGGTCTTTCGGTGGTTCGCTTGAAGAGGGTTCAAATGGGTGAATATTCCATCGGGGATCTTGCTCCCGGGGAACGGATCGAAGTTTGAAGAGGATGCGGCCCAAGAACCTTGACCAAATCAAGCGAGAGATCGAGTCCTGTGAGCGATGCCCTCGACTTCGCAAGCACTGTCGGAGTGTCGCGAGGGAAAAAAGAAAGCAGTTTGAGAACGAGGAATATTGGGGAAAGCCGGTTCCGGGCTTTGGTGATCCATTTGCGAAGGTTTTGGTGGTGGGACTCGCGCCCGCGGCCCATGGTGCAAATCGAACGGGAAGAATGTTTACCGGAGATCAATCCGGGCTTTGGCTTTATCGGGCGCTCTTCAAGGCCGGGTTCTCAACCCAAGCGGAGAGCTCCCATCGATCGGACGGTTTGACCTTGCTTGGGGCATACATCACCGCGGTTGCCCGATGTGCGCCTCCTGAAAACAAGCCGACACCACAAGAGATCAAGTCTTGTGCCCGTTTTTTGGAGGAGGAACTTGATGCGCTTCCCGAAATTCGGGTCTATCTGGCTCTCGGGAGAATCGCTTTGCGGGGCCTGTGGGCCGTGCTTCCGGACGAGGCGAAGTCCGGTATGAAAGTGCCGGACTTTACCCATGGCGGGGAGATTCGCCTCAAAAACGGGCAAAGGATTTTATGTTCCTATCATCCGAGCCAGCAAAACACATTCACGAAAAAACTGACCGAGCCGATGTTTGATAAAGTTTTCGAGCAAGTGAAAATTTTTTTGCAAACCAAATGAAACAAGGTCAGGATCAGGGAATGATGCGACCGCAGTTGAAATGGATTTTCATTGCCGCTCTTTTTCTTGGGCTTAGTTCCGAGGCACGTCCTGTTGCCTTGATCTACAAGGGGGATGGCTCCTGTCTGGAAGGCTGCTCCGAGGCTTCCGCTGAAGTGGCCTTGAAGGCAGGATTCAGTCCGCGGTATGTGGGCCCCTCCGATTTGAACGCCAATTCCAGTGATTCGGATGTGATCGAGCTGTTTCGGGATGCGCGAGTGTGGATTCAGCCCGGAGGCATTGCAGTTACAGCTTTTTATGCGATGACGCCCGAGCTCAGGGACGCAATTCGTTCGTTTGTGGTGACTGGAGGGGGCTATGTCGGATTTTGTGCGGGAGCATTCATGGCAACCCAGCGGATCGGGTCAAGCCGGTATGCAGGGCTTGGAATTTTGCCCGGGTTCACCGCGCCCTATTATTCCAATCCGATCAAGCCGAGCCTTGATTATTCTCTTCCGGTTGTGACCTGGGGCAATTTCAGGCGCCAGGTGTTCTTTGAGGGCGGACCGTATTTTTATGGCTTTCGAGAGCAGGCGGAGGCGGTTGCAAGCTACGATACCGGGTATACCGCTGCTGTTCGCGCCTCTTTTGGGAAGGGCAGGGTCTTTGTAAGTGGCCCCCATCCAGAGGCACCGTTGATTTGGACCGAGGAGGATGGGATTCAGGATCCGGATGGAATCGACCAGGATCTTGCGGTGCAGATGGTTCGTTGGGCGTCTGGCCTCAGATAATTCTAAATTTCCGCCAGTCGCTTGCCGATATAGCCATTGATGGTTCGAAAGCGACAAACTTCCATTCTTGGACTGGTAACCCTGCTGTCTTTGACGGGGTACTCTTGTTCGCTTCCCTTTTTTGATAAAAATGGGGATTTCGGCTGGAGTGGAGGGGGTGCTGGAAAGGCAAACCAGGCAAACTCTGCGCGTCTTTCCGGGGTGATCAATCTGGGAGAAGGGTGTAAGGCCGGATACTTTCAGATCAAGCTCTACGGTCTTTTTGAAGGCGGCTCAAACCAGGTGGAAGCCCAGTCCGATCAGAACGGCAGATTCAATATCGTGGCTCCTCCGGGGCAATACATGATCCAGGTCCAAAAGGATGGCTGTGGCACCAAGGAAACCATTGAATTGGAAGAAAGTACCGAGCATATGATCGCTCTTTCGGTGAGCGAGATCAGACCCATGGTGAGAATGGGGGATCCCGAAGCCCGACTTCCCGCGTCAGTCCTTGTTCCGTTTGGAAAGCGTTGATTGCTGAGGGCAATCATTTCCCATTCAGAAGTCCCGGAACCCGCCCGAGAAGGAATTCAAGACCAAGGAGGGCACCAAAAATGGCCAAGCACAGCGAAATGACTGACGAATTGGACTTGATCGACGAGACAGCACTGGAACCCGAGGTACAAAAGGGACCAATCGCTTCGATTTCTCCCTTGGTGGGAAGTCGGGACGGGGTCATGCAAAAGTATTCCCATTGCGGGGTTTGCGGTGGCCGTCTGCACTTCAATTATGCCTCTGATTTCAGCCGAAACCTCACAGAGGAAAAGGCCTCGTGTCCGGAGTGCGGGCTGGATTCCCGCCAGAGTTTGCACCGTTTACAGTAAGCCTGAAATGCGCTAAAATCAGGCGCTCCATGAATCCATCGGTTTCCTCACTTCTTTCCTTTCTGCCCCCCCATTCCTTTGTGATGGGCAAAGGGAAGAGTACGCCCCAAGAAACCTTGGTTTCCTCCGGTATGGAATGTCCCTTTTGTGGAGACCGGTCCCATCACGCAGAGATGACGGGCTCACCGGGCGCGGACGTGGTTTTCCTGGTGGAGTCCGAATCCTTCAAAAATTCAAAAGAAGAGCAGCTTCTCGCAAAAATTTGTGAAGCCATGAAGATCGCTCCTGAGCAGGCTGCGGTTCTGGTAAGAAGTCCCGGGGTGCTGGGGGATTGGTCTTCGTGCATGCCGTTTCAGTGGAAGGAGCTGAAGCTCCGTGGCCCCAGGATCCTGATTGCGCTTGGTCAGGGAATTGGGAGTTTTTTTCTTCAGGGAAGCGAATCCCCATCAAGGCTTCGGGGCGTGATTCACAAGCGGTTTGATCTGAACATTCTGGTCACGGAAGAGCTGACGGGAATGATTGAAAATCCAAATTTGAAAAAGCAGGCTTGGGAGGATCTCAAGCTCGCCCTCAAAATCATCAAAGTCTGAAAGGCAAAAAGGAGAAACTCATGTCAGGAAACATTACAAAGTTCATGGAACACCATTATCGCCACTTCAATGCGGCTGCAATGATGGATGCCGCAAAGGGGTACAAGATCCATCTCGAAAAAGGAAACAAGATGTTCGTCACTCTTGCGGGAGCGATGAGTACCGCCGAGCTTGGACTCAGCCTTGCCGAGATGATCCGTCAGGATAAAATTCATGGAATTTCATGCACAGGCGCGAACCTCGAAGAGGATATCTACAATCTTGTGGCGCATGACCACTATGAGCGGATTCCGAACTATCGTGACCTTACTCCCGAACAGGAGCAGGAACTTCTGAAGCGCAATCTGAACCGCGTTACCGACACCTGTATTCCGGAAGAGGAAGCCATGAGAAAGATCTGGCGGATCATGGAAGAAGAGTGGCTTGAGGCGGAAAGCAAGGGCGAACGCTGCTTCCCGCATGAGTTCTTTTACCGTGCTTTGAAAAAAGGAAAATTCAAGCCCCACTATCAGATTGATCCAAAGAACTCCTGGATGCTTGCTGCCGCAGAAAAGAATCTGCCCATGGTGGTTCCTGGCTGGGAAGATTCAACTCTCGGGAACATGTATGCGGCCTACTGTATGGAAAAGCGGGTGAAGAACGTCCATACCGTGAAAACCGGCATTGAATACATGATGAGCCTTGCGGACTGGTATACCGAGGCCACGAGTGGAAAGGCGACCATTGGATTCTTTCAGATTGGTGGCGGAATTGCCGGTGATTTCCCCATCTGCGTGGTTCCGATGCTGGAAAAAGATCTGAATCGCAATCCGAAGCTCTGGGGTTATTTCTGCCAGATCAGTGATTCAACCACGAGCTATGGTTCTTACTCCGGTGCGGTACCGAACGAGAAAATCACTTGGGCCAAGCTTGGAGTTGATACTCCAAAGTTCATCGTAGAGTCGGATGCAACCATCGTTGCTCCCTTGATCTTCTCCTACGTACTTGGCTGGTAAAGATCAGGTTCTGGGATACAGGGTGATTGCGCCGCTCTCGTGAAGGCTTCTTGCGTGAGTGAGGAGCTTTTCACGAGCGGAATCGACATCTGTCTTTTTTTGAGGTCCCATTGCAGTGCGCTCTTCCCGGATTGAATTGGCCTGGCGGACCGATAGTTTTGAGAAAAGCAATTCTTCCTCGGAGGTTTCGAGTCCTCGGGTGGCAAGTGCGATCAAAGCGTTTGGAAACGCCTGGACCACTTTGGCAAGAGAGGCTGGGTCAAGTGCGAGCAGATGCTCGAATCTTGCCATTCCTTTTCGAAGAGTTTGGGCGAGGCTTGGATCTGATCTTTCGATGTCAGTGAGGATGCGGTCGCGCGTTTTGGAGTCGAGAGCTGCGAGGAGGGAGGATGCCTCCTTTTTCCCGTCTATGCGAATGGCTTCCTGGTCTTTTTTCTTCGTCATTTACTCTTTATGATAGCGCTTGCACACGGCGGATTCCTCAAGAATCTCACCTGAGCGCTTTAGGTAAAAGATTTTTCCTGGAATCTCAGCCACCGAATTCGCGAGCGAGGAGTCATGGTGAGAGTATGAGAACTCGATGTCGAGCTGGATGCTCTTTAGTTCACCAAGCTTGGTGCCGGCGATGTTCTCGCCTTTTCGGCCGGTTTCGGGGTATCTGAGGTCCACTTGTCCTTCGTAAATCCCGCGTCCTCTGTATTCCAAGGTTTGGTTCCGCGCTGTGAATACAGCAATTGTCTTCCGATCGGAGATCACATAGGGAGAAGAAACCACCATGATCGCCGGGGTCCGGGTGCCTGCAGAAGCTTTGGTGTGGTTGATCACCTTGAAATCAAGTCCGGTCGAGCTGCCTTTGCAGAAGAATCCATCGGCGAGGGCAAGGGAGGGGAGAAGCAAAACACTCAAGAGAGCAATGGTTTTCATAGAAGGCACCTTAGCAAAGAAGGGGTAAAATAATATTCAAAATATTTATGATTTAATATAAAAAATTTAAATATGACTAAGGAGCTTGATGTTGCAGAGCTTTCCCGAACTTTGCCGGAACAGGACGCGGTTCTGGCTCTCCTCGCGTTTGGAAGGGAGGGGGATATGATCAAAGCGGCAAAAGCACTCGGGGTGAGTCAGCCCGCGCTTTCTTTTCAGTTGAAGAAACTGGAAGGGGCGGTTCAGTTCCCCGTTTTTTCCTTTTCCGGAAAACGCAAGGTTTTGACCAGGCTTGGGCAAGCTTATGTGGATGAGTTGAAAGAGTCCTACCATGCTTTGCATTTGATTCATGAGCGGATCCACCGGAAAGCAAGAGATTTGGATCATCAAAAGATCAGGGTATCCGGCAGGCGCGAGCTATTCCTTCCCTTTTTGCCGTTTCCGTTTCCAGGACAAATTGAGTTCATTCAGAGCAGTTCCTCGGATGCGCTGCTTGCATTAAGGGAACACCGAGTGGATTTGGCGGTCTCCGCACGAACCGTTGACTCCTCGGATCTTGTGGCCAAGCTCTTTTTTGAATCCAGGTTCAAGCTCATTTATCCAAGGTCCTGGAGTCTTCCTGTCGGGGGAGGTGAGGCACTTCGAAACCGTCCGGTAGTGGTCTACGGGAATCATCATGCCTATCTTGATGATTTTCTCGCTTGGAAAGATTGGCGTTTTCAGGATCTTCAAGTTTCAAGAATTGTGGAGGATTGGTTTAGTGTCGTTGAGCTTGTGAGTCGGGGAATGGGATGGGCCATCATTCCGGAGGATTGGGGGATTCATTCCAAGGATGTCTTGATCGAGGATCTTGGAGATGAATTCATCCCAAAGCAGAAGATTTTCATTTTCCACAGAAGGGATGACCGAAAGGCACCTTGGGTTCTATTGCTCGAGAATTGGCTGCGCGGACGTGTGCAGAGAGAGAAAAATTGAGAATCGGTTTTGGTGGGGGCCTCATTCACAGAATTTGGTTTCATTTTTTGCGGCTAAGGCCATGATTCCAATGAAATCAACGAGATGGGTCCATGTGTCGCTTTGGACGCATTGCAAAAGTTGTGTAGGATTGGGATCCTAGGAGGGTTCGATCGGTGGATCCAACTCATCGGGTGGGTCGAATTTTGATCAAGAAATGGAACAAGCACACAAATGTGTTGGTCCAGGTGGGGAATCCAAAGTTCTTCTTTGCCACAATGGGCACGTTGAAATTTGCATATCTGGGAACGGTCTAAACGGTCACCTGCCTCGTGGCGTGAACCGCCATGAAGACGATTATCTGGGAAAGTGTAACGGAGGGGGCGGTTCAAGCTCCAGCGGTTCAAGCTCTAGCACCACTGGCTCAGTTTCCAGCACCAGCGGCGAGTCACTCTAGGGAGGAGTGGTGCCAGGTTAAGGCCTTCTTAAGAAAAATTGTCTTAAGAACCAGCACCGATCCATCCACCTTGCATTCAATCAGACCGGAATCTGAAGTAAGGTGGATGGATCGAATCATGGTGCCGCGCTTGAGGTCGCTTGATCCGCCCTTGACCTTGAGATCCTTGATCACGGTGACGGCATCCCCTTCGGTGAGGGGAGTTCCATTCGAATCGACTACCTTCAAGGATCCCCCCGCAGCGGAGGTTTGATCCAAAGCTCTGAGAATGCTCACGAGCCAATCCCGGGCTTCTTCTTCCTCGCCGAACCAGCGGTTTATCTCGGATCCCAGGTCAGAAAGTGAAATTTCTGGCTGCTCGATGAGACTTCTCAGTTCTGAGGAGAGTTTGATGAGAACATCTTCTGCCAGAGGGGATCCGTGAGCTTGAATCGTGGCCTGATCCTCCGAGGATTCAAGCTCGAACAGTTTCATGAAAAGCTTTCTGAGCTCGGGGTTTGACTGGTAAGTCATGTCAGAGGTCCTCTTTCTTTGATTTTCAATCTTTAATCCAATTGCGAATCAGGTGAGCCGTGATGGCAGTCACTCCCGGAACGGGCAAAAATCCGAGGACGCGGTCAAGCCACGTGAGTTTCAGTCGGTTCCCGGCGAGCAGGCTGCTGATCACAAGTTCAATGATCTCCTCAATGGTGAGCGCAACGGGGAGTGCTCCAAAGAAGGGAATCTCAAGCAATGAAAGCCCTGAGTCCAGTAGAATTGAAATCAGAGCGAGCCAGAGCAGTCTCTTCTTCGAGGAGGGACCTTCCTGCATCCTAGTCCAGATTCTCAAGCAGGGTTGCGACCCCCTGACCAAAACCAATGCACATGGTGGACACGCCAAAGCGGGCCTTTTTTGATTTCATCAGATGAATCAAAGTGGCTGTGATCCGGGTGCCTGAGCATCCAAGGGGGTGCCCAAGAGCAATGGCGCCGCCATTCAGATTGATCTTGGATTCCATGACATCCATGAGGCCAAGAGCCTTGATGACAGGCAGACTTTGCGCTGCAAAGGCCTCATTCAGTTCGAACAAATCCACATCCTGAATGTTCACGTTCGCCCGGTTCAGGCATTTCTGAACGGCCGGAACCGGACCAAATCCCATGATGGAGGGATCACAGCCGGAGGCTGCAGTGGACCTAACTTTTACCAGAGGCTTTAGGCCCAGGCTCTGTGCCCTTTCAAACGAAGTCACAAGAAGAGCAGAAGCGCCGTCCGAAATGGCAGATGCATTTCCTGCGGTCACCGTGCCGTTCTTCGGGTCAAAAACGGGCTTAAGAGTTGCGAGCGATTCATAGGTGGATTCAGGCCGGATCACTTCGTCGAAATCAAAGTTCTTCAAGAATCCTTTTTCATCGTGACCTTGGGTTGGGACGATTTCATTTTTGAATCCGCCCTCTATGGTGGCGCGATGGGCATTCTGATGGGATCTGAGCGCGAATCGGTCCTGCTCCTCGCGAGAAACGCCATGCATTTTGGAGAGAAGCTCCGCTGTGAGCCCCATGTTCTGGGCGCCCTTTGAAATGGATCGATGGGACTTCGGATTGAAATCCACGTTCAGGGTCATTGGCACATGCCCCATGTGTTCCACTCCGCCGACCATGTAGACATCCCCTTGTCCGGACTGGATGCCCTGGGCTGCCATGTGGAGCGCGGTCATCGAAGATCCGCAGAGTCGATTCACGGTTTGGGAGCTGACATGAAAGGGGATTCGGCTCACGAGTTGGGCCATTCGCGCCACATTGAAAGACTGCTCGAGAGTCTGTTGCACACAACCCCAGATGATGTCTTCAATCTCATTTGGATCAAGAGCGGGGTTCCGATCGAGCAGGGAGTCCATGAGGTGGGCGGAGAGATTTTCGGCACGAACATTCCGAAACGCTCCACCTTTGGATCTGCCCATCGGGGTACGGATTGCATCCACGATCACAACATCACGGGGATTCATCTTAGACATGGCTCAAGGCCTCCTTCACTCCTGGGGCGACTTCGAAAAGTGGGCCCCATTTTTTGTTCAGTTCCGTTCCTTTTTCAAACAATGCTTTTACACCCAGAGCTTCCGCATAGCGCATGGGGCCTCCGCGGAACGGAGGAAATCCAAGCCCAGTGAGCATTGCGAGATCAAGCTCGGCTGCAGTTTCGACGATCTTTTCGGAGAGGCATCGGGCACTTTCGAAAATGAAGGGGAGCATCAATCGGTCAATGATCTCAGCATCCGACACATCGGCCTTCGCAGCGGATGGATTCTGACCCAGGACCGAGTAGATCTCGGGGTGAATCTCCTTCTTGGGCTTGCCTTTGGCATCGACAGAATAAGTGTAGAATCCTTTTCCGTTTTTCTGCCCGAAGCGATTGGCGCGATAAAGGATCGCAACGCTGTCATCTTCATGGAGAGGCATGCGGTCTGGAAATCCCTTGGCCATGACGGAGCTTGCATGATGGGCGGTATCGACACCTACGACATCAAGAAGGTAGGCAGGACCCATCGGCCAGCCCCATTTTTCCATGACCTTGTCGATTCGAACGAAATCCACGCCTTGCTTCACCAGTTGATTGAACGCTGTGAAGTAGGCAAACAGCACCCGGTTTACCAGAAATCCCGGGCAGTCATTCACCACGATCGGAGTTTTCCCCATCTGGTTTGCATACTGAACGGCGGAAGCAATGGTTTCGGGTGAGGTCTTTTCTCCGCGGATGATCTCCACCAGCGGCATTTTTGGAACCGGATTGAAGAAATGCATGCCGCAAAAATTTTCAGGGCGCTTCAGGCTCTTGGCAAGCCCCGTGATCGAAATGGTTGAAGTGTTGGAGGTCAGAAAGGCGGATGGATCGAGGGTGTTCTCGAGTTCTTGGAGCACCGCGATTTTCACCTTTTCGTTTTCAGTGACCGCTTCAATCACAAAATTCGCTGATTTTACTGCCTGAAGATCGAGTGTCGGGGTGATGCGGGAAAGGGTTTCCGCCATTCCCATTGCGGTCATTTTGCCCCGCTGGATCTGTTTGTCGAGGAGGTTTGCGGCCTCTTTCATTCCATGGGCAAGCGCTTCTTCCCGGATGTCCTTCATCAGAATCGGAACCTTGGAATATGCGCTTTGATAGGCGATGCCTCCGCCCATGATTCCTGAGCCGATGACGGCTGCGCGCTTCACTTCCTTTGCGAGCGCTTTCGCTGATTTCGCTTTTTTCTTCACGGCCTGATCGGCAAGAAAAGTTCCCACCAGAGCTCGCGCCTGGGTGGACTTTGAAACTTTCGCAAATTGAAGCGCCTCATTTTTCAGGGCATCATCCCGGCCAAGGTTCTGCGAGCTCTCGATCGCCTCGATCGCAGCAAAGGGTGCCGGATAGTTCGGGCCTGCAGCCGCCATGACTCCGGCCTTCATGATGGAAAAGCCCATCGTCTTTTCGGTGGAGCTCAGAGTGAGTTTTGATTTCTTGGTGGTTTTTCTGGTTTTCCAATCGAGCTCGTTTCTTGTGAGCTTTCCCAAGAGGTCAAGGCCTGCGGTCCTGAGATCGGTCGGAGCCACGACCGCATCGATCGCGCCAAGTTTGAAGGCCTCCTGCGCATCGTTTTGATTGCCGCTCGTGATCCATTCGATGGCGGGGTCAAGTCCGATCAGGCGGGGAAGGCGAACGGTACCGCCCCAGCCCGGGATGATTCCAAGCTTGGTTTCGGGGAGGCCGATTTTTGCGCCCGTGGCGGCAATCCGATAATCGCAAGTTAGCGCAAACTCGAAGCCGCCGCCCAGCGCGAATCCCGCAACGATGCAAACGGTGGGCGCTTCAATGTCTTCGATTTGATTGAAAAGTGCCTGGGTCTCGCCAATCCAGGTTGCAAGCTCGGGTTCCGGGCGTTTGAAGTGCTCCAGGAATTCCGTGATGTCGGCACCCGCGAGAAACGTTTCCTTGCCGCTTGAAACCAGAAGGCCTGAGATGCTTTTTGGCAGTTTTAAGAGT
>CANGWP010000039.1 GCA_947457605.1 Bdellovibrionales bacterium | reverse complement strand
GTTCGATACCAATCGAACCACCTCCTATGAGGAGGAGCTCAAGTGGCTAAAATGGATTCCCCTGATTTTGGAGTTCATCCTCCTTTGCGTTGGAATGTTGAATCTCTCAAGCGCCACGGCTGTAGAAGACAAGTCCATGGGTCTTTGGAAAAACCAGGCGATTTCCGTGGGACTTGGGGCGGTAATCACGCTGATCCTCTACTTCCCCCATTATTCGTTTCTTTCAAGACTTGCCTACCTGATCTACATGGGTAACGTCGGACTTTTGCTCGCAGTGCTGGCATTCGGACGCTCGTCCCTCGGTGCGAAACGATGGATCAGTCTTGGTGGCTTCAGCCTGCAGCCCTCGGAACTCATGAAGCTCTCCATGGTGATTTTTCTCGCCAAATACTTTGAGAACAAGAATACCACATCAGGACTGAAGCTCTCCGACCTTATCCTTCCAACCCTCTTCGTTCTGCTTCCGGTCGGCCTCATCATCATTCAGCCGGATCTTGGAACCGCGATGATCATCCTGCTGGTATACGGGAGCATGCTCCTCTTCCTCAAGCTCAATGCGAAGCTTTTTCTGGGACTGATCATTGCTGCTACCATCGCACTTCCCGTCGTTTACAACTACGGGTTGAAACCCTACCAGCGTCAACGGATCGTCACCTTCATTGATCCCATGAGCGATCCAAAGGGCGCGGGCTACAACTCCATTCAATCCATGATTGCGGTCGGTTCAGGACAGCTCTGGGGGAAGGGATACAAAAAAGGAACCCAGGCCCACCTGAACTTTCTTCCTGAACACCACACTGACTTCATTTTCTCGGTCTTCAGTGAGGAATGGGGGTTCATAGGATGCTCCGTACTGCTCCTCCTTTATGCTCTTTTCCTGATGAGCGGTCTTTCGGTTGCCTATCAGAGCAATGACAAATTCGCATCCCTGCTTGCGTTTGGAATCATCTCGATCTTTTTCTGGCATGTTTTCGTAAACATGGGGATGGTCATGGGCATGCTGCCCATTGTGGGAGTGCCCCTCCCCTTCATGAGCTATGGGGGATCCGCCTTGCTCACTGCCATGAGCGGAGTTGCGATTCTCGTCAACATTGCAAACAAGAAATACATGTTCTAAGGAGCAATCCCGCGTGAGAAAAACCATCATCGAACCCTTCAAAATCAAGGTAACCGAACCTCTTGTTCTGAAATCCCGCGAGGAACGCGAGGAGATTCTGAAAAAAGCGGATTACAATCTCTTTTTGGTGAAGTCAGAGGATGTTACTTTCGATTTTCTCACGGATTCCGGAACCACGGCCATGAGTGCAAACCAGTGGGCCGCGATGATGGTGGCAGATGAGAGCTATGCGGGTTCCCGGAGCTTTCACCGATTCAAATCCAAAGTAACCGAAATCACGTCCTACGATCATGTCATTCCCACGCATCAAGGAAGAGCCTCCGAACGGTTGCTTTTTGGAGTTCTCCTGAGGCCGGGAATGAAAGTCCCCTCAAACAATCACTTTGACACCACCCGCGCAAACATCGAATTCCTCGGCGCCCAAGCTGTGGATCTTGTGATTCCGGAGGGAAAAATTCCGGATCACGAACATCCTTTCAAAGGAAACATCGACTTGAGTCGCCTTGAGTCTTTTTGCCGGGAATTCAAGGACAAAATCCCGCTTGGAATGCTCACGATCACCAACAACACCGGGGGCGGCCAACCCGTCAGTCTTGAGAACATTCGCGAGGCAGCACGGATTTACCATAAGCACGGCATCCCTTTCATTCTGGATGCCTGCCGTTTTGCGGAGAATGCCTGGTTTATCAAGACCAGGGAAAATGCACATTCAAATTCCAGCATCAAGGCGATCGTAAGCGAAATTTTTTCCCTCGCCGATGGCTGCTTGATGAGTGCGAAGAAGGACGGAATGGTGAATATCGGAGGCTTCATCGCGCTCAAGGATTCCACCTGGGTTCAAGACCTTCGCAATCAACTCATTCTGACCGAAGGGTTCCCGACCTACGGAGGACTTGCAGCCCGGGATCTCGAAGCGCTTGCCGTGGGTCTCGATGAGGCAATGGATGAGGATTATTTGCGATACCGGATCGCCACATCTTCCTACATGGGGAGAAGATTGAACGAAATGGGAATCCCCACAGTAAGACCCGCGGGAGGTCACGCTGTGTACATTGATGCCGAAAAATTCCTGCCGCACATCCCGAAAGCCCAGTTTCCCGGACAAGCTCTTGCCGCCGAGCTTTACCTTCAAGACGGAGTGAGAACTTGTGAAATCGGATCTGTGATGTTCAAAGAGGCTGCAAGCATGGAGCTCGTCCGGATGGCATTTCCAAGAAGGGTCTACACGCAAAGCCACTTTGACTACATCCTGGAAGGTTTTCAAGACATCAAGGAGCGCTCCCGCGAGCTCCGAGGGTTCAGAATCAAAGAGGCCCCCCCCTTCCTTCGGCACTTCACCGTGAAATTTGAACGTTTTTAAATTGATTTCATTTAAATAAACGATTATGGTTGGCCCGTGAAAAAGCCAACCATAGCCCTGATTCTTGCCTTGATCGCGCCTGGTTTTTCCGTTTCGAACGCACGGGCTGAAATCCCGAATGACTCCGAAGTTTCCACAAGCAAGAAAATCATCCCGATTTGCAGCGCTGCCATTGCTTTCCGGTTTAAAGATGAGGTGAACCTCCCCGGGAAACCTGACAAATACAAACACTGTTCCCTTTCCTGTGTCATGACCCTGTATTGCGGACCAATTGGTTCATTTGAAATGGGGGCACTCAAAGAACTCTACGATGCCTTGGGGTTCGGGACCCCGGACATTGAGGACTTGAAAGCCGACATCAAGGGGATCAAGGCTGGACTGAAAATCGGCCTCTTCGGAGAACGCAGCCGTTGTTATCAGGCTTGCTCAACCTTGTTTCCGTAATCCCGGTGTTTCTCGGTACCCCGCGCAGTTCCAAACAGGGATCTGAGCTGTCCACAGGCCGCAAGAATGTCGCGCCCTCGTGAAATCCGAACGGTCGCCGTGTACCCCTGATTCAAAAGCGTGCGCTGAAACCGCATCACGGTCTCATCCCCCGGTCGCTTGAAATCAGCTCCCGGATGTTCGTTGAACGGGATCAAATTCACTTTTGCAGGAATTCCGCGGAGGAGCTTTGCCACTCGATGGGCATCTTCGATCGAATCATTGAAATCTTTCAGCATCACGTATTCGAAAGTGATTCTCCGATGCCCGCCGAGCGGAACCCGTCGACATGCCTCCAGAAGTTGTTCGATGTTCCACCTTTTGTTGACAGGCATGATCTGGGAGCGCTGCTCGTCCGTCGAAGCATTCAGGGAAATCGCAAGGGACACATCGGTCGATTGATACAACTCATAGATGCCAGGCACCAGACCTGAGGTGGAGACGGTCACCTTTCTTTTTGAGAAATTCATTCCGTCTTCATCGAGCAGAATTTGGCAGGCTTTTGCAATGTTTTTCACGTTATGGAGGGGTTCACCCATTCCCATGAAAACAATATTGGTGACAGGAGCACGCATCCTGAGCTCATGCACCTGCGTGACCACTTCGTGGACCTCCAGCGAACGATCAAGCCCCTGGACTCCGGTCAGACAAAACTTGCAGGCCATCGCACAACCGACCTGAGAGGATATGCATGCCGTAAGTCGCGCCCATGAGTCGGAATCCAATTCGCGATCAAGCCCTACCCGATCCGTCTCAATCCCGGCATATCGCTTTCCATCCGAAAGCGCTTCCACAACCTCATCCCCGATTTTCTCTTTTAGCGCTGCTGGAATGATCACCGACTCAATGGTCTTGGTATCGTTCAATTTCCAAAGAAATTTGTAAGTGCCATCATCCGACTGTTTTGAATAGCTCTCCTCGAGCCTGAAAATCCGGACATTGTCCTTGAGCCATGCACGAATGTCCTTTGCAATGTCGGTCATTTGGTCATAGTCGGTGACCGCGCGCTGGTAAACCCAATGAAAGAGCTGTTTTGCACGCATCTCTGCTTGCTTCCGCTTCTTTTTTTCGATTTTCGCAAGCAATTCTTCGCGCTCGGATTCATCCCAAATCCGGTTCAGATCCCGCTCTTCACGTGCGGAGCTTAGCGGAAGAAGCGCTTCGGCGAGTTCAGATTTTGTGAGTGATTGAAAAATCAGCATGCAGGCTGGGGAGCCTAGCACATCTGATCAAAATAGTCGAGATAACATGAGTCGTCCCCACCCATTCCATGATTTCAATTCAGAATGAATCCGTATTTTCGAGACTCCATTCTATTGAAATTGTGGAGCCTTATAGGCACACTTAGCGCATGTCACTCTGGTTCATCAGCAATGAAGAAAAACTCCTCGCAGAATCCGTACGGGCCTTCGCCAAAGAAGAACTCGCACCAAAAATCGAACACTTGGATGAGATCGAAGGGTTCAATGAGGAGGGCTTCAAAAAGCTCGGGGAACTGGGCTTGCTCGGAATCACGGTCCCCGAAGAGGATGGCGGAGCGGGAATGGGAGCAGTCGCTGCGACCCTGGTCATGGAAGAAATGGCAGCGGTGGATGCCTCCACCACCCTCTCCTACCTTGCCCACGCCATTCTTTGCGTGAATCAGATCGGTTCCAATGCAACCAAAGCTCAAAAACAAAGGTTTCTCCCAAAGCTCATTTCCGGCGAGCAAATCGGTGGAATGGGCATGAGTGAGCCCGGTTCTGGATCTGATGCGCTCGGGATGCTGAGTCGCGCGGAAAAGAGATCCGACGGAAGCTATGTCTTGAATGGTTCGAAGTCTTGGATCACAAACGGACCCAATGGCCACGTCTTTTACTGTTATGCAAAAACAGGCCCCTCCAAAAAAGATGTCTCCACCTTTATTGTGGAAAAAGGAATGTCCGGGTTCACGACTGGGAAAAAATTCAAGAAAATGGGAATGCGTGCCTCCCCCACTGGTGAACTTTGGTTTACGGATGTGAAAATTCCAGAAGAAAACCGAATCGGAGCTGAGGGCGCAAGCCTGAAGTCCATGATGCGAAATCTGGACATTGAACGGATCACCATCGCCGGGATCTCTCTTGGCATCGCAAGAAACTGCATTGAGGTTGCAACCCAATACGCAAAGGAACGCAAACAGTTCAACATCCCCATCGGCGCCTTCCAGCAAATCCAAGAGCGACTCACCGAAGCTGCCGCCTGGTATGAGGCCTGCCGTGCCCTTACCTATCAAGCTGCGAAAACCTGGGACATGGGGCTCATGACCGGGAAAGAAGCATCCATGATGGCCGCCAAGGCCAAGCTCCAATCAGCGCAAATGGCAACCCAGGTGGGACTGGATGCCATCCAAATTCTCGGAGGATATGGGTACACCCGCGAGTTTCCTGTTGAGCGACAAATGCGGGATGCAAAATTGATCGAGATCGGGGCAGGGACCAACGAGATCCTGAGAGTGATCATTGCCCGTCAAATGCTGGGCGAGGTTGCGGACGAGCTCACGAAACATTCGTGAGCTTTTGCTAGTTCCAAAACCCTTCCAGCGGGGTGGCTTTTGCATCTTCCTGGTTTAAGCTTCCAAGACCGAGTCCTTCTTCCAAGGTTCTCAGAACTGAATAGTGGTTCACCGGATCCTTCACCACCCGTCCATAATCCTTGACAGTTTTTCCAAACACCATGGCGAATGGAGCATCTTGTCGGGACGCTGCCGGATTAATGGTGCTCAAAACAAAGGTAGTTCTGTTCATCAGGTCCTCATTGCGAAGGATCGGATTCAAGATTGTTTTTAATCCCGCATCCACCGCGCCTGAGTCTCCAAATGCCCCACTGTTCTTAAGATTGGGAATGATCACAGAAAATCGCGCAAGAGTCCCGTTTTTCAAGTCATCCTGATAATTTGAGTAATTCAGGATATTCATGCAAAGATATCGATCTGACTGGATGCGATCCACAGAAAGAAACGGAACCCGATACCGCTTGTAATTTCCAAGTCCCGGACTCAGATAGCAAGCCCCTGGAAAATCCTCGGCATATACCTTCCAGGGAATCCCCTTTGACTCAAGAAGATCCACAAGTGTGGGCGAGAAAATCCTAGTCAGCTCATTGTCTTTCACTCCAAGATCCGATCCTGCGATCATTGCGATGGCATTTCCCTGAGTGCTGGGATTGACCGGTTGAAATCCGGAAAACCGAACCGATGGTTGGTTGCGCAAGATATTCTTTAAAAAAGGGCCTGAGCTCCCCTCCGAAAACGAAACCCCTTCGAGCCAGATCCAAACCACCCTGTCCAACGCCGGGACCGCGCTCGCAGCATGCGAAATCCCCGCAAACCAAATCAAACCCAGTGCGACCAACCCATTCCACAATCCGGAGATCTTCATATTTTCGAGTGTATCAGAGATTCCTAGAAAATCGAATTCATCGACTCTTCGGCATCGATCACAATACTGGAGGATAACTCGCCAAGGGTTCGTTCAAAGTCGCTTTCATTGATCAGGGCAGAGGTGGTTCCCAGGGACCCGAGGTAAGTGGAGGCCGAAAATGACTTTTGACGCACAAAGGCATCAGACCAGAGAAGCTTCTTGGTTTTCAAACTTTCCATTTCGAAGGAAATATTCATATTCACATTATATGCGGATGCGATCTGGACGTTTGAAGGCCCCGTTTGTACTGGCGCGAGCTGATCGGCAGTTGTGATCCCTGCGGGCGTGTAGGATGCGCTGGAGATTGTCGCCCGAATCTCTCCGTCCGCTTGGGACCTTTGGTCCACAATTCGAACATAGCCTCCCTGAGCGATCCGCTTCCGAATCGCATTGTACACCGTAATTTCGACACCTGCCTTGAAGGAGTCATTTCGAACGGGGGCCACGTAAAGAGTCCTGATCTCGTTTTTATCAAAAAAAACACGGCTGTTTCCTCGCAGGGTATAACCACATCCCGGCGACAGGAGAAGAACGCAGATGAAAATAAAACTGGACCTCATGAAACGGGGATTTTGACAAACTCCGGGGGTTTTGCCAAGACTGAATGCCGGATGGATTCCCTAAGCCAGGTTTTAAAAAGGATACTTTCTTCAAACCCAGACCTGGGAAAGGGCGTCGAGGAAGCCAGGGTTCTTGAGCTTTGGCCTGAAGCAATCGGAGAATCCATTGCAAAACACTCAAAAGCCGTACAGATCAGGGGCACAATTCTTTTCATTTCAGTTGAAAAACCGGTTTGGCGACAAGAGCTTCACTCCAACAAGAACCTGGTCATTCAAAAGCTGAACCGCCACTTGAGAGCCCGCCTCGGAGCTCCGAGAACAGGACAAGAGTGGATCTCAGACATTTTTTTCCTGGGATCTCAGAACACTACTTCCGCGAATTGGTCCAAAGCAGGTAAATCGTCCCGGAAAAAATGAGCACGATCACCAAGAGCAGTGCAATCTGACTCCAAATGGAAACCTCTGGTTCCTCTTCAAGAGATTCAAAATAAGCCTTGCTGGAGGATGTTTGCGCCACGGGCTTTGGACTCCGGTGCAGCCCCCCCCTCCCCGCACTCAACTCTCCACCCTTGAATGAAGGCGTTTCGTGCGATTCTGAAGGCTGGCTGACGACAGTCTTTGCATTTCCCTGAATCGTGGTCGAGGTTTCTCCATCATTGGGCAGATTTCGCTCGAGCTTGATTTCGCCGAAAGATTTCCGCACTTCTGCCACATCCTGGATGGAGAACCAATATCCGGCTGACGCGCAAATCTCATCTTTTTGCGCGAGCTCTCCTGCCTCTATCTTGGCAATCAGAGAAAGCTCTGGAATCGGCCTTGAAACCGTATGGTCCTGGTGCCGAATCATCCACCATCTCATGAGCGACCTCCATTTTCTGCGATGGAAAGCGCGCGAAATGAAACCAGATCCGCATCCAGGAACTTTCGAATCGCGGGATGATCTGATCTCACAAACTCTGCCGGCAGCCCCCTGAACGCCACCTTTCCCTGATCCAGAAAAACAATCTGATCTGCAAGACGAAGCGCGGACGGGATGTCATGGGAAATCACAACCGAGGTTAGCTTTAGATCAGACTTAATTTTCTCGATCAATTCATCGACCGTAATCCGGGTGTAGGGATCGAGCCCCGTTGTTGGCTCATCATAAAGAAGAATCTCTGGTTTTCTGACGATCGCGCGCGCAATCCCCACTCTTTTGCGCATTCCCCCTGAAATTTCATTGGGAAACTTGTCATAGGGACCATTCATCCCGAGAGTCTTTAAAACCGAAACCACCTCTCTTTCGATCTCTTCTTCGGACAGTTTGGTATGCTCCCGAAGCGGGAATGCCACATTTTCAAACACCGTCATGTCATCAAAAAGGGCTGAGTTCTGAAACACCATTCCGAACTTTTCACGAAACTTGATCTTCTCGGTTACATTCAATTTGGCAAGATCTGTTCCAAAAACCGTGACTCTGCCCTGGTCCGGATCCAAAAGCCCCAAAATGTGCTTTAAGGTAACGGACTTTCCCGTTCCCGATGGTCCAAGGATATAAGTAAGCTTTCCCCTGGGAAACTCAAGGTCAACTCCACGAAGAATCTCGTCCCTTCCTCCTCGGAAGGACTTATGGAGATTCTCCAGAACAATCGCAGATTCAAGACTCATAGTTTCGCTCCACGCGATTTCCAATCCGGGTCGTAATCTCGTAAGGAATGGTCCCTGCGAGAATCGACTGCTCGTAGGGGTCCACCCGGTCTCCCCAGAGTTCCAGCTCATCCCCGATCTGCATTCGGGGATAACCCTCGATCGCGGAAAGATCCATGCTTACCCTACCCCTGAATCGTAACTTCTTTGACCCATGATAGGCAACCCCCTGATTTCCAAGGGATCGGAACACGCCATCCGCGTATCCACCCCCCAGAACCCCGATCCATTCCCCTTTCGGGTTTTTGCACCGATATGTCCCCCCGTACCCCACACAGTCCCCGGGCTCAAGAAAGATCCGGTTGATCACCCTTGCGGTAAATCGCATCACCCGACGCAGGCCATCTTGTCTGGCCTCCTGAAACGGACGAATCCCGTAAAGAGAAAGCCCCGGTCTGGCAAGATGCATCTCTTTTAAAAGCGGGTATGCCCGATGGTTCCAGATGGCAGAGCTATTGGCAAAGTGAAGCAGAGTTCTCGGAAATCGGATTCTGAGTTCCGAAACCAGAGAGGAAAAAGACTTGATCTGCCGAATGGTTCTCGGCGAATCCGGTGAATCCGCATCCGAGAGATGGGTAAATGCGGACTTTGGATAAAACCGGATCAACGAGAGGGACTCCGGCGGAATCCCAAGTCGATTCATTCCCGTATTGAATTCAACATGCGCATGGAGTTCGCTGGAGTTGTGTTCCGCCTGAAAGGCAAGAAGGCTTGAGATCTCGGAAAACACCGGTTCAAGGCGATATTTCAAACAAAAACGTGCTTTTTCCGAACTCCAAGGGGCCGCATCCGAAAACACGACAACGGGCACCGAGTTGCCCCCCAAACTCTCACGCAATCTTCTTCCTTCTTCGAGGGTTGCAACGCCCAAAGAATGGGTTCTAGAGTCTTTTGCAAGGATCTTCCCTACGAATTCAGCGCCGTGTCCATAGGCATCCGCCTTCACCATGGGAATGAATCCAAGATCAGGAACCTTTTTCGAAAGGATTCGATAATTGTTTCGGAGCGCACTTCCGGATAAATGGATCTGGGAACGGGGATTCATGCCATCAATTCAGGCCCCGGAACATTCCGTGATCTGATTTTGTTTCCATGGGCATAGAGATAATTCCCCGCCTCTCGCATCACCCGGGCCAGTACAGGACGGAAGGATGCATCTGCCTGGTCCGGATTGATCAGAACCAAGACACCCACCATTTTGGCTTGAAGACTGACTTCCGGAGTAGATGTGACTGCCCAAGCCTCATACCTGGCGCCTTGAAAACTGGACTGAATGATCTTCTTGATCGGACCGTAATGGGTCAGGGATGCCACTTTTCCTGAATCGGACAATTGCTCGACTTGAAGCTCGATGTCTTTGCGGACATAAGCCTGAAGCAAATGATAGTTTTCGAGCTTTACCCCGCCTGAAGCAATTTGGAGTGACAAGTTCTGCATTCTTCTCTGGTACCGGAAATACACGGCACTCCCATTGGAAAGCTCTGATGCCGTTTGCACCAGCTCCTTTTCAACTGTCTCAAGCGTCAAGGCTGACTCGATTCGGGAAAGCATCTGGTTTACAAGATCGGAGCCTGAATTCATGGACTTGGCAATGGACTGGGCCTGTGCGCGAAGCTCCTGTTTTTCAGAGTCCATTCCGGTACGTATCCCTACAAACTGTTCCGTCGCAGTCGAAACAGTCAGCGGCTCGGCAATGCGATTGGAAATTGAATCAGGCCCGGCAAACAGAGCATCCTCCGCAGATCCCCTCAAATCAAGGGACTTCCCCAATTCATTTCGCAAACCTCGGGAGGCCCATGAACTTACAATTGCAAAGAGAACCAGGGCAATCGAGATCAGCAAGAACGCCACTCCAACCCCCTTGCGGGCCGACCCGGAATCCATCTGTTCCATCAGCCACTCCGTAGAGAGAACCGGTGCGGAAGCCTTTTGTTCCACTCCGATCGCAAAAGGAAACACCCCTGCCCGAACGACCGCCACAACTTCCCGCGTTCCATCACTCTGGGAATAGCGCTGAACAAATCCAGTCTGCGCACCCAAGAATAGATTCCCGAGCGAGTCCTTAAGACCATTCAGACGTTTCAAATCCGCGCCCACATACGCCGAAAGCGTATGGGCCAGGATCTTTCCATCTTTATGGATCAAAAACGCATCAAGATTCCCCGAAGCAAGTTTCCCAAGACCCGGAAAGGCCTTCACGGGGTCGATGAGGGAAAGATTCACTTTCTCAACCGCTTCGGGATCGATCGATCCGGCGACCACTGACTTGAACACAGGCTGGGCCACAAAAATGCCAAGCTTCCCGCCTGTCTCATTCATTTCAAAGGTACCAAGTCCAAGTTTCACCAATTGCAAATCCCCTATCGAAACTTGGGATTTCAATGAATTCAGCACGCGCTCTTGGAGAGCCAGATCATTGATGGAAAAAGATTCAACCTCATCGGGGACTCCTGACTTCAATTTAACCGTTCCATAGTGAACCACATAAGGAAGGAGCTCAGCCGAAGTTTTGGGGTTTAGCTTCTTTGTCGATTCAAGAATGGAGAAAAACTGGTCCACCAGCACTGTCGCTTGGGATTTTAGGTTCTCATGGGTTCGAATCAGTTCCTGCTCTTGATTGGATTTCAGGGCCGAAATCGTGACCAAACCACCGGTCGTCATCCCGATCACACCCGCCAAAAATATCGCAATCCTTGCCAATTTCATGATAACCTCTCCCAAAAAAGACTTTAACACACGAGACCAATATGGCAACTGATCCCCCCAAAGTTCTGATCATCGGAAGTGGAATCGCAGGCCTTTCTGCCGCGATCCATTTCGGGGAATTCAGCGATGTCATTGTTTTGACCAAGGCCTCCATTGAAGAGGGGAACACCCGATACGCCCAAGGGGGCATTGCAGGCGTCTGGTCAAAGAGCGATTCCTTCGAAGAGCATAAAAAGGACACCCTTTTTGCCGGAGCCGGTCTTTGCAAGGAATCCGCAGTGGATATCTGCATCGAAGAAGGCCCCGATCGAATCCGGGAATTGATTTCATGGGGAGTGGAATTTACCCGGGATCCCGGATCTCCGAACGACTATGACCTTCACCGCGAGGGTGGTCACCATCAACGACGCATTCTGCACGCTCATGATTTCACCGGTCTTGCCATCGAAGAAGCTCTGATCAAGAAAACTCAAGCCAACCCAAGAATCCGGATCCTCGAGAATCAAATGGCAATTGACCTCATCATGGAGGGCAAGCTTGACCCCAAGCCAAACACAAAGGAACTTGGGCGCTGCCTCGGCGCATATGCATTGAACACGGAGACCAACGAAATCGCACCCATCGCTGCTGATTTGACCGTGATTGCAGGCGGTGGCGCAGGGAAGGTATACCTCTACACCTCGAATCCCGACGTAGCAACGGGAGATGGAATCGCAATGGCTCACCGGGCAGGTGCGCGGGTTGCAAACCTCGAGTTCATGCAGTTTCACCCGACCTGCCTGTATCATCCTGCCGCCAAGAACTTCCTCATCACGGAAGCTCTCCGCGGCGAAGGTGCCGTACTTCGAAACCTGAGCGGGCATGACTTCATGAAAGATCACCATGAAATGGGATCGCTTGCTCCTCGATATGTCGTATCCCAGGCGATCGATATGGAGCTAAAACGGACAGGTGCGCCGCATGTTTGGCTTGATCTGAGCTCCATGGCGGACGACCGCTTCAAAACTCATTTCCCGCAGGTTCAATCCATGTGCGAGAAGTTCGGGATTTTTCCTCCGAAGGACTTCATCCCGGTTGTTCCTGCGGCCCACTATCTGTGCGGAGGCATTCTGGTCGATGAGTGGGCACAAACTTCCGTCCCCGGGCTTCTTGCCATCGGAGAATCGGCATGTACCGGACTTCATGGCGCCAATCGTCTAGCCTCAAATTCGCTCCTGGAAGGCGTGGTTTACGCGAAACGTGCCGCACTTCGAGCAAAAGCGACACTCACCTCACATGAACTTCCGAAGCTCCCGCGATCCCTTCCCGCCTGGGAGTTTGGGCGCGCAGTCGACATGGAAGAGCAAATCGACATCGTGGCAACCTGGCGTGAAATCCGTACATTGATGTGGAATTATGTTGGAATCGTCAGATCGGATCGCAGGCTCAATCGCGCCCGGGAACGTCTTGCGCTGCTCCGTCACGAGGTCAATGAAGACTATTGGAAATTCAAGGTGAACCGGGATCTGATCGAACTCCGCAACCTTCTCACGGTTTCGGAATTGATTGTGGAATGTGCGATCCGCCGCAAGGAAAGCCGGGGGCTCCATTTGAATGTGGATTATCCCTCAGCTCTTCCGCACGAAGCTCACGATACCATCATCTGATTCAAAGTAACCACTACCGGGACTTGCTCCACGCCGGCTTGCAACCCCATTTCGATCCACCGTTTTGACTTTCCACAAACTCCGAAAGCCGAATGGTTTTCAGGTTTTCCGCATTCAGATAGGCCATCAACCCCTCGGAGGCAATCACCGATTGATGATGTATGTCGTGGAAGAGAATCACTCCCCGACCAAGCGTCTTCATCTGCGCAACTGCCCGATTCACAATGGATGCGGGATCCCGGTCCTGCCAATCCAGTGTGTCCACATTCCAAAAAACGTGAACCTGGCATGACTTGACCAAACTCGCCCGAACCATTGAATTCGAAACCCCTGCGCCGTACGGAAGACGAAACAAATCCGGACGAAACCCGAGGATGGATTCGAAGACCTGCAGGGCATCTTCAATTTCATGTCTCTGTTCGGACTCTGAAAGTTTTGGAATTTTCAGGTGTTGATAGGAATGAGAATACACATCATGCCCGTCTTGCACCGCTTGCCTAGAAAACGATGCGATTTCAGCCGACTTCTCGAGTTGACCGGTAAGCACAAAAAAGGAAGCCTTCAACCCGTGTGTCTTGAGATTGGAAAGCACGACCGGCGTAAGTCTACCTGGGCCGTCATCAAAGGTAAGCGACCAACTCCCCATCGGAAATCCGCTTCCCGTGATGTTTCCGTTTTGCCCGCTCGACGGGAAAATTTGAAGATCTGGATTGAACCCGGAAGGTTCTAGCTGCAGCCCCTGCGCCCAGCTCTCCTGAATCCCAATCGCAAGTGAGTTCACCTTGTTTCTCAGCCGGGAGACACCGCTTGCCCTTCCCCCTTGCCGTCGAAACCCTTCCCTCCACTGCCTGTATTCCTCCAAAACCAGGGGCGCCGACAAAGACTCAAGACCAAATCCACGCTCCTGATCGAAGTTTTTTGCAAATTGCAAAATCCGGGAAAGGGAAAAATCAAAGGTTTTGCCCCGGATCCCAAGTTTTTTTCGAGACGCCTCCGCTCTGCTTCGAAGCCACGACTCCATGCCAGGCACACCGGAATTGGAGTCCTCGATTGTAAAACTCAAGAGCAACCTGGATTCCAGCTCGGACTGAAGCTCCTCCTCGAGCTCGCGAATCGCTTGGAGACGCGCATACAGAAGCCCATGCTCTTTTGAACCCTGCAGTAAGGACTCCACGGTATTCCCTTGTTTGACTGCCTGGTCAAATTGACAAACAAGCTCCTCGCTCAGAAGGAACTGCTCATGAAGAGTAGACCAAAGCTCATCTTCACTCGATGCCGCAAAAAACCGATTCGGATCCGCAAACGACCCGGTTGAGACGAGAAGGAAAAAAAGCAGGAAAAAAATTCGAACAAAACACATGCTGCGACACTCCCAATCCAGCGGCATCCTACCTGTGATTGGCCAATGGGACACGAAAAAAAACAGCAGCACCGGTGAAACGGAACTCGTTTACTCCGCGCTGGACAGCTCCTTTTCAATGGCCTCGACCAGAGAGCTCGGCTTGTCTTGGGGCGCATATCGTCTCAAAACTTTTCCCGACTTCGAGACGAGAAACTTCGTAAAATTCCACTTGATGGCCTCGGTTCCGAGAAGCCCGGGAGCCTCGTGTTTCAGGAATTGAAACAGGGGGTGTGCGGTATCCCCGTTGACATCAATTTTTGCAAAAACCCTGAACTTTATCCCGAAATTCAACTCGCAAAAACTCTGAATTTCCTGATCCGTTCCCGGCTCCTGGCCGCCGAACTGATTGCAGGGGAAAGCCAGAATCTCAAGACCCCGCCCCCGGTAGTTGGCATAGAGATCTTGAAGTCCCTGGTACTGGGGGGTGAATCCGCAGGCGCTTGCCGTATTTACGATCAGCAGTGTCTTCCCCTCAAACTCCCTCAAGCTCACATCATTCCCACCGGAATCCTTCACTGAAAACTCATAGATGCTCATCCCCCGCTCCTCCCCATGCTCTTTCGAATGACTCCAATGAAAATCGGCAATACTGAAACGAAAATCACGAGCACTATGATCTTGTCCAGCCGATCCGCATAGGCAGTTTGACCGAGATAATATCCGAGCCACAAAAGAGAATTGATCCAGAGAAGTCCCCCGAAAATATCCCACTTGAGATACCTGCGGTACTCCATCCTTGCCACACCAGCTATGAACGGCACAAAAGTCCTGAGGATCGGAATGAATCTGCACGCAATGATCGCAATCACCCCGAATTTCTCATAAAAGGCTTTTGCTCTAAGAAGGTGTTTCTTCTTGAAGAAGAGCCCATCCTTGCGATCATAAATCAGATCTCCGGTCTTTCTTCCAAGAAAATATCCGACCTGATCTCCGATGATGGCCGCCAGACTGAGTGCGACTGCAAATTGCGTGGTGGTAACCCCCACGAGATGGTTAGGATTCTCAGGGTTGGTGAGAACTCCAGCCGTAATCAAAAGGGAATCGCCCGGAAGAAAAAAGCCCACCAACAGTCCGGTCTCGGCAAAAATGATCCCGGTCACAATGTAAATTCCCCCGGCCGAGAGCCACTGAATCATGGTGTCGGTTTGATGAAGGGACTTGAGCCAATACAAGGTCATCATGGCTTTGGTTTTTCCTTTCTGATTTCGTTCAGTGTCGCACTCAGCGCCGAAACATACCGCCCCGTTCGCACATGAAGAGAGGGATCGAGGTGAATTCCTTGCAAGAACTCTTCGCCCCGTTTGAGAGCAAACCCCGTTTCCCCCTGTTTGTGCATGATCCTCAAAAGACGATCCATGGAGCGGATCAAATTGTCGCCATAGGCATATCGTACCGCCTCTTCCGCCCGCAATCGAGCATTCTTAAGATCGTTCATCTCAAAATATGCCTTTGCCGCCCCCAAGTGAAAGGTGAATTCTTTCGGAAACTTCAGGATAAACTTCTCATAAATCGAAATCGCGCGCTCAAACTGCCCATCGGAAATCAAAAGCGAGGCAAGCTCGAGATTCAAGCCCCTCGAGTCAGGATTCTTTTGGGCAACCATGAGTTTTTCGAAGCTAGCAATCGCATTCTTTTTCGCCTGCATGGACCGAGTCTGATCTGAAAAGGAACTTGCAATGTCCATCTCAAGCACATCCAAATCGGCAATCGAACATTCGAGACCCGGGATGAAAAGATGTTTCGAGTCCACTCTAATTCTGAGTTCCG
>CANGWP010000038.1 GCA_947457605.1 Bdellovibrionales bacterium | reverse complement strand
TCGCTCTCGTTAATCTGTTTTCCGGCACATCCACCCAGAAGTCCACCCGCAAACAGGAGAAATATGCCAATCGAAATCAGTCGCGAAGTAACTCTCGTCATTTGAACTCCTAAAGAGGTAGCAAGCTCGAAACCGGCAACCAGGCTGTTTCGTTGTCTTTATAGCGCACTTTTTGCCAATTTTCATTTTCATTTACGCTGGAGGGCGCGCCAACCATCCTGACCTTCACTCCGGCCTCAATTGGTGCAATTTCAGGAAAGCTAAGGCCTGGCCCGCTTCGCAATAGATCTTTTGCAATCAACACTGCCGGAGGATTGGAATTCCCGGAACGATAAAGACCATAAAATGCAAATATCATGATAAGCCCGAAGACTCCGAACCACCCGGATGGTTTCAAAAAGGTTTTGATTAGACTCCTCGTCTTCAAATAGGCCCTAATCCAGAGCAGAGAAACAATAAGCGTGATCATTCCTATCACACCAAAAATTTCATCTCCGTGAATCCGGTCCGAGAAAAGCTCTATGGGGCTTGAGGTTGAATCAATGCTCATCTCTGATCCTACATTGGCCAAATGATCCTGAAGAGATTTCCTAGCAATGTTAAGGTTACGTTGAATCTCGGGATCATGAGGCCTGAGGTGATTTGCCTTCTCGAGATATGCCGTAGCGAGTCCCGGCGCACCGGACTTACCATGAAGTATCCCTAAATTGTAAAAATAACTCGCGTCATAGGTGGGCGCGGCCTTAAGTGACTCGATAGCCTCTTTAAACTTTCCAGCCCCTTCGAGTTGAGTTAAATCTGCCATTTGTTTTAATCTAGCGATCGAGCCTCTTTGATTGCAACAAAAATAAGTATTTGATATTCAAAAACAAGATGCTTAGTTTTGACAAATTCAAAGAACACGCAAAGCGAATCTTGAGCATCCCTTCCCATGCGGAGTCCGGGAATGAGGAATTGGTCAGATATCTCCAAGCGATGATGCATGATTACGGAATGAAGACGGCATTTCAGTCCGTTAGTCACTCCTTGGAGTCGCTTTCGAAGCGTCAGGCAAATCTCATTGGTTTCGTCTCCGATCCTCTTGTAGATCGCAGCACAAGGAGGGGCCACCTTTTTGTGAACCCATTAGACGTTTCTACCGGAAACTTGCCGCATCTCTGGACCGCAACGCAGGGAAACCCGCAGGCGCCCATTGTCAATGAGCACGGAATTGTCGGAGCCGGAGCGGTTCAAGGAAAGTTGGATTTTCTGTGCAGGTTCTTTGCGGCAATCGACTTAGTGGACAAGCGGACAAAGAACCCCATCTATATTGTAGGAACTTGCGCATCACACTCCGGGATGATGGGAAGCAGGTTTTTGATTGAGTCCCTTGCGGTTAATCCCAAGACGGTGCACACATTCGCCCCTACCGGAATGAAAACGCAAGTGCGGGCAACGGGGCAGGTTTCTTATGTTGTCGATTTGGATTCCTCCATCAGGGACCGTGATTCCCGAGGATACAATCGGAGTTTGACCCTTACTGCCTATGGTCTCGGGGTTGATTTCTCCACTCCGAAGAATGCGATCAACGCATTCGAGTTACTCATGGATCTTCTGTTGCAGGCCACCGAGAATGGGTTCGATTTCCAATGGTCTGCCATAGAGGTAAAAAATGCCTCCGGCACAAATCCTGACCTTGCCTCAGCAAAAATAGCCCTTACTTCTTTTCAGTTTGAAGATTTTAAACAGTTTCTGCGGGAAAAAATAGGGGATGAAGATCAAGCACGATTTTTTCGGGTGGATTTCGCAGGAATAACCGAGGTATCGACCAGGTTCATTCCGTCCGAACTTATAGAGGTAGTTCTTGAGTTGGATCATGAATGGAAACTTTTCGTGTCATCTCTTAACCAGAATCCAGACAATAATTTCATTTGGCCTGAAAGCGTTGGATCTCTGGCTAGGATTCAAAATACAGCGAGTGGCAAGATGAGGGTTGCCTTCGAGCTGCGGACTCTTCCTGGTTTGGATCCCTCAAAAATTGATAAGGCTTGGAGAGATTCGGTAAAGCGGGTTTCTGAAAAATATTCGGCATTTCATTTTTCGATCCAACGAGAATACTCTCTCCCCGGTTTGGATGGTGCCTCTGTCTCCGATGAGAGATGTACTAACTATTTGAGCGACGCGGGACTTTTTCATCGGTCCGGATTTCCCGTTTCAATTCATGGCTGTGGTCTTGTTGAAAATTTGCCGAAGGGACCAAACGAAGCCGTGCGGTGGAGCGATCTTGAGGGGGCCATAGCAATTTATCGGGATTTAATGCTTCGACTAAGTCAAAATTGATTTATGGAAATTCTGGAAAGCGTCCTACTTTGTGACACCCAGGTGGGAAGATCTCCCGGTAGTTGGGTTGACCATTTTTCACCAACCGACAGCAATCAAATCCTATTCAGGATTTCCTCCAAGTTGTCAGATGCGCATAATGCCATTGAGGCAGCAACTGGCATTCGGGCCAAATTTAATAGAAATAGACAAGAATCATTTTCGGGGAAAGATCTCGATAAAATTCAACAAGAACTTCTCGATCATAAGGATAGGTTATTCGATATTGTAAGAATTGAATCCGGTCGAACAATAAATGATTTTTCAGTCGAGTTTGACTCAACTATTGCCTACATACAAAGCTTAAGGGATCATGAGGATTTTTACGGAAGATATTCGTCCCGCGGAATCTGTGTGGTAGTGGGTTCGTCTGTGTGGCCGATTTTTTATTCAATTCAATTCACATTGGCCAATTTTGTTGTTGGCAATCCGGTGATTTTAAAACCCTCAGAAAAGACCACGAAGATTGCGTTGGAGATTGCGAGAATTCTTCAGGGGTCAACGGTAAGCCCGATATCAATCCAGGTGGTTGTTGGCGATAAAGAGGTTGGTCGGCGTCTCATTTCCCACCCCAAGGTGGATATTGTTATCTTTCAGGGTTCTTATGAAGTTGGCATGAGGATACGTCAGGATGTTTTGCACATCCCCTCTCGTGAGGTCCTTCTCTATCTCGGCTCAAAGAATGTGACTGTTCTAAACAGAGGGATCAGTTCGCAACTCGTAGATACTGTTTTGGAAGACGCATTTTTGGGTGCCGGTCAAAACTGTCTGAGTTCACCGCTTCTTTTCATACATGATGAATATTTTGATGGGGTGGTTGAGGAATTGCTGGAAGGGGTTGATCGGCTAACAAAGAACATTGCAAAAACTAAAGATGCGTTGGGACCGCTCCAAGACCAAGGCAGCGTTGATCGATACCTCAAATATTCAAGTGTAATTGAAAGAGAGGGGGCTGAGATGATTTTTAAAGGAAAGCGACTGGCTGAACAATCGTGTTTTGTGACTCCCACTGTAGCGACTTTCAGAGACTTGAATTTTGAAAAAATACGAGAAATGGTCGTCTTTCATCAAGAGGTTCTGGGACCCAGTTTAACGATAATCAAGTTTGATGATATGGTAGAGATAGCGCGTGGTTTTGAAGCACTATCCTATGGTCTTGGCTGTTCAATCTGGAGTGAAAAGATTTCGGTCGATTTTTCAGACTTGGCAGAGAGGCATTTCGGAAGAGTTGTAAGGAATGGCTCGTTAGTGAGGCCGGATGTGTGGATAAGCCCCCTTGCTAGAAAAAAAAGCGGAAATCATGGTCGACTCGGCCAAAGGCTTCTGGAGCAAATATCACGTTAAAAACAAAAAGGGCCCCGCGCAAAACGCGAAGCCCTTGACTTTCAATAAATTTTCTTATTAATTTTCGAATTTGGTCACATTGTAAGCCTGTGGGCCTTTAGGACCGGTAACTAATTCGAACTGAACAGCTTGTCCTTCAGAGAGAGTCTTGAAGCCATCTCCCTGAATTGCGCTGTAGTGAACGAAAATATCTCCATCTATGGTCTCGGTTTGAACGAAGCCGAAACCTTTTGCGTCATTGAACCATTTCACGGTGCCTTTTACCTGAGTTGCCATTAAAATCCCCTTTCAAAACTGATGTGAGCAACAACTGATGTCTATGATTAAAGGGATATCGGTTCGTCAGATTTCCGTCAAATAAAAAAAGCAGAGTGGTTTCCCACTCTGCTTTGAGAGTTTTTATTTAAAGAGAGTTTACAGGGGCCGGGGACTTAGAACATACTCGGTTGATTCCAGGAGTTGAAGTTTCCGTTCAGGGGCACTGCTGTGGGCATGTTCATTCCATTGTTCAGGAAGTTACCGGGCTGCACAAAGGAACCTTGTTGTGGCTGCTGCGTGCCGACCTGTGGAAACATTGCATACTGGAAACCATTCCCCTGTGAGCTAGTGTTAGATGCGAACCCATTTGGTGCGAACCCATTTGGTGCGAACCCATTTGGTGCGAACCCATTTGGTGCGAACCCATTTGGTGCGAACCCATTTGGTGCGAACCCGTTTGGAGCGAACCCGTTTGGAGCGAACCCGTTTGGAGCGAACCCGTTTGGAGCGAACCCGTTTGGAGCGAACCCGTTTGGCTGCATATAACCCGGGCCGATCTGACTCATGGATTGTAGGCTAGAATACCGCTGAGAAAGAGTCTGATAGGTCTGTAGAGTCTGCTGATAGTCGTATTTCGCCTGATTACAGCTCGCAAATGTTGCAGGGGTGAGCCACGCACACGATCGCTGCACATTCATGCTTAGGTACCGAAGATCAGTTTTACCATTGTTCAGTGCATCTACGACCTCCTCGTGAGCTGGATCAAGGTTAGAAATGAAATCTACTCTTGAAAGGCCGCCCTGCGAGAACTCGTCTGCCAGTCGTCTTTCGCTATCCCGACTTGCAGCGTCTAGCCCTGGAAGCTGGGAAATGGCATCGTGGGTAGAGGCGATAAAGTCAGCGTGATTTGATTCACCGCCACAAGTGTTCCCTTTGTAGAAGCTGCGACCCGTGGTTTTCTCAGAGCAAGCTTTTCGAGATTCCGCGGCCATGCGTTGATTCGCTTCTAGTAAGAGATCAAAGTCCGCACTGATAGCTGAAAGCATCGACTCTTTGTCGCTGCCATCAATGGACAGCCGATCCACCTGTTTGGCGAGGTCCATGAGTTCAGACCGAAGTCGTTTTAGCTCACTCAAGCTCTTCGCGTTCTTGATTGCTTTTTCGATGTGGGAGAGCGACTTCCGAATCAGCTCTTTTTGTGTCCCTACCAGGAAGGAGTAGTCAAGTCCATTTACTTCATCGATCAGCTCTCGTGTGAGTTCAGGGTTTTTATCGCACTCAGGGCAATTTCCAATCGCCAGCTCGAGTTTCTTAAAAGTTGGGGATGTGACTCTTGGTTCAACTGCGCTGAATTCGTCAGATTCGTCGAGAAGCCCGGCGATCATTGCTTTGCCGGTATGATCCACGTACTTTTTCAGCTTTACGGAATTTTTCTTGTCATCTTTGTGCTTTTCCATGCACTCGGCCAGAGACTTTTCTTTCTCGTCACCGCGGAAGATGATTTGAACACCAACCTTCCTAGATCGTAGGGCCAGGTCATCAGCGCTGCTCACTGCATTCGCAGAGCTTGGACTCTCAGCGCCGAATTCCCTTCGGTCACCATATTTCAGCCTTTTCGCGCATTCTTCAGGCAGTGAGCCTGTGGCTTCCAGGTTGTACCCCACAAACTCAAGTTTTAGACCGAATTCGGAAAGATCGTCTGGCGAAAGGTAAGAAAGCTTGTCGATGCTTGGCGTAGTGACAGGTGAGGGTTGTTTCGTATCCTCTGTCTTGGCCGGAACTGCATTACTACTAGCTTTCTCAAATGCAAGCTTGTCATTGGCTTCTTTCGTCTGTTTTTCATTCCAGGAAGCATACAGTGCGTCCTTGACCGGGGTCGATACGTAGGCAGGGAAGGTCCCGGACCCATCTGAGTTCGGTAGTCCCTTTTCCTTTCGGAAATCACTCAAGGCTTTCTTTGTCTTTTCATCAAACTTGCCATTTACTTGAACGTCCTTCCCAAGGTACTTGAGAATTTCTTGAAGAGCGGTGATGTCGCTTTTCGATCCCTTTTTTCCGAATTCCTTTGAAATGGTCGGCGGTGTTGGCAATGGGTCCCCAGCAAAACCAATCTGGGGCGCGCCCAATAAAATCAAAAGCATTAACGAACTGTATAGTGTTCTATTCATACATCTCTCCTATGAAAAAAATCTCTCAAGCATGATTAAGCAAAAAGAGGGCCAGCCTCGGGAGTCCCTAGTTTGAAGCTGAAGTAGATGTCAAATTTTTGGGCTATACAGGTGTCTGACTTCTAGACAGTGTGTCTTTCCGGATACCCGTTGACCTCTGGAAAAAATATGAATAACGTCGGACTCCTATGAAAGATGACTATGTTTTAAAAGGAACGACAGCCCAGGTTACGCTCACCCTTGAAAAGGAAGTAGCTGAAACCATTAAGAAGATGGCGGATTTTACCAAGTTTGGTGAATCTGAAATCGTCAATACCGCGATCAAGCGCTTTATCGCGGTTCATAGTGATTTTCTTCCCAGAAAAAAGTGATCGCGCGACCGTATTAGTTTTTATTCTAAACCAATTTAATAAATATTAATTAAATTAATTCTGTTTACAAAAAAATGAAATCCGTTTAGCTTCCGTTCACCCCAACTCAGGGGTGGAGGTAGCATGCGGTATCTATCAGCTCTGTTATTCGGCGCACTTGTTTCGGTCCAATCTCTTGCGATTGAATTGGACTCCGGTATACCGGATGATCAAGCGAGATCATTGGAGTCAGATCAAGCTTACCTGAAAAAACTGCAGTTCCAGAATGGGCCGAATGATGAGGTCACTCGGAAGTTGCTTGGGCTCAAGGGGGGCCTGAGTGCCCAATCCCTACAGGAGTGGCTTGATGCCCGGGTGAAGCTTGTGATTTCAGAGAAGATGGATCTTGAAGCAGCCATCATGGTTGCTCCCGGGGTGGCATCTTACCCGGAGCCTAAATCCTTTCCAAAGCCGGACGCAACCAAGCCGAGGCCCAAAGAGCAATCTAATGGCTCAGCCTCTGAGCCGGTACTGATCATGTCCAACACCGGTACTGCGTTGTATATGATGGCAAAGCAGAACCGGATCCTTCTTGCTCTCAAGAAAACAGATGGAGATTTATTGCCGATCTTCTCTCCGCGGGAAGGTATGATTCAGATCGGGAAGGGGCTGTTTCTGGAGCGCTTCAGGGTTAGCCCAAGTGCACAGAATTTGCCGGCGAACGCACTTTCTCGTCTTTCAACCCTTTTCCATGAATCACGTCATAGTGATGGGCATGGGGCAACGCTTGGCTTTATGCACGCTATTTGCCCCGAAGGACATGCCTATGCTGGATACCCGGCCTGTGATAAGAACCTGAATGGTCCCTATACCGTCGGAGCACAAACTCTGAACAGTTTAATTGCGGCTTGCGGAGAGTGTACGACAAAAGAGAAAACCACCTTGAAGATGATTGAGGCGGATTCCAGGTCTAGAGTTCTCTCTACGTTTCGAGACGCGGAGGGGCGAGTGCAGAAGGCGGTCTCTTGGAGTGATCGTCCTGAAAGAATGATTTCATTTGCCCGGACCAAGGGGAATGATTTGGAGTAGTTTTGAAGAATTCAGTTTTGTTCGGTTTTATAACGGGAATCTGTGTTTTGGTCTATCTCAACTCCAGTAAGAGTCATGATTCCAAAACTACGCTCGAGGCTCCCATAGAGGTTTCAAAGGATTTCCAAGAGGCAGCCGGGGAAGCGACACTGAATGAATCGATGGTCGAGGGTTCTGAAGCTACCTCATTTGCACCAGCATCCGGCGAGGCGGCTCCTTATTCACCTGAACTTTCTCAGGAAATCGGCAAGGTAAAACGCGCCCTCCCAACATTGGGGGATCTTCAGGATCTTCCTTCGGATGAAGCGCATAGCACGCCAGCCAGGATCATCGAGGCAGGCGCAGCACTGGGTGAGCTTGAGGAGTTTCTTGAGAGACGTCCTGAAGAGTTTCCAAGTGCGAGCCGCTTTTTCTCGGAGTGTGCAGCTGGGTCCGAATTGCCGCCCTCCGTACGCGCGATGTGCCTTCATTCACTAAGGAACAACCCGACCCAATGGGCACCCGGAGTTTCGGCAAAAATAGAAGCTTTGCCTTCCGAAGTGGTTGACCTAGAGGCACAACTCTAGTTTTCGGAGATCAGGCGGATGTTCAAGTTGTCGAGTCTAGAAGCTCGGCAATGTCCTTCACCTGAATCTTGTCTGTCATGTCCTTGGTCTTTACTCCGTCCGTGATCATGGTCAGGCAGAAGGGACAAGAACTCGCGACCGTTTTGGCCTTTGTTTCGATCGCCTGTTCGGTTCTGGTGACGTTGATGCGTGCGCCGTGGTGCTCTTCCATCCACATTCTACCACCGCCGGCACCGCAGCACATGCCCTGGTCATGGTGTTGCTTCATCTCAACGAGATTCACTTTGGGAATCGAAGAGAGAACTGCCCTTGGCTGCTCGTAAACATTGTTCCAGCGACCTAGATAGCAGCTATCGTGGAATGTGATGGTCTCATCCATTGCCTTGGTGGGCTTTAGTTTACCGGTTGAGAGAAGGTGCGCGATAAACTGCGAGTGATGAAATACCTCGTAGTCTCCTCCCATGTCCTTATATTCATTCTTGAGAGTGTTGAAACAATGCGGGCATGCGGTAACAATTTTCTTTACCGCGTACCGATTCAAAGTTTCAACATTGGTCTTGGCAAGAGTTTGAAACAAATATTCGTTTCCGATCCTGCGAGCTGCATCCCCTGTACAGGTTTCCTCGGTGCCGAGAATGGCAAATTTGATTTGTGCTTTGTTCAAGAGACTCACAAACGACTTTACCACCGACTTGTTGCGATCATCGTACGCCCCGGCGCAACCCACCCAGAGAAGAACGTCAAGATCGGCGGCTGAACCTGCTTCAGCCATGGTCTTGATGTTTAACCCCTCGGCCCAGTTTGCGCGTTCGGAGGGGCTAAAGGCCCAAGGGGTTCCGTTGGTTTCCATGTTTTTAAATACAGCTTGCACTTCCGCGGGAAATCGGGATTCCATCATCACGAGATTCCGCCTCACATCATAGATCTTATCCGTATGTTCAATGAAAACAGGACACGCGATCTCACAGGCACGGCAAGATGTGCAGGCCCAAATCACGTCTTCAGTCACATGATCATCGATCACGTGTGTGATGCTCTCGGGTTTGCCCTCCAAAATCGCAGCCTTGTTTGCGTGAAGATTCTTCTTCAGATCCACAATCAGATTCTTTGGAGAAAGAGGTTTTTGGGTGTTCCAAGCCGGGCAAAGCGCTTGGCAGCGCCCGCACTCGGTGCAGGAATATAAATCCAAGGCGTCTTTCCAGCTCATCTGGCTAACATTTGCGACCCCGTATTGGGTGACCGTTTCATCCTCGAAGTTAATGGGGGTCATCCCCTTCTCGCGCTCGAGTTTACGCAAAAAAGTATTAGGACCGGCCGCAACAATGTGGAGGTGCTTTGAGCCCGGGATGTATACCGCAAACCCGAGAACAAGCGACATGTGGACCCATTTAAAGAAGGTGTAAAGACCCTCTGCGGTTTCATGTTCAAAGCCAAAGCCTGAAAAAAGCGCTGCCAGATGTTTAGAGACAAAGAAAGAGTCCTGATATTCAGGGCTCGCCGCAAGAATATGAAATCCGTTCATCAGGAAAATCGAAACCATCAGGCCGCCTGTGAACAAGAGCACGTTGTTTGCATCCGAACTCTGGCCAAGATTCTTCGGGCGCAGAACGAGTCGGCGATATGCGGCGAAAAGAACCCCGATCAGAACAAAGAGGGTGAAGAAGTCCTGTGAAAAGATGAAAAGAGAATAGGGCCCCTTTCCGATGAATTCGAAAGAGGCCCCCGAATACAAGGTCATGAGGAATTGCTCTACAGTTCCGAAGGAGATTACAATGAATCCCCAAAAGATCGCAGTATGCGCGATTCCAATCCAGCGGTCCTTGAGAACTGCTTTTTGGCCCAAAACATTCACAATCGTGGTTTGAATTCGTTTTCCGATCTCATTGATTTCAGGCGCTTTGCCGGTCTGTGACTTCAAGAGCCTGTAAAGGATCATGAAGCGTTTCCCCGAAATTGTGAGAGCGGTTCCTGCTACAACCAAAAATGCGAGTGTTTGCCAAGTCATCGAATATTATTCCTTCAGTTTTTTGAATTCATTGGTAAGCGCTGGAACCACCTGGAAAAGGTCCCCGACGACTGCGTAATCCGCAATCTGGAATATGGGGGCCTGAGGATCCGTATTGATCGCAACGATCACTTTGGATGTCCTCATTCCTGCAAGATGCTGGATCGCTCCGCTAATTCCGCATGCAATGTAGCAGGAGGGAGAAACAACTTTCCCGGTTTGTCCGACCTGGTCCCTGTGAGGCCGGTAACCGGCATCGACCGCGGCTCGGGACGCTCCGACGGCTGCTCCCACTGTGTCCGCAAGATCTTCAAGAATTTTGAAGTTCTCGGCACTTTTCAGCGAGCGTCCTCCGGAAACTACGATGGAGGCTTCAGTGACATCCGGCCTGGCAGAGTTACCCTTCACAACTTCGAGAATCTTGGTTTTAAGTCCGGAAAGATCCACAGAGATGTCGGTCGCATCAGCCGTTTTTGCTGAATCCGGTTTTGGCAGTCCGATTGAGTTTGGTCTAACCGTAGCCATTTGGATTCCACCGTTGCAAAACTCAACCTCAGCGGTTGCCTTCCCTGAATAGATTGGTCTTCGGAGCTGGAGTTTCCCACCAGAAAAGGTGATGGAGGTACAGTCCGTTGCGAGCGAGCCATCTACATGCACACAGACGGTGGGCATGAGCTCTTTTCCCATGGGAGTATGTGCTGCAAGGATGATCTCAGGATTGATGCTCTTTATGGCAGCAGTGAGCGCCCTTGAATAAGCCTCACCAAGATACAGTTTGAGAGCTGCATCTTGAACCAGATGTACCTTGTTTGCCCCATATTGAGCGGCTTCGTTAGCAAGTCCTGCGATCCCGTCCCCGATGATGACTGCGTGAGTATCGTTTCCGGCAGCAGCTGAGGCCGCAACCAGTTCGTAACTTGCCTTTTTCGCCTTACCTTCTCTTTGTTCGATGAATACAACGACCTTCGCCATGATTACACCACCTTCGCTTCGTTATGAAGGGCACTAGCAAGAGCGTGTGCTTGCGCTCCGGCATCACCTTCGAGTTTTTTGCCCGCCTGTTTTGCGGCAGGCAATTGTAGATTTTTCATTTTCACTTTTTGATCGGAGGCTGAAACACCAAGATCGGCAAGCTTTACTGCTTTGACTTCCTTCTTCTTAGCCTTCATGATGTTCGGGAGAGTTGCATAGCGCGGATCATTAAGACCTTTGCTACCCGCGATTACCGCAGGGGCGCTCACTTCAACCATTTCAAAAGATCCGCCTTCAATCTCGCGCTTACATTTCAAAGTTGTTCCGGAATATTCCATGCCACAAACAACGGTAACCGCAGAAATTCCGAGGTGAGCGGCAACAAGTTGAGGCACCTGTGCGGCGCCGTCATCCAGAGCTTCCTTCCCAAAAAAAACAAGATCAATTTTGGTCTCTTTTTTTAGTGTCATTGCGATCGCTTTGGCGGTCATTGCACTATCCGCTGACTCCGGGAGTTCGACATGGATTGCATTATCCGCACCCATCGCAAGCGCAGTTCGAAGAGTTTCAATCACGCGGTCAGGGCCTGCTGAAATCGCGGTCACGGTTGCGCCCGGATTCTTTTCCTTGATTCTCAATGCCTCTTCGACTCCATATTCATCATAAGATGACATGATCCACTTGATGCCAGCGGTATCGATGCCACTTGAGTCGGCATTCAACTTGATTTTGGTTTCGGTATCCGGAACCTGCTTGATGCAAACGTAGAGATTCATTTTGATGTCCTTTCCGGTTCAAAAATGAGGTTTATGTTGGGTAAATCATAGTAAATTCAGGGCTTTTTTTCCAAGGGATTCCGAGGAAGGGAGGCACAAATTTTCGGGAGTGAGGAGAGCCATTCCCGGGTAATGCGTTCCGTCTCACTGGCGGGCCCGCTTGCCTGGCCACTTGAAAAGCGGACTGTTTCAGTGAACTCAAGAAATCTGGAGATGGAATTGCAGGTTTCCGGTGAAACACCGTGCATTTCTGTCAGGGTTTTGGCCAAAACCCTGTTTGAAAGCGCTTTGGCGCTAATTCCGTAAGCTTCATCCAGATTCTTATATAGCTCGTCTTTCGCACGTTCCAGAATACTGGAACATGCTTGATCATTCAGGTCTGATCCTTGAAGTTTGTTGAGATCATTTTCAAGAGTTCTCCAACGTCTTTCCGCGCCTTCTTTTCGCTTTAGTATCTCCAGACGTAGCCTGGAACGTTTCTTGGCCTGGTCCCAACCAATCAAACCCAAGAAACATGAAAAAACGAGCAGGCCGAGCCAGGAAACCCAGCGCCAAAGAGGAACCCCCATCATTCGGTTTGTGGCATCCAAGGGTTTATCACCCTCTCGAAGGGATCCGTAGCTTTTGGATTCAGAAACGGAGCCAGGGCTGTCCCCTGAATTGGCATCGCCCTTGAAATCACCCAAGGTATCGTTTCCGGTTGATGATGAACTGCCCGGTTCACCCTCTTCTACCATGATCGGAATCGCCGGTGCAGTCTGCTTCTGATAACTACGGCTATCGGGATTAAAAAATTCGAAATCAATAGCCGGGATTTGATTATTCCCTTTTTGGGTTGGAATGATCACCACTTCAAAAGTTTTTTCTTGCTGCCCGTTGCCCAGATTCTTCGTTTTTCCCTGAGACTGGTAAAGCTTGAGCCCATTCGGCCACGCGACTTTTGGAAATTCAATCAAGCTGGTATTCCCTCGGCCCTTTACTGAATAGCGAACGGTAACCGGGTTGTTCGCACGGATCTGACCTCCGTCCATTTGTGTAGAAACCTCGAAATCTCCAACTCCTCCGGTGAAATGCGGCCCCCTCCCTTCTTCGGGCAAAGGTGAAACATCGATGTTTATGGGATCGCTCTTTGAGGTACCGGTCCTCGGAGCGACTTGCGAGAAAAACTGGAAGAAAGGATCTTCCATGAGATCATCCGTAGCCTCATTCTTGGGGACATAGTCAACACGCACAGAAAATCCGTCAATCTTGAGTTTTCCCTCTTTTATCGGATAGACGGCATATCTAGCGAGGAGAGCTCTCTCAAATGGAATCCCCCCGAGATTTACTGCTTCAAAATCGGGACGATTCGACAAAATTGGCATCTCCAAATCCTCGCGAATAAAACCCTGGAAAGAGGGGTATTGCATCACATCGCGGATGTTGGCGCGGGTTCTGCGGTAAAGGAAGTAACTAACGATGATTTGCTCCCCTTTGAATGCCTTTGTCTTGCTAAGTTCAGCCTTAACGAAAAAATTTCTGGAATCTCCACTTAGGCTGGGAGCCTCACCGGAAGCCTGCTTTTTGTAAAGATTTTCCTGAATCACCTGAATGGCAATGTCAGGCGCTTTTTCGCCGTTATTGGTGATGTTCTTAATCTTCAGAGCGCCGATCTTGAGCGGGCGTAAAATATAAGTGACGCTCAGTTCCGATTTGTTTTCAAACTTGCCATTGATATAAACGGAGGAGAATTTCGAGTTTTGGAACTGATTCATGATCTCGAAGTCAGGTGCATCGAACTTAGGTGCGAAGCCGTTTCTTTCTTCATTGGATCCTGAAATTCTCAATGAAACGGACTCATCCACTGGGACTTCGGTTCGATCAACGGAGGCCTGAATTCCCGCATTTGCCAAACCAGAGTTCAGAATAAACAACAGGCACATCAACCGAGGAATGGGGTAACATTTACCAGTCTTTTTCATCAGTCACCTCCTTTTGCTTCTTACCGCCGAGTCGACGTTGGACTAACTGTTTTTCCCTGTCTGCAAGGTCATTCATCAAGCTTTCTGCAACATCCTTTGAGAGTGTGCTTCCGCGAAACTGTCTTTGTTTTCCATTTTCTTCCGGCTTTGGTTCCGAGTCATTTGAAGCCTGGGACTCGGAATTCTTTTGCTTGTCTGAACCGTTGGAGTTCTCACTAGCTTGATTTTTCGTTTGCTTTGGCTTTTTTTGTTGTTGATCAAACGTGATCGCGAGAGCCTTGCGTGCTTTTTCCTCGAGATCAGACAATCCCGAACGTTTAGCGAGCTCTATTGATTTGGTCAGCCTGTCGAAAGAGTCTTTCATGGATTGGTTTTGTTGGTGAAGGATGCCCTCGTTATAAAGTGATTTCGCAGCTGTTTCAAAATCTCCTCGCGAAAGAGCCCGTTTTGTTGCGGACTGAAGTCGTTGCACGGCCTCCTCCTTGTTCACGGTTTGTGCGAGAGCAGTCCCTTGATTGAACCAAAGCACCGGATCATTTGGTTCATTATCAAGGGCCTTTTGATATGACTTAGAGGAGTCTTCAAATTTCTTTTCGCGGTATTGATCCATTCCTTTTTCGGAGGCCCAGTAGGTTCCCAGGCTATCCGCCTGAGCATTCGCAAAAAAAAGAACGCTAAAAAGAGTGACTTTCCAAAGTCGGATTTTCCTGTACCCCGTGAAAAGATGAAGAATCAGAAAAAACATTCCGATCGCAAGAAACATCTGAAAACGATCAATTCGAATCACTTCTAGCCTCTTTTTTTGCTCGTTGCGGGTAAAGTTTTTCAAAGATTTGGCTACATTAAACGCGGCATCGTCGGGGTTGATGAGTTCGAGGTGAGAGCCGCCTCCTGCTTCAGCTACTTTCGCCAATAGAGCGCGATTCACTTTGGAGACTACCGGCTTTTGGCTAAGATCTTTTTTGTAGGTTTGCAGAACCCCTCTCTCGTCCCTAATTGGAATGGGGGCGCCTTCCGTTGTACCAACGCTCAAGACAAAGAATCCTGCTCCGAACTCCTTGAGTTTAGAGGCGGCTTTCATGGCGGAATCACCGAAATCCTCTCCATCGGATATCAGAATAATGGCCCGAGATTGTTTTCTTGTGTCCTCCGCGGACCTTTCGAACGCTCTTACGGCAATGTCTATCGCCTCACCTATCCGGGTCCCCTGGCTTGCAATCGCGGAGGGCTCGAGAGAGTCCGACATTTCTGTCACATAGTCGAAGTCGTTTGTCAGAGGAACGGTGAGAATTGCCTTACCGGCAAAAACTACCACACCGGCTCGATCATCCCCGAGATTTCCCAACAGGTTTCGAATAAAGGTTCTTGCTCGACTCAGGCGGCTCGGGGGAGTGTCTTCCGCAAGCATGCTGTTTGAGATGTCCAGTAAAAACAGGATGTCCATTCCTCTGGACTCAATGAGTTCTTCGCGTTCGCCCCATTGGGGTCTTGCTGTCGAGAAAGCCAAAAAAAGCATTCCCAATGTCAAAAAAAGGTGTCTTTTTTTAAAAGTGGCGGATTTAAAATCAGGAATGACCACACTCCAAAACTCAGGATGAATCCATTTGCCCAATCGCTTTTGAAGAATACCCGCATAAGCATAAGCGATCATCGAGACTAGAATCAGGATTGGAATCAGGATCAGTGCTTGGGGGTTGGCGAAATTCATGCCCATTGCCTCCAAATGAGCAAGCTCATGAAGCGTTCAAGAATGAAAAAGAATAGTCCCGCATAGGCAAAGGGGATGTATTCCTCATTGTAGTGTATTCGGTCCTTGGTGGAGATTTCCGTTTTCTCAAGGCGGTCGATATCCTTAAAAACCTGTTGTAGCGCTGACTCATCTTGTACTCTGTAAAACTTACCATTGGTTTTAGATGAGATTTGCGAAAGCAGGGACGGATTCAGCCGGTTTTCAACCCATGCATACGTGAAACTTCTCCCGGCCGGAGTTTCTATGGGGAGCGGTTGTTTCACTCTGCCCTCAGTACCGATTGCAATTGAGTATACCTTGATTCCATAGCCTTGAGCGAGCTCTCCCGCTGTAATCGGGTCGATTCTCCCTACGTTGTTGTCCCCATCGGTGAGAAGAATGATAATCCTGCTTCTTGCTGAAGATTTCTTTAAGCGATTTATGGAAAGCGCAAGGCCATCACCAATGGCGGTACCATCTCGCAGTCCGGGGCCTCCCGGCTCAACGGTTGCCATCTGCCCTATCAACAGTCCGTAGTCAAGTGTGGGCGGTGCGAGCGTGATTGGCTCGCCACTAAATATGGCAAGCCCGATCCGATCGTTTTGCCTTCCCTCTATGAAGCCTCTAAAGGTCTGTTTTGCGATCTCCATCCGGGTATTGCTACCCATGTCCTGAATCAGCATGCTCAGGGATACATCCAGAACCATCATGATATCAATTCCGTTGGCTCTACGTTCCTGTGAGCGGGACAAAGTTTGAGGTCTTGCGAGAGCCAACAGACAAAGAATAAGCCCGGTTACCTTGAGTCCAGTTTGAATGAGGGAAATGGAGAGGCGCCTCCGGCCTGGGAGTCCGCTTTTCGAAAGCTGAAGAAGGATTGCGGGCTGCTTGTTTTTTAGATTCCAAAAATACGCGGCGGCCAGAAAAAAAGGCAGCAGCAGAAATACGAGGGGATAGCTAAATTTCATGGAATGCCCCCTCCTGCTTGTTGACCAACGCCCACT
>CANGWP010000037.1 GCA_947457605.1 Bdellovibrionales bacterium | reverse complement strand
CCGCCACCGCTCACTGACGTTCGCTTTTTTCCCCCTCAAACACCTAAAGAAATGGGTGATCGCAGGAACCCTTTTAAGAATGGGACTGCGCGACTTCTCAGCCATGGATGCTCTCGGCTGAGAGGCCATGGATGGCCGTAGGAGTGCAGTCCTATTCTTAAAAGGGATTCTGCAGTTTAATTTTTTAGGGTGTTTGAGGGGAAAAAATGGCGGACCCGAAAGGGCTCGAACCTATGACCTCAACATCCGTAGTGTTGCGCTCTAATCCAACTGAGCTACGGGTCCGCATTTCGATGAGGTGGAACTATACCTGAGTTTTGTGATCTAATCAATTTGATTTTCGAGGTCGCTCTTGAGACAATAGGTTCATGCGACGGGTCTCCGCCATTCCATCAATAATCGATGTTTTAAGCATGAATTTGGCTTTTTTCATGCTTTCTGGTTGCGGTGCGATCAGTTTGGGGGGCAGACCAAGTGCGACCTGCCTTCCCAATACCGCCCAAATTGAAGTTTATGATACCGGAATGAGACGTGGTTGTGGCTGTGCGGAAGGGGCGTCCACCCAATTGTTCACTGGAACAAACGCTTTTAATTGTACGATCTCGATCAATTCCACCGTGTACTTTACGTACGTCGGGACCGTGAATGCTCATTGGGTTCAAGTCAATCCCGCAACTTCTTGTGTTTTTCCATTTCGTGATCCCGGCGCTAGTCCGGTTGCCGGACAAGTGGATGCGTGTCTTTTGAGCAGTTCCGGAACTTTTACATTTAATGATGTACAGACTTCAAACGGCGTAAGAATTATTGTAAACCCCTAGTACAGGAGTTCCTATGAAACTGAATGTAGGTGGTATTGAGAGCTTTATCCGGATTTTCGCAGGGGTGTGTCTTCTTTACGGAGCACTCTATGGGGTAGTTGGTTCCTGGGGCTTTGTCGGCGTGGTCTTGATTTTAACCGGTCTTGCGCGCTTTTGCCCATTGACCACCCTTCTTGGAATCAACACAAATAGTTGCAAATCCGAATCCGGCCATTAATTGCTGGACTCGAAATTTACAGAATCTTTATTTTTCGGACAAAAATTAGAGTTAAAATTGAGGAATGTCGCACCCTCGTCTTCTGTTTCAGCAGTCGGTCCTGTTTATCGATGATCAGTCCCAGTTTGAAAATTTGATTCGGAAAGGGCTCTTTTCTTGTCCGGCAGAATACGAGTTTTGTCCGAGTCGTTTCACAAAAGCCTATGAGCGGTTGCAGGGCGAGACGCCGGATTTGATTGTGTCCACCCTCGACTTCAAGGAGGGAAGTGTTCTTGATCTGATTCGCAAGACAGGCGGATTTCTTGAAAAGGTTCCGACCCTTTATTTGTCCGAACCCCATCTGGCAGACATTGAAGCCGAGATGTCTTTGATGGGGCGATTTAACATTCTGGATCGAAAAACCGGTCCCCTCGAAATCATTCGAAAAATGGCTCAAGTGATTTCCGAAAATCTCGATCATGAGAAGCCCGCTCGGTTCAGGCCTTCGGGTAAAAAACCCCTTTCAGAGCCGCTTTTTGCCGACGAGGCAGTTCTTCAGTCGCCATGGGCGGACGCAATTCTAAAGAAGAATAAATAATCACTCTTTTTTTCACGACTATTTGGAATGCGGGACCTCAAAATTGGCAGATTCCGTCAGTTTTTCCTCTTTTTTTTGAATGGATCGGGAGTACACTTGTCCCCCTAAGGGTTAGGAATCAAATTTCCAAAGGGGGAAACCATGAGATTCATTCTCATTCTACTGTCCGTTGTATTTTTACAATCCACATCCAAAGCTCAATTCATCGATGATTCTCCGGCAATGCAGGCGGCGATCAATCTTCGCAATGACTTTGTAAAAGCTCTCGAAAAAAAGGATTTCATTCCTTTCGCTCATCGGGGAATGGATGGTGCCATCCGCATGCTTGCGGGTCATGTGCGCGATGTTGAGGGTGATGCCGAGATGTCCGATCGTCTGCTACGCAACTGGGAAGAATCCTCCCTTCGATTCGAAGCAATTCTTTCCTCCAAGGTTCTTGATCTCGGGGATCACGCGCCCTTGTTTCCGTGGATCAATGAGTACCTTGATGAAATGGCCGCGAAATACGGGACCATCATCTATACCCTTCCCTTGGTGAAGGACATTCAGATGATCAACTACGCGATTCCTGTGGTGTTTCAACCAAAAGGATCCTGGCAGACTGATTCCGCATCTCAAGGATTGGATCTTCGGATGGAATACCGAAAGCACTTCATCCCGTTTGCGAATTTCGTGACTTACTATGTGACCTTGATCGGCTGTCAGATTGTGGCCGATCGCCAAGGACAGCCTGAAATGAAAAAGGTTTGCAAGCCTGCTGCCGAGAAGCTCCAGTTTGCGATGGGGCGTTATGTGGCACCTGTGGTATCCGATTGGATTTTCAATGCGTCCAATCAGTCGCTTCAAATCGGTGCGAATCGCTTGAAATACAACACGGTTGAAGATCTTCGCCGCGCAATCAGGAATTAAAGGAAGGAAACCAACATGAAACTTCAAAACATACTCGCAACTCTTGCGGCTCTTTCGATGATCGGTTCGGCGCAAGCCTCCGTGATCGCCGTGATTGATTCCGGAACCGACCTCAACCACCAGGAGCTCAAGAACAAGAAATGGTTCAATGCCAGGGATGTGGATGATGCCGTTGACAATGATGACAACGGATTCATCGATGATGTGAATGGCTGGAATTTTGCCGAGAACAACAACAAGCTTTTCGACAAAACCCTGGTCGGCACCTTTTCTCCGAATGTGTACAAGTTTTTTGAAGTGCAGACCCGCTTGATGAAGGGTCAGGGAACCCCAGACGATCTGACTTGGATTCGTCAAAAGCAGGGAGATCGGAAATTTCTGGCCGAGCTTTCCGTGTTCGGAAATTTTGTGCACGGAACCCATGTGGCGGGAATTGCTGCCAAGGGCGCCGACGCGGCCAAGGTGATGGGACTCAAGATCATCCCTACGAAGGCTCCAACCGTGGGAGGAGGACGCTCTCTCAAGTATTTCGGACGTCTGAATGAGTCAGCAGATCCGGACAAGTTGATCAAAACTGGGTTGAAGCTTCTTGCGTCGCAGCAGGCAAAGCAGCTCGCTCCGATTGGCAAATATGTTGCTACCCAGAAGGCACGAATTGCAAAGTGCTCGTTTGGAACAAGCACCGGGGCTGCGAAGCGGATTCTTGGACCGCTTCTGGAGAAGATCCTGAAACGCACCCCTACGGAAGAAGAACTGACCAATTACTCGATCTTCTTTGTGAATGAAGTGGTGAAAGCAGCGGAAACACTCGTGGCTCCTGCGAAAGATACGCTCTTTGTGATTGCCGCCGGAAACGATGGCATGGACAACGATCAGTTTCCCACCTCTCCTGCCAATATCAAGCGTGACAACACGATTACCGTGGCGGCAACCTTCGAGTACAAGAAGCTTGCAAGCTTCTCGAACTTCGGAGCCAAGATGGTGGAAATTGCGGCACCAGGAGTTGGAATTCTCTCTGCGATTCCCGGAAATGAGTACCTCACGGTGAATGGGACCTCCCAGGCTGCTCCATTTGTTGCCGGTGTGGCTGGAATGGTGCTGGATCAGAACCCTGCGCTTTCCAATTCGGATGTGAAGGCGATTCTCATGTCTACCTCGGACCTAAAGGAGTTCCTGAAGGGCAAGGTCGCATCGAGCGGGATTGTGAATCCATCCAGAGCATTGTTGGCGGCCAGACTCTCCACCAGCATGCAACTCGCGGATGCGATTTCTGCAGCTCGCCTACAGGTGAGCGATGTTGAGGGTGGATTGTACGAGAGCCAGGATTCTGGATTTGAGGGATATGTGTTGCCTCTACCGGGTTTGTTCTACTGAGGAAGAAAGTAAGATTAGCAAAATGCCCGGGAGGAAATTCCTTCCGGGCTTTTTTATTCAAATCTTATTTAGATTGGATGGTGTTGGTGAAGCGTTCGTCCGTTTTCGGGCTCAATTCGGGAACTGTTTCCGCCAGGGATTCTGCGATCAGCTCGCGGGTGATTCCGAGGGTCCCGTTGATTTTTGCACCACTGAACATGGAGAATCCGCTTCCACCAGAGGCGATGAAGTCCAGAGTCGCGACCCGAATGGTCATGGAGCCTGATGCTTCTTTTCCGGTCTCGGAATCCAAAAGAACCTCGCCATCCAAGGTGCTCACATGGAGGAGCTTCGCATTCAGATCGATTTCACCCCCGGCACCCGAGCAATCCCGGCTGAAACGAATCCGTAGTCCGCTTTGGGCCAGAGTTCCATAACGACCACAGGTTCGAATCGCACTGATCAAGGCGGCACGAAGGGTTTCCCAGGGAAGTTCGTTCAGGATCACCGCCTGATTCTGAAATGGGAGAACCTCAAACAGATTCTCGTAAAGAACCTCCCCGGCCTGGAGAGGAGCCCGAATTCCGCCCGTGTTCATGAGTGCGACCTGGGCTTTCGAGATCTTTCGAAGCGCATCCGTGAGAAGATTGGCAAGCGGACTTTCGTCAATCCGATGGGAGCGAATGATGGCGCTTGCGGTTGCGAGTTTTTTCTTCGCCAAGGGAGCGATTGCGGCACTTGCGCCTTCGACGATTCGATCGATTCCAGGATGGGAAGAAAGGGGAAGCTTCAATTGCTTGCAGGCAAAGGGGGCTTTTTGCTGATCACAAGTTTGATCATCAATTGAAATTCCTGCGGCTGAATCGGTCTTTTCAGTATTTGCCGTGCGAGTGGCCGGATCAAAATAGAGATCCACCCGGCCATAGTTTTTGCCATTGGCTCCGTCCTGGATCACGCGGACTCCGCCGACATTCGCATTGTGTACGAAATGGGTGTGCCCGGCAGCCATCAGGTGAACTCCATTCGGAATCGCAGCATTGATTTTTCGGGTGATTTCGGATCCTTCGAAATTCTTGTCGGTGTCGCCGTTGTGAATAAGGATCACGAAGAGATCCGCTTTGCCGTCCAGGTCACGCCTGATCTCAAGATATTCGCTCACTTCATCACGGAAACAAAGATCGCTCACATTTTCCTTGGTGGTTGAACTTGCGGTGCTTTTGTTGTCGAGACCAATCAAGGCCACTCGGACTCCTGCCCGTTTTACGATCGTGAAGGGCTTCAGGAACTCGGGGCGCTTTGCAGCGGTGAAGTCGAGGGGCGCGGCCGGCGTCTCGCCTGAAGGTCTGCACTGGTCGTCGAGTTCGATCCTTCGGCCGCCCGCCAAAATGGAATTCCGATAGTAGGTGTTTGCAGAAAGAAGTGGGAATCTCGCCATGCTGGCAAGGCTCTTGATTACCTCCCGAGGATCGCTCGAGGTATCTCCCGGGGTCACCCGGTCATACAACCAGCCGAGGGGACCGAAATCGTAGTCATGGTTGCCCGGTACGATCGCATCGTAGCCGATCTCGTTGAAGGTGTTAAAGAGGGAGGCGCCCTCATCAAAGTTGCTGAGAAGGGTTCCCTGGAATTGGTCACCGGAGTCGAGGATCAAAAGGCCCGCTTTTCCGGAGCTGTACTCGGGGGATTGTCGCAATTGTCGGGCGATGGTTCCAAGGTAGGTGAGTTTGGGAGCGATGTGTCCGTGGATGTCGTTCGTCAGCAGAAAAGAAATTTTGATCGGCTCCACTGAGGTTCTGCCGATCCTTTTGGGCGCCATTGCCATGACATTCGTGGCCAGAATGGTTGAAATGAAAGCGAAACTCAAAACACTCACCGGGGTAACACTGCGCAACATGAGGCGGACTTTACCAATGTTGACTTAAATAGTCAAGTTAAATTACGACCATTGATCCGGAAATCTGCTTCAGTTCAGGGAATCTTGGTCCGAAGAGGCTCAAGAGAAGGTATGGAAAAAAAGAACCCAACCCCGAAAGTGCTTGAAATCACGACGCCCGGAATGACCGATGGCTTTGAGAGCCAGGGCGATCTGATCCGCAGTCTGAAGCGCGAAATCAAGACCATGAAAAGCAAGGTCATCGCGCAGGACATCCGCATTTTTGAAATGCAGGCGCTCCTTCAGTCCGGCAAGGGATTGAGCAACATTTTGAACCTTCCGCAACTTCTCGACACCTTCATGGCAGTCGTTCGTGAGCGTTACGATGTGGTGAATTCGAGCGTTCTGTTGAAAGAGGATTTTGAGAACGGAGAAAAAGAGTTTTTTCAGGTCAAACGCTATTACGGAATTGATGATCATTATGTGGATCACCTTGGACGCAAAGAGCCGCTCTACCTGTTTCGGATTGAAAAGAACAACGGACTGCTCTGGCAGTTGATCCAGCAGGGGAACGTCTTTTCGGTTCGGGACCTGCAAAAAGAGCCACGCTTCATCACGGCCTGGGAAAAATTCAATCTCGATGTTCTTCGCTCTGATTTCTGGTGTCCGCTGATCAAGAGCGGTGAAATCATCGGAGTGCTCACTCTCGGAGAGCGCAGGGACGGGACCCAGATCGCGGAGAACGAATATTCCTTCGTGCAGGAGCTTGCCTCGATCGCAACCACCATCATCGATTCCACTCTCAAGTACGAGAAGAACCAGCGAATCCTGAACAACATCCAGATTCTGTACGAATTCCACCAGGAGCTCGCGAACATCAACGACATCAAGGAACTCTGCAAGCAGACCATCCGGAATGCGGTGAAAGCGGTGAAGGCCCAAAAGGGGAATCTCATGCTTTTGAACCGGACTACGGGGCGGCTCGAGCTTACCGTTGCGTGGGGATATCTCGATGAGAGCGTTCTTGAAGGATTGAATTCCGGCCGGATCGGCACAAAATCTTTTGAGATTGGAGAAGGGGTTGCAGGACAGGCGGCTCTTCAGAGAAGGCCCATGGTGATCAACAATCGGGATGACATCCCCCAGATGGGAGCCTATGAAACCCACTGCATTTGTTCGGTACCTGTGTTGAATGGCGGACAGCTTGAAGGCGTGATGAATTTCACAAACAAGGTTCATATCGAAAACGACGGATCTGCGGTACTGGATGCCTTGGGGCGATTCACGCGGGAAGATGTGAGTCTTCTTCAGGGGATTGCGGATCAATCGGCAGTGAGTCTCCATAAGTCCAGGCTCTATTCCGCTTCCATCACCGACAGGCTCACCGGTTTGAACAATGCCCGGTACTTCGAGGATTCCTATTACGAATATGTGGCGAAGGCGGTGGTGGAGAGCAAGCCGCTTACCCTGGCGCTCATGGATATCGATCATTTCAAAAAGTTCAACGATACCTACGGGCACAAGGCCGGGGATTACATCCTTCGCACCGTTGCGGTTCTGTTCTCAGAGTGTCGACGCCAGGAAGCGCAGGACATTGCGTACCGGTACGGCGGCGAGGAATTCTGCATGGTTCTTCAAAATACCACAGCACAGGAGTCCTTGCCGATTTTCGAGCAGTTCCGAAAGAGCATTGAGGAGCGTGACTTCGAATACGAAGGCAAAAAGCTCAAGGTAACGGTATCGATCGGGCTGGCTCAAACAGGGCTCCATTCAAATGATCCACGGGTTTTGTTCAACCACTCGGATGATGCGCTCTATGAGTGCAAGCGGAACGGCCGAAATCAAGTTCGAATTTCTAAGGCAGAGCAAGAGCCGGATCAATCCGGAAACAAGGCGGGCTAATCGGTGCTGGGCGCATTCTTCATGTGCTTCACTTCTCTCTTTGTGGCGCTTGACATCATCGGAGCCATTCCTGTTTATCTTTCTCTCACGCGTGACATTCCATCTGAGGATCGTAACTCGGTTGTAAATACTTCCATGGCCGTGGCTTTTGTGGTTGCAATCGTTTTTGTCTTTGTTGGAAAGACAGTGTTTGGTCATCTCGGAATCACACTCTATGACTTCCGGATTGCGGGGGGATTGATTCTGCTGCTGATCGCACTTTCTGATCTTCATGGAGGACCGGATACGGTGAAGAAAACCTCTGCTTCGACCGGCATTGTTCCTCTGGCGGTACCCTTGATCACAGGTCCCGCGATGCTCACAGCTCTGATTTTGCAGGTGGGGCAAAACGGGTACTGGATCACGGCTGGAGCTTTGATTTTGAACTACTTGATTGCCTGGATCCTTCTCAAGAATTGTGATGCAGTTCAACGTGTCATGGGAAAAGAGGGAACTGTCATTGCCTCGAAAATCGCAGCTCTGCTCCTTGCGGCGATTGCGGTTTCCATGATTCGGAACGGGTTCTTCGAGGCGGTGAGTGCCTATCGTGTTGGGAGCTGATCGAATTCCCGAGTTTTGTTTGCGGAAATCTGAATTTAATTCACACCTGTCTAATTTCTGGACAATTATTTATTTCCTGTTTAATTTATCGAAACTGCAAGGTCTTGAAATTGCTTTTTAATTGCGATTGAAAGGGTTTGGCACGCGGGTTGCTATTAGGGCGTGTAGAAGTAGTGCCGATCCCCAACCCCCTCACAAGGCACTCTTTTTAGGGCCCAGTCTCAACCCCCCTTGGACTGGGCCCACTTTTTTTCAAAACCCCTCAAACGAATACCTATTGAAAGATTCTCCGCCTTCCCTGAGAGTAGGGGGTCTGTGGAACCATCTGCTGTTTGGAGACCCTGTTCTTCGTGCAAAAAGGCAATAGGCTTGAATTCGGTCTATTGGGCTTGTAATGTTTCCACCTGCAATCGGAAACGGACGGGCCTCGTGTTTTGTTCGGTAGAGTGCTGGGATGCACACCTGCCTTTGTACAATCACCGCGAGGCTTGGGCGATTGAATCTCGGGCTCCCAAAACCAGGGAGACTGAAGAGGCTGCTCCGGTTCGGTCCACGGTTTCAAATGGGACCCCGGGGAAGTCGAGCAAGAGTTTATCAGAACGTGAAAAATTCATTCTGGGTCTGGATGGTCAGGCTGCAGAAAATGATGAAAGGGAAGAAGTCATGACAGAAGGAAATGCTGAAAAGGAAGTATTGGTAGTTGCATCAAAGCTGAAGAATTACATTCGTGGAAAGTCCGGAATGAACACATCCGCCGCGGTGATCGATGTGCTCTCCGACAAAGTTCGCGAACTTTGCGATCAGGCGGTTGAAGCTGCCAAGCGTGATGGTCGCAAGACCGTGATGGATCGCGATTTCGGCTGATTCGTCCAAAAAGGACTTTCGTGAATTTCGGGCATGCTCCTTTAGGGGCGTGCCCGTTTTCTTTTGAGAGACCTTCTTCAATTACCAGTGAATCGTCTTCTTCACATCGGGGTGAAGGGACAGCGCAACCGGACATGCCAGAGCCGATCGTTTCAATGAATCCAGCTGCTCAGGAGAAATTTTTTCGAGCAGGCCTTTCCAGTCAAAGGTGAGAACGATTTCCGCGACTCTGCGGGGCGGTCCCTTACTCATGATTTTTTGGATTCCGATTTCAACGCCATCCAGATTCACGCCAAGGGATCGTGCCTTGATTCCCATGATGGTGAGAGTGCAGGTGGCAAGGCTCGTGCAGAGAAGGTCGGTGGGTGAGAAGCGTTCGCCGTTTCCCTGGTTGTCTTTGGGGGCGTCGGTTTGAATTTCTGTTTTGGAATCCTCATGAACCGCTTCGCAGCGCAAGTTTCCTGAATATTTCACTCGCATCAATGACATGTGCTTGTCCTTTCTTTCGAACAAAACTTATTTCACGCAGAGGATGAGATGGCCTCGGTGACTTACCTCTGTGAGTCCGAAATTCTTGCAATCTTCCGCTTTCCATTCCGGTGCAATCAGGTACTTCGCTTCATTCGGTTCGCAACGGTTATGAATCAAATTCGGGCCGAGTGCAAGACTCAAGGTTGCAGACAAGGGACCGGAATACCGGATGCAGTCAGAGGAGCTTGGATTTCTTGCCTTCAGGTCATCGGAAATCTGCTCGAAGGGTTTGACCATGATGCGATCAAGGGTGGGCCCGATTCCCATGGCAAGAGCGCAAAGGCTGATCATGGAAAGGAAGGCCGCGATCTGGGGAACGAGGCCGAGTACCCGATTCTTGAGCACAAATACGAAACAGGAAATCGCTCCCAACCAGAGTCCGACCTTTTGAAGGCCGGTGAATGGAGCAAACGAATGTACGATGGAGGCACCGCGAGAGGACTGGGAAAGCTCCTTCAGAACCAGATCCGAGGCGGCGCCCAGTGCAAAAAGAAGAATTCCAAGAATCAATACGGGAGTCGAAAAGAGAAAGCCCGCAATTCCGGAGCGTGTGAACCATCCGTTGGGTTTTGATGGTTCTTTTGACGGCAGAGAGAAGATCAGACCTGCAAAGAGCGCAAGTGCAGGCCATGCGGGCCAGATGTAGTGGGGAAGTTTTGTTGCCGAGAGCGTGAAAGTCAGCACGAAAGCGAGGGCAAAGCTGAGGGGGAATCCGAAACGAATCAGATCAGGTTGGCGATCCCGCCACAAGGACAGGATGAGAGGTGTGAGGAACCCACCCCCGAAAAAAAGCATGAAAGGATGGTAAAAAAATCCGCCCGAGTGCGCTTCCATGGGAGCGCGGGATCTTCCGAAGTGTTGAACCCAGAAAAACTCTTCGGTGAATTCCGGTCCGATCTTTTGATTCAGAAGAAAAAAGTATGCTGCGGATAAAACTACGGCCGGAACAAAGGCGAGTGAGAAAAATAAGAACCCAGCTCGGAGGGATTCGGGAATTCCCCATCTTCGGAGGGATGCAAGGAGTTGAAGCCCGAATGCAAAAGAAGGAATCAGGATTCCGTTCAGACCCTTGATCATGGTGGAAAGTGCAAGGCTGATTCCGAGCAGGATCCAGGTGCGCCAACCCGGGATTTCTTCTCTTAGAAAGATCCGCGTTGGAATCAGGATTGCAGGCATCAATGCAAGGGTCTGAAGTGGGTCGAATATCACTGCCCCCGAGGTGAGAACGGCGAAGCTCGCGCAAAGAAATGCAAAAACCGGAATGGATTTTGTTTCGCGGGAGGTTGGCCCCGGGAGGATGTACCCGATCCCCCGGTAGAGCGAAAACAGGATTCCAATCGAGCTCAGAATGCTTGGAACTCGTGCTGCGAGAGAGCTTACGATCTCTTTTCCAGAGTCGATGAGAGCGCTTGCAGCAACAATGAGCCAATAAAAAATCGGGGGCTTGTGAAAAAGGGGGCGGGAATCCCAACTCAGAAGCCAGGGATCACCTTTCATTTTCATGGAAAGGCTTACGCTTCGATAAAGCGATTCATCAAAATCCAGAGTGGGCATCCGGGTAAGCTGATAGAGCCAGAACAGGGCCAGAAGAGTCAGCGCAAGGCGCCCGAATGCCTTTTGCCGTTTCATGGTTCCACCGAAAGAAAAGCAATGCGGATTCGCATTTGGATCACCCGAAAAAACATTTCGATTCCATCTTTCAATGGATTGATCCGACTTCCCTCCTGGTGTTCCCAAACCACTGGGACTTCCACCATGGAAAGACCTGCGCGCTTTGCAAAGAGCAGAAGCTCGACATCCCAGGCAAAGCGCTTCACCCGGAGAAGAGTAAGAAACGGACGGACCGATGGCATGTGGATTAGCTTGAATCCGCATTGGGTGTCCTTGAAGGGAAGCCCCGTGATCAGGCGCACTGCAAAATTGAAGAGTCTCCCCAGATTTTCACGAAGCCAAGACTGGCGCTCTTTGCGAACGCTTCCTTCAATGTCGCGAGAGCCCATGGCGATCCGGAACCCGGAAGAGGTGTTGCTCAAGCATGCTTGGGCCAGTGGGATGAACTGATCCCAAGGGGTGGCCGAATCCGCGTCTGCGATCAGGCACCAGTCCCCGCTGAGGAGTTTAAGTCCGGTATGGATTGCATTCCCTTTGCCTTGGTTTGGGGTCACGGAATGAACTCGGATTTCAGGGAGCCCCGGGGCAAAATTTTTTGCGATTTGAGCAGTTCCATCTTTGGACCCATCGTCGATGATCCAAACTTCGGCCAACTCCATGGATTTAAAAATCCCCTTTTCTTTCGAGGACTTAATTAACTCCATGGTTTGAGGAAGGCGAGCCGCTTCATTGAACGCGGGGATCAGGATGGAGAGCGAAGGCATGGCAAAATACTGTAATTCCAGAGGAAAAAAAGAAAGATTTTTCTCTGAAAAAAATAGTTGACCAAAAAAATCAGCAATGAGATTCTTATCTTACGGAGGACGAATATGAGACAAAACGTAGCACGTATGCTCTCTCATGACGCAAAAGATGAAAAGCACAAGGTCCATCTCGTGGGGCCTCCACGCTAGTTTGAGCATGAGTGAAACGCCAAGACGTCGGCGGACCTCATGAACCGTTGTCCCGGACCCGGCCAGGTTGGGGAGCTACGGCTCGAAAAATACAATTGAATATGAAATTACGGGGAGTGAGAGGGAAGGGAGCCTAAGAATAATACACCTGGCGACGATCTTCACCCCAACCCCCCATTAAAGAAGTCTTCAGGACTCCAGGGCCCAGGCAATTGCTTGGGCCCTTTTTTTGTTTCCTTTTCGTCCCATTTAAGCGAAAACTTCCCCTAAGCGTCATTCTTTTTACGCCTTTGGGGGGACACCGACTTATGCGGATTAAACGCTTAGAAATTCAAGGATTTAAGTCATTCAAAGACAAGACGGTCATCTACTTTGACCGACCCATTACGGGTATTGTTGGCCCAAATGGTTCTGGAAAGTCCAATATCGTGGACGCCTTTTTCTGGGTCATGGGAGAGCAGTCCTACAAGCACATTCGCTCCAGTGGCTCGGATGACATTATTTTCAAAGGAAGTTCAAAATATCAGCCCCTTGGAATGGCTGAGGCGACCTTGGTCCTGGAACAGGACGTGGTGGATACCGAAAACGCCCCGATGGGTGCTTCTTCCACCGAAGAGGGGGCTGTGTCCGTAAAGAAACGGGAGATTTCGGTTACTCGAAGGGTTTATCGTTCCGGCGAGGGTGAATACTTCATCAATGGGGTTCAGGCCCGCTTGAAGGATATCCATGAGTTATTCCTCGATACCGGTGCCGGAGCCAAAGGGTATTCAGTCATTGAACAAGGGCAGATCGACAAGGTTGTAAACTCGAAGCCCGAAGACCGGAGGCTCATCATCGAGGATGCCGCTGGGATTGCGAAATACAAGGCCCGTAAAAAGGAATCCCTGAAAAAGCTTGAAGGAGCGAATCAAAACCTTGCGAGGATCAATGATGTTCTTGCGGAAATCGATCGCTCTCTTTCAAGTCTTGAGCGTCAGGCGCAAAAAGCCCGCCGTTACAAAGAGTACCGTTCAGAGCTTTTGGAAAAAGAAACCGCATGGGGCCGTCGCAAGTTTCAAGTCCTGAATCGGCAATTCGGAAAGATCGAACATGATCGAGCGGGCCTTGACCACCTTTTGGTCGGACTTCGTGCGGAACTTTCCCAGTGTGAACTCGATCTCGAAACCCGCAGGGTTGAGCAATTGAATGATTCCAAACTGGTGGAGCAACTGCAGGCAGGGGTGGAGAGCTACTCCTCCGATCTTACTCACCATCAAAGTGCGCTTGAGCTCTCCCGAAAACGCCAGGAAGATTTGAATCGCCAACTCGTTCAACTCGGTTCTGAAAAGGAACAGATTGAAGAGGAGCTGAATCAGTACCGCGAGTCGGTGGCTGCGAAAAGCGAAGAGTTCTCGGGTCTGGATGGAAAAGTCGAGGCTCTTGCCGCACAAGCCGAAGAGTTGTCCTCAAAGGTGTCCTCGCTTCGTGATGCGCATGACACGAACAAGCGCGAAGCTGAGTCGAATCGCAGACAATTCGTGGAGCTTACCGAAAAGACCTCGCAGAGCTATTCCAGGATCGCAACCTTTGAGGAGCGGATTCAGGGCGCAGAAGCCCGCCTTCAGGCTCTTCAGAGTCAAGAACAGGAGATTCTTGCGGAGCTTGAGATCCAAAGACAAGCATTGGCGTCGATCGCAGAGAAACTTGAAGAACGCACTCAGGCCCGCGATGCGGCCCGAGAGGCACTTGAGCTGAAGAAGCTTGAGTTGTCCGAAACCGAGAACACCACCAAATCACTTCGATCCGATCGCGACCGAGCCCTTAAGGAGCTCACATCCTTGAGTTCCCGGCTGAAAAGTCTTGAAGAGCTTGAAAAAGCCCGCGAAGGCATGGCCAATGGTCCGAAGAAGATTCTCGAGTGGTCCTCTGAGAACGGCAGTCCCTTTGCCGTCCTTTCCGATTTCATCGAGGTCGGGAGCGGGTATGAGGCTGCAGTGGAAGCGGTTCTCGGTCATGCTTTTGAGCGGCTCTATGCTCAGGATGCTTCTGCGGCTTTCTCGGCGCTTCAGTTCTTGCGTGAGAATGATGCGGGAAGTGCTGCGATCCAGATTGCCATTCCGTCAGCCGAATCCAAGGAGAAGGCAAGCTACAATCCGCTTCATAAATTTGTCAGGTTGGTTTCTCCCGAAGGCTATTCCGCTGAGAACTCCCGCGCGGTTCATCGCTTGATCGAAGTCCTTGTGTCCTCGGTCGAAGTATTGGAAGAAGTGCCGGCAGTATCGGACATCCGCACCTATCAGGCGGAGGGGATTAGTTTTGTCACACGCAATGGAATCTGGTTTGATTCGAATCAGGGAGTTCTCTTTGGAGGAAATGCCGAGAGTGACCAGGCGGGATCCCTGCTTGCCAGAAAAAGAATCATTCAGGAGCTGAAAGGCGAAGTTGCGACTGCGGAGGCAAGACATCTCGAGCTGGAAAACTCATTGAATGATGCCGGAATGACGCTGGAAGGTCTTCAGGCCGAAGTGCAGTCGCTTTCCCAGTCCCGAAGTGATCTGGAAGTGGAAGTGAATTCTCTGGATCGTGAGAAATCCCAGATCGAGCGCAAGGTTGCCGAAGTGGAGCGTTCGACCGCGCGATTCTCGGGGGATCGCGAGCAGATTGAAGGACAAATCAGTACGTCCCGTGCAAGCATCGAAGAGCTTCAGGCCTCTCTTACTGAAATGGCTGAGCGCAAGTCAGAGATTGAAGTCTGGATCAAAGACCATGAAGAGCGATTGTCGATGAAGGACGAAGAGCTTCGGGGTTCCGAGACATCCCTTCAGGAGATCCGGATTCAGGAAGCCTCCGAGCGTGAACGCAAGAATTCGCTCAAAAAGGAGCTTGAGACCGAGCAGCGATTTCTGCAGGATCGCCAGCGGCGCCTGAGCGAGGTTGACCGATTGCTCGAAACCTTCGGTCAGGATCGTTCCCAATATTCGGATGGAGACCAGGAGCATGAATCCGAGATTCAGCGCCTCTCCCGCTTGCTTTCGGAAAAGCGCGAGGAGCTTTCGATCCTCAAAGATCGCTTCGAGCAGTCCAATTCCCTGGTGACCTCCGGCATGGAGCGGATCAAGGAGCTTCACAAGCTTGGCGACGAGAAAACCCAGGCACTTACCCAGCTTTCCATTGATATCGAGCGCGTTGTTTCCGAGCTTGGACATCTGAAGGCCAACATGGAAGAGAAGTACGGAGTGGGATGCCTTGAGGAAGCCCAGGGCGTCGACATCCAGGAAGAAATGAATGATCCGGTCGTGACCATCGAAATGTCGGAAGAGGAAGAGAAAGTTCTTCACGCCGATGTCGAGGATTTGCGTGAGAAGATCCGGCGCTTGGGTGAAGTGAATACGATGGCGGTCGAGGAATACGAGGCCATGCAGAAGCGTCACGAGCACCTCTTCAAGGAAAAGGCCGATCTTGAAACCTCGATGCAAAACCTGAACGAGGCAATCGAGCACATCAACAAGACTTCGGAAGAGCGCTTTCAGAAGGCGTTTGAGGCGATCGCATCCCGGTTTGAAAAACTGTTTCCGATCATTTTCGGGGGCGGTCAGGCGCAGCTGTCTCTTGTGTATCCGGAAGGGTCTGCAGATATTCTGGATGCCGGAGTGGATATTCTGGCTCAGCCTCCCGGGAAGAAGATTTCCAACATGACCCTTCTTTCGGGTGGGGAAAAGGCACTTACCGCTCTCTCCCTGATCTTTGCGATCTTCATGGTGAAGCCGTCTCCGTTCTGTATTCTGGATGAGGTGGATGCTCCGCTCGATGATTCCAATATCGGGAAGTTCAATGCTCTGGTGCGTGAAATGTCCGTGAAGTCTCAGTTCATTCTTGTGACTCACAACAAGAAGACGATGGAATTGAATGACGCACTCTACGGGGTGACGATGGAGGAGCCCGGTGTTTCCAGAATGGTATCGATCCAGCTTCAGTAGGGTAGCGCTTCTTACGCTATTCTTGATTTTGTCACCGAAGTCCGGGATTGCGTCTGAATCACCGCTGCCGCCGCTTCTGCAGGAAGTGCAGGCCCAGTATCAAAAGTCGGCGGGAGTTCAGGCTCAATTCACTCAAAGTACGGAAATCAAGGCAACCCGTCAGACCAAAAAAGCTCAAGGTCGGATTTGGATCAAGCGTCCGGGAAAGCTCAGGTGGGAGACGCTCGAGCCGGATCCCAATATTCTGGTGAGCGATGGCAAGGTGTATTGGTTCTACACTCCGCCGTTTGATACGGGTGAGCGCGGACAAGTGATCATTCGCAAGAAAAGTCAGGTTCAAACCCAGTTCCTGAACGGTTTGCTGAGTGGAGCTTTTGATTTTGGCAAAGGTGCGGTTGCAGTTTCTGAAAAGACCAAGAATGTATTTCTCCTTAAGCCAAAGGCCGGTACCGCGGGAGATGTTTCGGTTGCAGAAGTCGAAATCGAGTCCGCCAAAAAGATGATTTCAAGAGTCACCCTGACCCACACCAGTGGAAACACCACACGGATAGAGTTGCAGGAAATCTCTTTGGCGTCGAAGCTCGAGGACTCACTGTTCCGATTCACCATCGATAAGAATACCGACAAGATCGTGGAGTGAGGCCGCCCGGGCACAGCTCAGAACTGATACCCGGGCGATCTCTCAGGGCTTTGGCGTGAGAACACTTTTTTGTTTCAGATCAGAGCAATTTCAGTGCGAGCTGTGGTGAGGAGTTCGCTTGAGCCAGAACCGAGATGCCCGCATGGTTCAGGATCTGCTTTTGTGCCATGGCAGTCGCCTCTTCGGCGATGTCCGCATCCATCACCCGCGAACGCGCATTTGCCAGGTTTTCTTTGGCAATTTGCAAATTGTTCACAGTGGATTGGAGTTTGTTCTGCATGGCACCCAGGCCTGCGCGAGCTCCGGTCACCCGCGAGATTGCCTCATCGAGTTTGTCGATGGAATCCCGGGCTGAATCAATGGTCTCGGATGAGATCCCATTGATGCCAAGCTTGTCGGTGCGCACATCGTATTCGCTCACTGCGAATTGGATCCGGTCCGCATTGTTATTTCGGGCGCCTACCTGGAACTCAAGCTCATCTTTTTGAGCCATGCCGTTCAAAAGCGGTGTCCCGTTGAAATTGGTCACATTTGCGATGCGATCAATTTCCTGTTTTAAACTTTGGTATTCCTTGTCGATGAATCCACGCTCACGATCACCCACGGTGTCGGATGCAGCCTGGATCGAGAGCTCTCTCATCCGGACCAGAATGTTACCCACTTCCGAGAGTCCACCTTCTGCTACTTGAACAAACGAGATTCCGTCGTTTGCATTTCGCTCCGCTTGTTTCATGGATCGGATTTGTG
>CANGWP010000036.1 GCA_947457605.1 Bdellovibrionales bacterium | reverse complement strand
TTTTTCTTCCAGGACTCCGACGGAGAAAACCGGTCCTTTACGAACGCAGGAAGGGTCTCATCCAGGAGCTGCGACCAGCGATCGGGAAATGCGGGAGCCTCGGCAAGCGAGAAGGTTTTTGCAGCAATTTTCATTGAGCCTTTGGTATACTCTATTTTGCGGCGGAATTGAAAAGGAGTTTCAATGTGGCCTAAAAACAGGAAGTCAGCCCTTCAACAGTGGATGAAGCAAATCGAAAATCAGGGATTCAGGTATTTTTGCGTCAGTTGCAAGAGGGAAAGGCGGCAGACGCCACCGGCGAAGGTCGGTTCGCCGGGATTCTTTTTTCAGGTGCTCATCGCAAGTTCATTCTTCACCCTTCTTTTTTGGCCCCTGATGGGGGCAAAAGGGTTTCTTGCGTTCCTGATCCCGGTTGGAATCACTCTCGAGGCGGTGTACCGGCTCAAGATGCGATCTGCGATGGTGTGTCCGGATTGCAAGTTCGATCCGATCCTGTATCTGGTGGATCGACCCAAGGCGGTTCGTCAGGTGGAAGAGGCATGGAGAAAAAAGTTCCTTGAAAAGGGGCTGCCTTTTCCTGAGAAAACAAGGACCTTGGGAGGCGTTCGAAGAAGCCTTGACTTACCCGATGCAACGGGCGTAAGTCAGAGGCATGTCAATTAATAAAGTGATCTTGATCGGAAACCTCGGGCAGAATCCAGAAGTGAAACATTCCGCTTCTGGCCAAGCCATTTGCAACCTAAGCATAGCAACCAATGAATCGTGGACGGACAAGAACGGCCAAAAGCAGGAAAAAACCGAGTGGCATCGTGTAGTTGTATTCGGAAAACTTGCTGAGCTTTGCGGACAGTACCTTCAAAAAGGCCGTCAGGCCTACATCGAAGGCAAGCTTCAGACTCGCTCCTGGCAGGACAAAGACAATCAAACCCGTTACACCACTGAAGTGGTGGCTCAATCGGTCCAGTTCCTTGGCGGCAACGCGGGTGCAGGCCGCTCTTCCAATCAGGAATACGGGAACTCCAATTACGGAGCCCAGAACCAGAATTACGGTGGTTCTGCAAATTACGGCTCAAACTCAGGTGGAAACTCCAATTACGGAGCGGGAGCATCCTTCCAGGCTGAACCTACTTTCACCGAAGAAGACGTTCCGTTTTAAATGACAAGTCCTGAAACCAAAGCGCTCATTGTCATTCCAACCTATAATGAGATCGAAAATCTGGAGCCGATCACCAAGGCCGTGCTAGCCCGTACTCCTCCGAATGTCCACATCCTCGTTGTAGATGATGGATCCCCGGATGGTACAGGCAAGCGTGCGGATGAGCTGAGTGCATCCGAGCCACGAATCCACGTTCTTCATCGAACCAAGAAAGAGGGTCTTGGACCTGCATACATCGCGGGCTTTCGGTGGGGATTTTCGCAGAACTTCGATCGATTGATCGAGATGGATGCGGATTTCTCGCACAAGCCCGAGTTTCTTCCTACCATGCTGTCTCTTCTCAATGAGCATGATTTTGTGATCGGCTCCCGCTATGTTCCAGGGGGCGGGACGGTGAATTGGGGACTTGGCAGGAAGATCATCAGTCGAGGGGGGAGTCTCTACGCTCGTACGGTTTTGGGCGCTCCCATTCGTGATTTCACCGGTGGTTTCAACGGATGGAATCGAAAAGTACTGGAGTCCATCGATCTAGGAACCCTGGAAGCGGGTGGATATTCTTTTCAGATCGAGCTGAAATACCGCGCATTCAAAAAGGGATTCCGCTGCAAGGAGTTTCCAATCATTTTTGAGGATCGACGCGTTGGAAAATCGAAAATGAGCTCTAAAATCGTGTTCGAAGCGCTCGCGCTCGTGCCGAAACTTCGCTTTAAAACCTGAACAAAAACAGTTAGAATCCTCCCCGATGTCGACATTCGGGAACCCAGATCCAACACGCACCGCGTGGTGTGCCGGAGTGCTTGCTGCCATTGGCGTGGCTTGCAGTGCATTTCCTGCGCTCGCAACCGGCAGGTCATCCCACCATTCGCATATGCATACTTTGATCCTGGTCGACAAGAAGACCAATGTTCTTCATGTGGCCCATTACGAGCCGGATGACTCGTACAAAATCCTGAAAACCTATCATGCCACGACCGGAAAGGTGAAAGGCGACAAGGAAGAGGAAGGGGATCTGAAAACTCCTGAGGGGGTGTATCAGTTTTCATCGAAGATTCTTCCACCGAGACTCAAGCCCAAGTTTGGTGCAATGGCGTTCTATGTGAATTATCCAAACCAGTACGACCAGATCGCGGATTGTACAGGGAACAACATCATGCTTCACGGCACAAATGAGCCTGAGCGCTTGAAACGGGATTTCGACAGTGAGGGATGTGTTGTGGTTCTGAACGAGGAGCTAAAGGAAATTCAGAACTCCATCCAGGTTGGACTGACCCCGGTTCTGATCTTCGATGCCTTGACTCCCGAATACAAAAGCGGGGGACGGGATGAAAAACTGCATCGGTTCTTTGATTCGTGGATCAAGGATTGGGAAAGCCGGGATGTGGAAAAGTACATGAGTCATTACCACACGGATTTTTCTTCCCCCATCAAGGGCCGGACCTTTGATCGGGATTCCTGGAAGCAATACAAGTCGGCCCTCACAAAAAAGTATTCCTCGATCAAGGTCAATGCCAGTGAACCGTTCTTCTTCCGGCATCCCAAGTACACGATGATGATGTTCACCCAGGATTACGAATCAGAACTAAGGAGTGGACGCAAGGGGCTGGTTTCCCACGGGACGAAGACTCTTTATATTGCCGAGGAAAATGGAGAACCAAAGATCATCTCTGAAAACTTCAGTCAGATGATGTGGTGAGAATGAGATGAGTGCGCCTGATATGAAAACAGACATTCTGATCGTGGGTGGTGGATTGATCGGAAGTGCCATTGCCATGGGCCTTGCGGGCAAGGGGGCCCGCTCAGTAACGGTGGTGGACCTTGATCTGGGAGGGGAGTGGAGCAGCAGCGAGCTCAATGCAGGAGGCGTTCGTGCCACCTGGTCGCAGCGGGTGAACCTCTTGGCCTCCAAAACTTCTATCGAATATTTCGGAAGTGTTGCCGACTCCATCGGGTACCGCGATTGTGGCTATCTCTGGCTTCATCGTCCTGAAACGTTTTCGGCGGCGCTCAAGGCCCGTGAAATGCATGTGAAGGAAGGGTGGGCGGTTGATGTTCTGGATGTGAATCAGATTCGTGAACGCTGCCCCTTCATCGACAAAACCGACGACCTTGCGGGCGGAATTTTTGGAGTGAAGGACGGCCTCGTCAATCCGAATCGTTTGAAGGAACATTATCGGGAAATCGCGCGCGAAGCGGGAGTGCTGTTTTTGGATGGCGTGTTTGTCACGGAAAGCGCCCGCTCGTCTGAGTGGAAGGTGCGTGCATTTCGATTCAAAGATACTCTCAAGAGCGAAGACAAGCGCCGAATCCTCGAGCAAAATCCGACTCATCGCGCAGCCTTTGATGAGTCGCTCGGAGGGTGGATTGAGATTTCAGCAGGGCAAGTGGTGAATGCTGCGGGGGCGTGGGCACCAAAACTTTCCTCGATTCTGGGCTATGAGTGTCCTGCCGAACCTGTCCGTAGACAGATTTCGCTTTTCCATGCGCGGGATATCGATCTTACTCCCTATGGCATGATCATCGATCCGAGCGGAGTGTATTTCCATCCGGAATCGATCTACGGACTCTCCGGATTTGCGACGCCGGGAGAAGCTGCAGGATTCAATTTTCACTACGACGCGGATTCCTTTTTTGAGGAGCAAATCTGGCCTTCGCTCTACGAGCGGTCCACCGGATTCGAGAGCTTGCGACACATCAGCGGGTGGGCCGGGCTTTATGAGAATTCTCCCGACCATCATGCGATTGTCGGCGCAGTAGACGGTTTGCCGGGCGTGTTTGAGGCACACTCCTTCTCGGGCCACGGGGCGATGCAAAGCTACGCGGTGGGAATTGCGATGGCGGAGCAAATGACCAAGGGGCGGTATGAGACGCTCGACTTTTCCGATCTTTCCGGCGGGCGATTCAAGTCTGGTCGTACCATCGCAAGTGAAACCTGGGTGATTTAGATGAAAGTTTCCCGTACCCGCGCCATTCTGGAATCCGCATTGAGACAAGGAGTCGGTTCCGGGATGGCAGTCTCGTTTGGCAGGATCGGTGCCGGAAAGAAAGTAAGACATTTTCTCGGAGCCCATTCCCGGTTTTCGGACGCTCTGCCGGTGGGCGAAGAATCGACCTTTGATCTCGCATCCTTGACCAAGATTCTGGCAACCACTCTCCTTTGCATGAAAAAAGTGGAAACCGGTGAGCTACTCCTTGATTCGAGACTTGAGGAATTGCTCACTCATCGGTCGGGCCTTCCGGCATGGAAGCCTTTTTACGAAGCAATGCGGACCCGATTCGGAGAGCGTTTGGGGATAATTCCCCGCGAGGATCGAATCAAGCATTTCAATTCATTGCTGGATTCAGTCGCCATGGAGTCGCCTCAGCAGCGCGGACATGTGGTTTATTCCGATCTCGGATTTTTGCATCTGGAGCGGTTGATCAGTGCCAATTTCGAGAAAGATCTGATGGGCCTTTATGGGCGGGTGCCGGGACTGCGCCTCCACTATCGCGAGGCTTCTGGGCTGCTGGTACCGGATCAGTCCCGCTATGTGATGACCGAGCTTTGTCCATGGCGGGGGCCTTTGCAGGGCGAAGTTCATGACGACAACACTTGGTCTCGGGGGGGAATGGCCGGGCATGCCGGACTCTTTGGAAGGCTTCGGGATCTCGAGCTTTGGGTGGATGCAATCTTTCAAGAGAAATTTGTTTCGCTCAAGACTCTGCGAGAGTTCTCGAGAGTGGTGACCGACTCATCCGGGAACAGAAGGGCGCTTGGGTTTGATGTGCCAGCTCTTGATGGAAGTGGTTCCACAGGGTTTGTGTTTTCACCCTCGACCATCGGGCACCTCGGGTTTACGGGAACCTCGCTGTGGATGGATCTGGATCAGGGGCTCTTTGCAATTTTGCTTACGAATCGCGTGCACCCCGGTCGAACGGATGATCGGATCCGGCTCGTACGGCGGGAGTTTCATGAAGCGGTTCGAGACGAGTGGAGGAGTTGAAGTGAAGAACAGGTTGTATGTATTTTGGGGTGTCATGGCACTGATCGGGCTTGTCGCCTGTGCCACTTCTCCTTTGGGTCGCAAGCAGATTGTCCTATTGAGTGCGGGTAAGATGGATGAAATGGGAGCACAATCCTTCGAGGAGTTGAAGGCGAAGACTCCCATTGAGCGGGATGCCAAGGTCAATCAATACGTGCAATGCGTGGTTTCTCCAATTCTCGAAGCATCCAAGGGGCGAGTGATTGTGGAGCGGTGGGAGGTTGTGGTTTTCAAGGACGCTTCCGCAAATGCATTTGCACTCCCGGGCGGGAAAATCGGGGTTCACACGGGGATTCTTCCGGTCGCGAAGACACCGGCCCAGCTTGCAGCGGTATTGGGGCACGAGGTCGGTCATGTGATGGCCCAACATGGAAACGAGAGAGTATCCCAAGGGCAGCTTGCATCGATTCTTTTGGGTGCGACCGATCTTGCGGTCAAGGACATGGATGATTCGAAGAAAAGGCTTCTGATGGCGGGTCTTGGGGTGGGGGTTCAATTCGGAGCCCTTCTTCCGTTCAGCAGGACCCAGGAGAGCGAGGCGGATTTGATCGGCCTTGAGCTCATGGCCAAAGCCGGTTTTGATCCCTCCGAGAGTGTGGAGCTTTGGAAGAACATGTCTGCCGCCGCCGGGGGGAAATCGCAGCCCGAATGGATGTCGACCCATCCTTCGAGCGAGAGCAGGATTTCAAATCTAAAATCGCATGTGCCAGCCCATGTGCCCGAATATCAGTCTGTTTTGAACCAAGGCCGGGCCCCTCGGTGCAAGTTGAACTGACCTGCTCGCCGGAGTTGCGCTCCTGAATTTGTTTTTCAACCTCCTTGCTTTCGGCTATGCTGCCCGCCATGCCCATCTCGATCAAAGACACAATTTTTTTGCGGGCGTTTTCTTTTGCGAAAATACCTCTCCTCTTTGCGGCAGGACCGAAAGTCGTTTCGCTTGATGATCACACCTGCGTGATCGCCCTGCCGTTTGGTAGACGCAATCTCAATCATCTCGGCTCCATGTACTTCGGGGCTCTTTGCATCGGTGCGGATGCGGCTGGCGGATTGATTGCGGCAAAGAAATTGCGGGAGTTGAAGTCCGGAAAAGGGAGTCTCATTTTCAAGGACTTCTCGGCCAAGTTCCTGAAGCGCCCGGAGGGGGAGACCCATTTTACCTGCCGGGTGGGGGATGAAATCTGCAAGGCGGTCGAGCAGGCGGCAGCGACGGGAGAGCGGGTCGATCTTCCGGTTCCGGTGACCGCAACGGTTCCTTCGATTTCAGGAGATGAACCGGTCGCCGAATTCATTCTGACTCTTTCTCTCAAGGTGAAGCAGGGGTGATGGATGGCATTCCGGTTTGACAAATATGCTCACTATGAAAATTCCGTACAAACCCCCGAAGAGCACGTTCGCATCTTTGATCGGATGTTTTTTGACATCCGGAATCGTCCGGCGCGTTCTTTGAGAGAGGATTTCTGCGGTACGTTTTTGATTTCAAAAGAATGGGTGAAATCCCATCCGGAGCGGACTGCAATGGCGCTCGATCTTGATCCTGAGCCGCTGAAGTACGGGAAGAAAAACACCCTCTCCTTGCTTTCTTCGAGTGAAAAGAATCGGATTACTCTTTTGCGTGAGAATGTCTGCACCCCGCAAAAGCGAAAATCCGAAATCATCGGAGCTGGAAATTTTTCATTTTTCATCTTCAAAACGAGGGAACAAATGCGGCTATATTTCAAGGCCGCCCATGAATCGCTGAGCCGGGATGGAATCTTCGTGCTTGAAATGGCCGGCGGGCCGGGGTTCATTTTAACGGTGCGCGAACAAAAAACCTACCGGGTTCCTGGGCTTGGAAAGTTCACCTATTACTGGGATCAAAAATCCTTTGACCCGATTCATCATCATGGTCTTTATGCGATCCACTTCAAGGACAGGACTGGAAAGATGCACCGGGATTGTTTCACCTATGACTGGAGGGTGTGGACAATCCCAGAACTGCGCGAGATCATGATAGATGCGGGATTCAGGGAAACGGCGATTTATTGGGAGGAGCCGGGTCCGGATGGACAAGGAAATGGCGAATATGTCCGCACTGAAACCGGGGACAATGCCTATTCCTGGATTGCTTTTGTGGTTGGCATCAGGTGATTTCTCTTTCAGAATGAAAAAATGAGCGAATCTTCGGGTTTACATCAGTTCAAGCACGTTCATATTATCGGAGTCTGTGGGACCTTGATGGGGTCTTTTGCCGCATTTCTCAAGCGTTCAGGAATCCGGGTTACGGGGAGTGATCAAAATGTGTATCCCCCGATGAGCGATGTCCTGACCGGTGCGGGTGTGGAGCTATTTTCTCCGTATGATGCAAGCAACCTCGATCGGATCGGGGGCAAGCCGGATCTCGTGGTGGTCGGAAATGTGATCAGCAAGGGCAATCCGGAGATGGCCGCATTCCAGGTCCGTGGCGACAAGTATGTTTCGCTCCCGGAGTTCATGGAGCAGAATCTTCTTCCCGGAACCCGCAATCTCGTGGTGGCCGGGACTCATGGAAAAACCACCACTTCAAGTCTGCTTGCCCACGTGCTGGCTACTGCGGGAAAACTGCCATCCTATTTCATCGGGGGAGTATCCCAGAGTCTGCCTCACAGTTTTCATGTCGAGGAAAAGGGCCAGTTTTTCGTGCTAGAAGGCGATGAGTACGATACTGCGTTTTGGGACAAGGTTCCGAAGTTCAATCATTATCTTCCGAACGATGTCATCCTTACTTCCGTCGAGTTTGACCATGCCGACATTTATGCCGATCTTGCAGCGGTAAAACGCGCGTTTTCTGGTTTGGTCTCAAGGATACGTCCGGGGGGCCGGCTCATCGCATGCGTGGAGACCGAAAATGTTCGCGAAAAGGTGCGCGAAGCAAAAGTGCCCGTGATCACGTATTCACGAAACTCTTCTGATTACGCGGATTATACTTTTTCCGGGCTGAAATCCTCGGGAGCAGGGATCGAATTCGATGTTTTTTTCCGTTCTGAAAAGATTGATCGCCTTTCGCTTCAGTTGCCGGGCGAACACAATGCGCTCAATGCACTCGCGGTTTACATTGAATGTCGCGAGCTTGGATTGACTCCAGCCGAAATCAAGGCGGGTCTTGCATCATTTCAGGGGATCAAGCGAAGACAAGAGGAGCGAGGCGAAATCAACGGTGTCCTTGTGATTGATGATTTCGCTCATCATCCCACCGCGGTTCGGGAAACCCTGAAGGCACTTCGAGCCAAATATGCCGGACGTAGACTGGTGGCCGTGTTTGAGCCGAGGTCCGCGACTTCCCGGCGAAAGGTTTTCCAAAAGGAATATGCCGAGGCTTTTGACCTTGCCGATGCGGTGCAGATTGCAGTTGCTTTTGATCAGAGCAAGATTCCGGCAGACCAGCAGTTCAGTAGCCAGGATCTTGTGTCTGATTTGAAACAAAAAGGGAAGGATGCCTCGTTCTTTGAATCGGTCGAGGAGGGTGTCAAAGCTGTGGCAAGCCACTCCAAATCCGGTGACGTCATTGCCGTGCTCTCGAATGGGGGATTCGGCGGATTCATCCCCAAATTGCTCGATGCCTTAAAGTAGGTCTATCAATTCGGGCAATCTTTGCCGATTTTTAGGCGCTCTTCCTTGGCTTATCCTGAGGAGAGATGTCTACGGTTTCAGACTCCACATCCTATTCGCGTTCCTTGCAAAGACTTACGGATTCCTATGAATCGGAGCTTGAGAAGACCCGCGCCAATCAGGAAAAAGAACTGGAGCGGGTCCGGAACTCCTACCGGGAGGAAATGAAGGAGTCCAAGGATGAAGCACGTCAGGAAATTCGGAAGTTAAAAGACGAACTCTACGACTCTCAGGGCAAAAGAGCCGCATCGGAATCAAAGCGCGAGTATGAGGATCAGTCCCGGTTTGCAAACTACCGCGAGGCAACCGAAAAGGATTCTGCAAAGCGGGTTGAATCCGTTCAGAAATACGCAGAGTCCCGGATGGAGACGCTTGCTCGCGAGAATCAGGATCGGATCGAAGAGGCATTGCAGGCGCAAAAGAACTCCCATCGGGAAGAGCTCAAGCCCATGCTCGAGGAGCTGGCGCTCTATCGAAACGAGGGGCGGGACCCGGAAGCGGAACGCGCGCAGGCAAGACAGGAAGAGATCGAATCTTTTGAGGCTGATCACCGCACCGAAAAGAAAATCATTGTGGATTCTTATGAGCGAATACTCGAGCGAATGAAAAACCATGAGGAAGAACTTCAGGACCTTTATTCCCGGAAGCTTGCAGAGGCGGAAATCGGATCCAATGCAAAAAGTCGGGAGCAGCTGAAGCGCCTGAAGGCGGAATTCTCAGAGGCGATGAAAGCGCAGCGGGCCGAAAGAATGCGGGTAGAGCAGGCTTTTCAGGAGGAACTCCGTACCGAGCGTCTTCGGAGTGAATCAAAGAGCAAACAAGTGGTGGCGCGAAGTCAGGAAGACACCTCACGGGCACTCCGTGATAAGGACCAGGCCTATCTTGGATTCTTGAAAAGCAATGCAAAGCGGGTGAATGCCGAAATGAAGGCGCGCGAAGATGTGATTCGGGACCTCTCGACCACGAATGATCCAAGGCGAGTGTCGCCCGCGCTTGTGGAGAAACTTAGGACCAGTGAGGCGCTCCGGTATGAGGAAAAGCTTGGGAAGCTCAGGGAGTCGAGCGTTGCGGGTCTGAGTGCGATTCGGGAAAAGGACGCAGCCGAACGCGCTGCCATTCGCGATCGCTATGAGGAAATGGCCCGGACGATGGGGCGAGACCTCCGAAAGAGCGGGGATGCGGAGAAGCGAGAGATTTACATGACTTATCAGGAAATGAGTGATTCTCATGCCTCAAAAATTCAGGACATCGAAGGTAGGGCGCGGAATGCCGTGGGCAAGCTTCATCAGAACCAGGAGTTGAGTCTGGTTCGTCAGGAAAAGAAAAACCAGGCAGCGCTTCAGGAACAACGGGATTCATTGAAAGAGGAGAAGGACCGAGAGGTCGAGGACCTGAAGCTGGAGGCCCACCTGAAGGATCGGGAGTGGGCGATTAAGGCGAACGATCAGAGGCGGGAGCTTGAAAAGATGCTCAATTTCGAGCGCGATTCGCATGAGCGCGAGGTGGCCGAGCTCAAAAGCGAGTTTCAAAAGAAGCTCCACGAGCAGGAGCGCAATTCCAACCGCATAGTCGAGGAAAAAGATCGGGCCCTCAGTCATCAGTTGAAGCAGCAGGAACTGGCACACAAGGAAAAAGAGCGGTTTTTGGTCGAGCATTATGAGGAAGAGCTTGATAGGATGAAGCGCACCAATGCTCAACTCATCGCGAAGAAAAGTTAAGATCGTATGTACGCTGGGACCCTCCAGCAACACCCGGGAAAAAATTGAAAAACTGGTTCGAGCGGGGCTCGACACGGCCCGGCTCAACTTCAGCCATGGAACCCATGAGGTTCATCGCGGATTGTTCCAGGCAGTACGGGATGCAGCAACATCGGCGGGCAAACATGTGGGCGTGCTTCAGGATCTCCAAGGTCCAAAGCTCCGAGTTGGAAAACTCTCCCAGGGCGGGATTCAGCTGAAGGCAGGAGACGAAGTCCTTTTGTATCCCGAAGGCACTGATCCCAGGTCCTCCACCACGGGTCGGATTGCGATTCCGATTTCCGCGGAGATCGCAGAGCCCCTTTCCAAAGATGTGCGCAAGGGGTCGCGAATTCTTTTTGATGATGGAAAAATCTGGAGCGAAGTGAAGGAAGTTCATCCGCCCGAGATGGTTGTGACCGTATCGGTAGGGGGGAAGCTCACTTCGAACAAGGGGATGAACCTTCCCGGCACTCCGCTTTCACTCCCCTGTGTTACGGACAAAGATCTGAAGGATTTGAAGCTTGGTCTTGAGCTGGGTGTGGATTCAGTTGCGCTATCGTTTGTGAGGAATCCGAAGGACATTCAAACCGTACGGGATCAGATCCGGAAAAACAGCAATCACCATCCTTTGCTGGTGGCCAAGATCGAACGGGAAGAGGCGGTGTATGCACCCGAGGGCATTCTCGAAGTGACGGATGGAATTCTCATCGCACGCGGAGACATGGCGGTGGAACTCGGTGCCGAGAAAGTACCGATCGTGCAGAAGATGCTGATTCGCATGTCCAATGAACTGGGTGTTCCTGTGATCACGGCAACCCAGATGCTGGAGAGCATGATTTCATCGCCCACCCCGACACGCGCCGAGGCTTCGGACGTAGCGAACGCGGTTTTCGACGGAACCGATGCAGTGATGCTTTCCGCGGAATCGGCGTCTGGTGAGTATCCAGTCGAAGCAGTCGAGACCATGGCCCGGATTGTTCTGGAGGCGGAGAGCGAGACCAAGTATTCGGTTCATGCAAACTTGATCCCCGTGTCGGGATCCATCGTGGAGTCGATCGAGTTCAGCGCGTCCCGGATTGCAACCCATGTGGGCGCGACCGCAATCGCATGCCTGACTCATTCTGGAACCGCGGCGAGGACTCTTGCAAAATATCGTCCTGAGACTCCGATTGTGGCAATCATGGACAGTGCCGCCTCCCTTCGCAGGCTTTCCTTTGTCTGGGGTGTGGATGGCGTTCTGATTCCGGAACTGGTTGCGACCGATGACCTCTTTGGAATGGTATCGAGAGTTCTGGTAGACCATCAGCGCGCCGAAGAGGAGGACCTGATTGTGGTGACTGCCGGGGTTCCAAGTCTTGGGCGCGGAACCACAAACACCGTCAAGGTTCACCAGGTCAAATTAAAGAATGAAACCAAAGATTCTAAGCGAAGCGTTCGCTGAGTTCTGCGAAACACGCAGCCATTTTGATTCACTTTTGTCAAAGGTGGATCCAGGTCAGAAGTCCCGCGTCGCGGGATTGCTGGGTGCTTTTTTGCGCAGACCATGGACCATCGCATCTCATTTCAAAATCCGGCTTGAGTCCTCGCCTGAGGAGTTCTGGGAGCACAATTTCATTCGGCTGAAAAAGCACCCGGGAATCCATTCAACACTTTCAGAAATGTGGGAGCACTGGAAGGACATCCCGCGAGAAGGGGGAGTTTCCGATTTCCCTCCGGAGCTTGTGAAGTCATGGGAGCGGGACTGGGGAGTGGAGGCGAGTGGCAAGCTTGCGAGACTGCTCAGCCAGGACCCGCTGACCACATTGCGCTTTCATCGGAGGGCGTATCAGGAGTCGGGCGAGCTTAGACCCGATGTCCAGACCTGGCTCAATGGTACGACACTGCCAAAGTCACGGGCAGGCAACTGGTTTGCGAAGGCCCGGGTCTTCAAAGGGTACGCAACCGTCCAGCGCAATGAACTCTATCATCAGGGGTACTTTGAAATTCAAGACGAAGGATCGCAATTCATGTCGGTATTCTCTCTCTTTCCCGGGCAGGCCGGGACGATTCTGGGCGATTCTCCGGTCGTGGAAAAACGCGAGCATCCAACACTTCCCGCCGATCTTCGCTCTGATGGACTTCGGGTGATCGATGCATGTGCGGGTGCCGGGGGGAAGTCTCTTGCGATATCGGATCTGATGGGTGGGCGAGGGCAGGTTTTCTCGTACGACATCTATGAGAAAAAAATCAAAAGTCTAAAGTTGCGCCTCGAACGGGCGCATGAGAACAATATCAAGGCGGTGGTTCTTCCCACAGGAAACGACACTTTTCTTGATTCTTTCCGCAATAGCGCGGACGTGGTGTTGGTGGATTCCCCGTGCAGCGGGCACGGCGTATTGCGACGAAATCCGGATATCAAATGGAATCGGAAGCCCCTTTCCCTGCCGAAGGGGCAAGCGGAACGCCCCATTAATGATCTTCAGCGCGAGATCCTTTCCGGTTACTCAACTCTGGTGAAGCCCGGGGGGAGAGTGGTGTACGGGGTTTGTACCTTTCATCGGGAAGAGACGACTGCCGCGGTTGCCAGGTTTCTAGGGGAAAATACAGGATTCGAATTGGAGACCATGGGGTTCATCGGGCCGTACGATACCGACGGGTTTTTCATGGCCTCTCTCAAGCGCAAAAAATAGAGAAGGGGAGACACGCGCAGGCGGATCTCCCCTCTGACTCAAGAAGTTTTACTGCCGCAATCGATCAAGCGGCTTTTTTCGTATTCCGATACACCGAAGCATCGATCTGGTGACGGCGCAGAAGTCGCAAGAAATTGCTTCGATCCACGGCTGCTTCTTTCGCCGCGGCAGTTACGTTTCCGCCGTGTTTCACCAACACTTGGGTGAGATATTCCTTTTCAAATGCCTCGGACCATTTCTTTTTCAGAACAGTGTAGCTTGAGGTGTTTTCCTTCTCGCTCCACTGGTCCACGTCAATCGATGTCTTGGGAACATAGGTGAGTTCAGGCTCCCCGGTGTCGCCTGACGAGTTTTCAGAGCCTGCAGAGATATGCACGACATTTTGGGCATAAGTTTCATTTTCCTTCTCCAAGGAGCGTTCCTTCAGAGCGCGATTCACCGCATGAACCATCTCCTCCATGTCAAAGGGCTTTTCAAGGTAGTCGGATGCCCCGATGCGAAGCGCTTGGATGGCGGTGGATTTTTCGCCGTGACCGGTCATCACGATAACCTTCAACCCCCTGTGCTGCTCCTTTACCTCCTTGGTAAAAGTAATTCCGTCTTTTCCAGGCATCTTAACATCGCTTACGATCAGGGAAATATTGCGGTTTTGGGCTAGCACTGCTCCCGCTTCGGCCGCATCATTCGCAGTCAGGACCGTGTGTCCCTCCCGCTCAAAACGCGCCTTCAGCAACTTTCGGATTGCTTCTTCATCATCGACGATCATTACTGTGTTTTTGGTGTTCATGCGACCTCTCCTTCTTGAGTTATGCCCAGTGGGCGGAATGTGAGTTTGAATTCGGTGCCGTGACCGGGTTCACTGTGAACTTCGATTCCGGCACCAAGCTTTTTTAAAATTCCATAACTGATGCTGAGTCCAAGTCCTGTTCCTTTTCCCACCTCTTTGGTGGTGAAGAACGGATCGAAAATCCTGCTCCGGATCTCCTCGCTCATGCCACAGCCATCATCCGAAACAACGACCTGAATGGCGTTAGCATTGGAGGTGATTCCAACACGGATGAGGCCCCGTCCCGGGTGAGCCGCTTCGATGGCATCCCGGGCATTGCTCATCAGGTTGACAAAGACCTGTTCGAGCTGGATCGGATTTGCAAGGAGCAGTGGAATCTGAGGAGAAACGTTGATTTCAAGACGGATTCCTTTTTGAGTAAGACTGTGACTCATGAGTTTGGCGGCCTCGCGGACCGCATGTTCGATCGAAGTTTCGGTTTTTTCTTCGCCGGCCTCCCGTGCAAAAGAACGAAGGGACTTGATGATCTCGGCCATTTTCTTCGAGGCATGAATGATGTCTTGAACGAATTCCGTGCCAGCGGGAGAGAGCTTTTCGAATTCGGCGAGCTCCTGACTGAAGCCAAGAATTGCTTGCAAGGGCTGATTCAGTTCGTGTGCAATCCCGGATGAGAGTTCTCCAAGGGAGGCGAGCTTTGCAGATTGGGTGAGAGCTGCCTGGGTGCGACTGAGTTCAAGAAAGGCGTTTTTCAGATCCAGATGGTTCTGGATGAGCTGGGTTTCAAGGTTCTGCCGGACCTGGATGTTCTCAATGACCGCAATGCAGGTATCTTCGCTTGCACCCTTTAGGGGAGACACACGGATTTCCACCGGAATTTTCGAACCCGACGTGTCTTCAATCGTATACCCTTCGTGACGACCCGGACTTGCAAGCAACGTGAGGTCGATCGGGCGCTCGTGAATGAGGCTCACTTTCGGAGACTTTGAAAACCGTACCAGTGGGGCCTTGCCAAACGCCTCCTCAAATGCACTGTTGGCATGAAGAGTTTTCGAAGGGGCATGAAACACAAGAGTCGGCATCGGGAAGGAATCAAGTCCTTCCGGAGGCGAGAACGTCGGAGTGATGACCTTCAGCTTTTTAATGCCCACTGAGAATGGCCCCCGCTTTTTCAAATTCTTTTTGGAAGTGAATCTCAAGTGCATCGAGCGCACTTGCACCAAGGCCCAGTCGTGCCTGCGAATCATTCATGGCCGATTCAAGGGCAGGGTCATGGTTGCCTGAGTTTCCAAGTTTCCGGAAATTCACTCTCAAGTTCGCCCACTGGATGAGGTTACAGGACCGATCCGACTTTCCTGAGTGATGAAATTGAATCGCGCTCTGGATGGTGCTCGGCAACTTCCAGTGCCGGGCGAGCTCAAGGCCCAGCTCCACATGAGTGCTGTCGCCAAGTTCATTCTCGGCGGCGAGAAAAGAAAGGTTTTTCTCGCGCGCAAGACGCACCACTCGAGCAAGGTGATCGGGATCAATCTCAAGTAAAATTAGTTTGCCCACATCATGAATGAGGCCGCCGATGAAAGCATCGGAGGCGTTTTCGAGCTGAAGGGTTCGCGCAGTCATCTCTGCGAGTTGACCTACGGCAAAGGAGTGGAGCCAGAAGGGAGCCAGCGGAAACTCGCGGATCCCCTGTGTCTTGAATGAACCGAAGACCGAACTCGTGAGTACGATCTGGGCGATCGTGGTGAAGCCCAGATAATGAAGAGCCTTTGAAACTTCAGATACGCCTCCCGGGATCGAGTAGTAGGAGGAGTTTGCCAGTCGAAGAACTTTTGCAGAAAGGCCCACATCGGATTTGATCAGGTCCGAGATTTCCGGAAGGGTTGCTGTTGGCGATTGCATGCGTTCGGTTACGCGCATCGCGATTTGCGGCAGGACCGGAAGTGATTGAATCTTTTCGATCCAAGAAGAGTGTGTACCCATCACTCTATGTATCGGCAGACACAGGTCAGGACTTGAGAAAAGTTGAAAAGATGAAAAACCACATAGACTTGCATCCATGAATGGACTGGAGGAAGCGGGCTCGAGGGTGAAAAGTTAATGAATTCGTGGTTTTAAATGGTAAGGCTCCAAGCCAAGCTTCGCACCAGGATGCAGTACCGCGATCAGTTGCCTTGGCGCTCATGAAGCATGGCCTCGGCGGGGAAGATGGGGATTTTTTGCTGGCCGGTCCTGAATTTTTGAATCAGGTCATCCGCCTCGATGGCGGAATTGTGGTATTTTTGACGGTTTTTATTGATTTTTTCCTCGATTCTTTCAAGATCTTTGATTTTTTTTTGAATCTCGGGATTGGAAAGAAGGGAGCTCAAGTGATTGGTGACCTTCGTCTGGAATGAATCAAAATCCCTGAAGTCGGCCTCTGTCTCGAGTTTCAGGTCCGGAATTTTCGAAAATTCCCCCGGAAGTTTTCCGCCAGAGACCTTCTGCCATTGAATCATCAGGTCAAAACGCTCCTGGTAAAGGTTCAGAAGCTCCTTGGCGATGGGCTGAACTTGGATGGCTACTTCATTTACTTTTTGAATCGACTCTTCTCTGGGTTTCCAGTATCCGGAATAAAATACCACTCCGATAAGTACAGAAACCGCAGCCACGCCGGAAATCATAAGTGAGTTCTTTTTCATGACTGAATCCTAATCAATAAGACTCCGCATTACCACCATCTTTTGACCATCCTGATGGAGTGCGATCCTCGCTCCGAGAAGTAGAGGTTTCCATCGGAATCGAAGACAAGCCCGTAGGGTGCAAAGAGTTTCACGGAAGGGTTGTCCGAAACGACGCCCTCCTGTTCCGTTCCAAGAGCTGCTCCTGATCTCACATCAAGTGCGGTAGAGGGCGTTCCCCCGATGATGCGACTGGTGGCGCCTGAAGAGGTCGATACAGCATAACAGGTGATGTTGTGGCTGCCGATCATGGCATTGTCAAAGCGACCTCCCGCCACACACATCTGGGTCACTCCGTTTACCGTTACCGCCGCAAGACCGTTCACGGTTGCATAGTTCGCTCCTCCCTGAGTCGGTGGGTTCATGTATTGGACAAATGTGATGGTTCGGATATAGGGCTCACCCGGAACCGAAGTTCCGTTCACGGTCTGATTTCCGACTGTCACGGAAGTTGAGCGGAAGTTTGCATAACGAATCATGGAGCCTGAATTCAGGTCTGGAGTGTCGGCAAAAAAGAAGTTACCGTCTGCCGCAAAACGGGGATCGATCGCAATCGCGGTGGGGTAGCGAATGACAACACTCGAGCTGCTTGCCTGGCCAGCGGTTGCGGTGCTGGTTGGTGCAGTGATTCCAACCAGGCCGGTCTGATGACATCTGACGTTCGAACCGGTCCCCGTTCCGACCACGACTTGCGATGATCCATTCGGCATGACTTTCAGGATGCAATGATCCTGACGGTTTGTGACATAGAAATTGGTTCCGTCGGACGCGATTCCCTCCGGGTTGAAAAGGCTGAAGGAATCATAAGTGAGTGCTCCGCGTGAAAAGGTGCCGGTCCCGTAAGGTCCGCATCCGAGTCCCATGTCGCCCAAGGCATTGAAATACCGGTTGGAGGAAACCGTGCCCGCACCTGGAAAAAACTGGGTGGAGGTGGAGCCAAGATTGAAGCCTCCCACATAGCAGAACTGATCCGCACCACCAGTTGAGTTGTCCCAGTGGAGACCTGCGGTCGCGCTTACGGAGTTCGCGGTGTCCACATAGAGCAGGAAGGGATTTCCACCGGCAGTATGCATGGTGAGTCCACGAGGGGAGT
>CANGWP010000035.1 GCA_947457605.1 Bdellovibrionales bacterium | reverse complement strand
AGTTCAGGCACCGGGCGCTGAACATCAAGGACTTCAGCCTCGAAATCACCCTTCTCGGAACGCACGCGTCCGCGGTCGCCGGTTTGCCCGCCCGACTCTCCATAAAAAGGAGTTTTGGAAAATACCGCAAGAGTGAGCAGGGATCCGTCAGCAGCCTGGGACGGAATCACCGCAAGCGTCTCTCCCGTGGCTTCCAGGTGCTCATAGCCCACAAACTCAGGAAGTTTTCCCGCCTTCTTCAGCTGATCCGAAAGCTGGTACCACTCGGCCGAGAGCACCTCGTCTCCCGTGCCCTTCCAGTGCTTGCGCGATTCCTCGCGCTGCTTTTCCATGTGGGTCTCAAAGGCCTTTTCATCGACTGTGATTCCCCGCTCCTCGCAAATGGTGCGGGTCAGATCGAGGGGAAATCCAAAAGTATCGTAAAGGGTGAAGGCAACAGCGCCCGAGAGGGTTTTCTTATCTCCAAGTTTTTTCAATTCTTCATCAAGAAGTCCAAGCCCGCGATCGAGCGTCTTGAAGAATTGTTCTTCTTCGGCCATCACCGCGCGCTCGATGAATGCGCGCTTGTCGGTCAGATCCGGGAACGCCTCTTTCATCTGATCGATGACATAACCGCAGCACTGATGCAGGAATGGGCCCGAGAAGCCAAGCTTCCTGCCGTGACGGATCGCTCGCCTCATGATCCGACGCAGAACATAGCCGCGTCCTTCGTTGGAGGGCATGACACCATCTGAAATCAAAAAGGTCGTTGCGCGCGCGTGATCGGCAATCACGCGGAAGGAGAATACCGATTCGTCCTTGGTTTTTGGAAGATAGGGCTTGTTTGCGAGCTTTGAGATTCTGCCAATGATGTCGACAAAAATGTCAGTGTCGTAATTGGTGTCGACATCTTGCAGGATCGAGGCCAATCGCTCAAGACCCGCACCCGTATCGACCGAAGGTTTTGGGAGTGGATTCAGTTTGCCGCTTGCGTCGCGGTCGTACTGCATGAACACGAGGTTCCAAAACTCCATGAAGCGATCACAATCACATCCCATTTTGCAGGTGGGCTTACCGCAGCCATATTTCTCGCCGCGATCAATGAAAAGCTCGGTGCAAGGTCCGCAGGGGCCCGTATCGCCCATCGCCCAGAAGTTGTCCTTTTCCCCAAACCGATAGATCCGATCGAGCGGCACACCTTCCTGCTTGTGCCAGATTTCGGCGGCCTCATCATCGGTCTCAAAAACAGTCACATACAGGCGCTCTTTCGGGAGCTTCAGCTCCTGGGTGACAAGCTCCCAGGCAAAATGAATGGCTTCCTTTTTGAAGTAGTCCCCAAAGGAGAAGTTCCCAAGCATTTCAAAAAAGGTATGGTGGCGCGCGGTGAAGCCCACATTTTCAAGGTCATTGTGCTTGCCACCGGCACGCACACACTTCTGAGAGGAAGAGGCGCGAGTGTAGGGACGCGGGTCCTTTCCAAGGAACACATCCTTGAACTGGACCATGCCGGCAGTCGTGAACATGAGGGTCGGATCGTTCGAAGGAACGAGCGAGGAACTGTCCACCACGGTGTGACCGTTTTTCTTGAAATAATCGAGGAAGACCTTACGGATTTGTGCGCCTGTCATAAGCCAATCAACTTACTGGAGCCCTCCGGTCGGGGCAAGCATTTTGGGCTAAATGGTTTTCATTCAGCGCTTGGGCGGAATGGCCACTTCGCGATAGGGATCCTGCTGCTCCAGGAGGACCTCAAATGCTGCGTGAGTGAGGAAAGAAAAGGGTTCTGAATAAATATCGACCACTCGCTCCACCCAGGTGTCCGGAGTTTTCTGATCCTTCTCGGAGAAGTTCCCTGTGACGTAGATGATCCGGTTTGAGGCCACCACCTTGCCCCCCTCGTTGAGGAGACGCGTCCCTAGCCCATTCATGAAATTCTCGCCCGGTTTCCCAAGTCCAAACCGGTAATTTGCTCCGAGTTTGCAGGACTGAATCCGAATCAAGGCGTCCTTGGCGAAAGGAACCACACGACCCTCCAGCGAGGGGAGACTCTCGGAGTTCAAGGTTTCTCCACCAATTTCCATCATGCCTGGCATGCCGTGGCCCAGGATCTCGAGTTCGGCAATGGGCTTCCCGGCTTTTGCGGATGCCCACTCCATTTGTTTCATCATGTCTTTCGGATCTTTTGCATGAATGTAAACCGCGCCATCCCGCTTTTCGAAACGGGTGCGAAAATCCTTTTCCCCGTATCCGTAAAGGACATTCCCCTCCGGAACGCCATCCACATAGACCGTTATTCCGTCTTTTCGCTCGGGAACCGCGGTATCCCTCAAAAACTCTCCGTTTTCGTTTTTGGTGAAAAAGTGGAAGTCGGCCATCTCAATGGGAGTACCCTCGAGTGTTTTGTAAAAGACCGCAAACCCCACGGCCGTGAGGCCATCCTTGCGGATGTACTCAAATGGAACCGAGGCCAGCCCCTTCCAGCCTTTTTCGGCCACGAGCTTCGCGGCAGTATCCAGAATTCTGTTGGGCATCACTGTCGGATAAAAGAAAAACTTGCCGGCCTTCAAAAGAACAACCTTGGGTTTCAGCCCCTTTCGGATGGACTCCTTGATTGCGTCCTGAATCTGTTTTCCGGTGGGTGCTGCGCCAGCGACTTTCTCACGCCCGAGTGCCAGCTTGCCAAGAACCTCCCGAGCGCAATCCCGAGGGGAAGCATTCGCGCCCGAAGGCAGGATCTGAAACGCGATCAAGATCAAGATTGGAACTTTCCGACGCAGGTTCATTGTTTCTCGCACCTGATCTTCTCGGCCAAACTCATCCTTTCCTTGACCCCGCCAAGAACTTGGCTAGACTTGGCTCATGACGACACTTCCCACCTCCGCTCTCATGATTTACTTCAAGGACTACGAACAATATCACCGGACCAAAGGAAACAAGGCGACCCACTTTATTGGCATCCCTCTGGTTTTATTCAGCCTCCTTGGCTTGCTTTCGCATGTGGTTCTTTGGAGCCCCGCTCCCCAAAGCCTGTTCCCAGTGGACCTCGGCGTGATTCTTCTCCTTGCCGGAAGTGTCTTTTCTCTCAAAGTAGACTGGAAGCTTGGCATCCCATTCACACTTTTTTGTTATGTGAATTATCTGTGGTCACGGCATGTGCCCGTGAACATCCTCATCGCGCTTCAAGTGCTCGGCTGGGTGTTTCAGTTGCTTGGACATTTTATGTACGAAAAGAAGTCGCCCGCATTCCTTACTTCCCTTGAGCACATTTTTATTGGCCCTATGTGGATTTTTTCATGGATCATCGGCTACTACAAGCCAAGCACATGATCTCGAAAATTCCGCTCCTCACCTTTGCTCTTGTGGCACTCTCCGGTTGCGAGATTCCCTTTTTCTCAAAACCAAAAGCAAAGGAGCCGACTCCGGCATTCAACGAAAGCAGCGCTTTTGAACAAATTCTTGCCTACGAAAAACTCGGCCCTGCAGTACCAGGAACCAAAGAGAGCCTTGCTACCGGGGACTGGATCGTGTCAACACTGAAAAGCGCGGAGCTTGAAGTGATCGAACAAAAAACCAGCGCTCGTACCCATGATGGACATCAGATCCCGATTCGAAACATTTTGGGCCGTCTGAATCCCGATGCAAAGACCCGCTATTTGCTTTCCGCCCACTGGGATGCGCGCCCCTACGCGGATCAAGAAACCGATCCGAAATTGAAAAAGCTTCCCGTACCGGCAGTGAACGACGGCGGCAGCGGAGTGATTGTGCTTCTGGGGATCGCAAAGGCCCTGCAAGGATCATCGATTCCCTTTGGCGTGGATTTTTTGTTTTTGGACGCGGAGGACTGGGGTACCCCGAGCATTCCGAAAAGCTATTGCCTGGGGACTCAGTACTTTGCGGCAAATCCGATTCCCAAGGGCTACAAGCCCCGCTTTGGGATCAACTTCGACATGGTAGGACGGATCGGCGCGACCTTTCCAATGGAAATTTATTCCGTACAGCGCGCAGGTGGAGTGATTGAAAAGATCCAAAAAGCGGCGCTGAAGCTCGGGTATCAGGATTATTTTCCCAAAAAATACATCGGCCCCGTGGTCGATGATCACATTTACCTGAGCGATGGTTTGGGCGTGCCGGTCGCGGATCTGATCCACATGACCGAGGAAGGCCGATTTCCACCGGAGTGGCACACCCGCCGGGACACCTCGGAATTCATTTCGCGCACGACACTTAAGATCGTGGGTCAGACCGTGATTCAAGTGCTGTGGGATGAGGAGTGAGGATAGCGAGGCATTAGCCCCATATCAGAATCTTTTTTGCTACCTATGTAGCCAAGTGCCTTACAAGCTTAATGTAGCTTTAAATTTAAGTGCACCTAGGTCAAGCTCCTCTCACTCTTGGTTTTTTAGAATTTCAAGGGAGCTTAGAATTCAGATGGCGCCATCATTCTTCCTAAAATTCGCATTCCACCTCTCTTGTCCGAGGTATAAAACAACCGTTTTTAAACCGACCACAAGATCCGGCAGAGCAGTACGTTACATTAGTACACGTACCACAATCATCAAGATCACAATATGTGGCCCCCGTAACACAGGATTCTGGCGTAGGCTCAATAGGGGAAACTGTACCCTCTGCCGAATTTACGGTATACAACTCTTGTTTCGAATTTGAATCGAGAGAACAAGGGCTATCTGTTACTACCCGATTTCCCCCCTCAAATTTAACCCAAAAACTTCCTTTATCGAATTTTTTGCATAAACTTTTGTTTGCCGGTGGAATCTGGTAATCACCACAAGCCTGATCAAAAACAGCGATAACATCGCCGCGTTCACCGAGCCTAACAAAATGGCCCCCTTGGCACTCGCATTTTTCATTCAGAGCCTTCAGTGTATTTCCCTTAGTGTCGACCGAAATCATAAAGCCCAGTTTTGGATCACACCTCTCATAAATTGCTCCTGGTTCCACCGGAACAACCTCATCTCCCCCAAACAACCCAAAGAAAGCGGCGTTCGCATTTCCCCCTAACCCCATCACCCACACCCACATCAAACAGATTATCGCTCGTTTCATCGCGCGTTCCTTTCAACTTTCTTCCTCCGAAGAGGGATTCTTTATTTTTTCATTATCCCCGCCGCCGCCGCCGCCGCCGCCGCCGCCGCCTGCAAGATGTGTACTTTTTGACCCATACAGATTTTTTAATTTTTTTCTATAACCTTGATAGAACAAGGGTTTGGAATCATGAGCTCCGACCTCGATTCCGGCAAAACCGTAACAAAACACCAAAGTCTGCAGCCACACCGAAGCGGTTGATAATCATGATAATCCACTACTATATAGTTGATTATTGTGATATACTCCGAACATGGAGTTTCCCCGCACACTCAATCTTAAAAAGGCTCTTCGATCGTAGTCTCACTTCCTGTTCGGACCCCGGGGGGTAGGAAAAACATCCCTCATTCGAACCGAACTGTCTTCTTCGTTCCAAGTCATTTCCCTGCTTCGAAGTGAGGATCGACTGCGGCTCCTTGAAAACCCCGGGTTTCTACGCTCCATGATTGATGACCGGAAAGAAGGAGTCGTCATTGATGAAATTCAGAAGATCCCGGCGCTCTTGGATGAAGTACATGATCTGATCGAGGAAAGAAAAATCCGCTTTCTCCTCACGGGGAGCAGCGCAAGAAAGCTTAAACGATATTCCGCAAATCTCCTCGCGGGCAGAGCCAGAGTCCTCGAAATGACGGGGGTAACCCACCATGAATCTTCGGATATCCCATTCCTTCGCAAACTTCAGTACGGATCATTGCCCGCCGTGCTGCTCAGCGATGATCCATGGAGCGATTTAAAGGCCTATACCGATACCTACCTCAAGGAAGAGATTGAAGAAGAGGCTGCGGTACGGAATCTTGGACAGTTTTTTCGATTTTTGAAAGTAGCTGCATTGAACTCGGGACAATTGTTAAATTACGCGGCCGTTGCCAGCGACTCTGGAGTGCCCGAGACCACCGTCAAGGCACATTTTGAACTTCTTAGGGACACGCTTATCGGGCTCGAATTGGAACCGTGGACGGAGTCAAAGAAGAGAAAGGCAATCCGAACGGTGAAGTTCTTCTTGTTTGATCCCGGCGTTCAGGCTGCCCTGATTGATCGAAAAGTGCTTCAGCGAAACTCGCCTGATTTCGGCGTTGCTCTTGAGCACTGGATCCTTCATGAGCTGAGAGCCCATCGGAGTTACCGTCAAACCCACCAGCCCATTACATTCTGGAGGTCTACCGCAGGACACGAGGTTGATTTTTGCCTTGGCGATCACGTTGCAATCGAAGTGAAAAGCACAGGCCGGCTAACGGATCGGAGTTTTCATGGGCTTCGAGCGCTCCAAGAGGAGCGTCGATTCAAAAGATATGTAATGGTCTCTTTCGACAAAAGCACCCGGCGCTGGGAAAAGGGAATCGAATGTTTCTTCATTCTGGATTTTCTAACCGCGCTCTGGGAAGGGGAGTTTGAATAAAGAATCTCAAGAAACTTGAGAGGTGTGTAGTGGCTGGTAATGGAGCAACTGGAGCAGTGGTTTCAAGATCACAATGAGAACGCTCCTCACAAGGGTCTCAAGATGCCATCCCCGGGGCAGTTCAGGCGGGATATGGAACAAGACCGAACCGGCTATATGGTCCGGTATTGACGGGGCAACTCCACCCGCCGCCGCCGCCGCCGCCTGCAAGATGTGTACTTTTGGACCCATACAGATTTTTGAAGTTTTGGTTCTAATCAACATAAAATGCCGAGCGAGCGCAAGTTGCGTGGGGAATCAAGGCACACACCGATATTTACCTTTTCGGTCTAAAGACCGAATTTTTCATTACTTTTTCGGCTTCATGGCCGAAATTAGATTTATGGACCGTTATCTGGCGCCGCTGATTTTTAAAGACTTATCAAAGAAAATCGTACTTCTTTCGGGACCACGACAGGTCGGAAAGACTACGCTCTCCACCCTTCTCAATGACTCCTTTGAATATCTGAACTATGACCGCCTGGAGGACCGAAGAAAGATCCACGCCGGGGAATGGAATCGTAAAAAGAATCTCTGGGTTTTTGATGAAATTCATAAAATGAAGAACTGGAAAAGATGGTTGAAGGGGATTGTCGATACCGAGAAGAGGAACCAAATTCTGGTGACCGGCAGTGCCAAACCCAATACCTTTAAAAAAGTAGGGGATTCCCTCGCCGGCCGTTATTTTTAGTACCAATTGATGCCCCTGGACCTAAAGGAGCTTCGGGAACACGGACGGGAATCACTGGAACACAAGTTCGAAAAACTCTGGAAATTGAGTGGCTTTCCTGAACCCTACTTTTCAGGGTCGGAGATCGAGTACAAGCGTTGGCGAAAAACCCACATGGACGTAATGATTCGGCAGGATTTGCCAGAGCTCGAAGCTGTTCGAAGAATTACGGACATTGAGCTTCTTTTTGAACTCATGAAAGAAAGGGTGGCCTCCCCCTTGAGCCACAACTCGCTTCGGGAAGACCTTCAAACCGATGACAAATCCGTCAAGCGCTGGCTCACCTGGCTTGAGAACTCCTACGCGCTTTTCAGGATCAGTCCTTTTTCTAAAAATCTGAAATACTCGCTCAGAAAAGCCCCGAAGTACTACCTGTTTGATTATCCACGGGTCAAGGAGCCCGGCGCACGACTTGAGAACATGGTCGCACTTGCGATTCATAAAGAGCTATTGCTTCGAAACGATCGGGATGGGGAGAACTACTCGCTCCATTACCTCCAAGACAAGTTCCATCACGAGATCGACTTTCTCATTTGCAATGACATGAAGCCGATTTTCATGATCGAAGTGAAAACCAGCGACAAGGACGCATCGAAGAACTTCGGTATCTTTTATCCGCACCTGAAAAAACTGAACCCCTCCCTGAGATGCATTCAGTTGGTGAAGGAGCTCAATCGCCCGTATAGCACCAAGAATGGGGTCGAAGTGGAACCTTTGATCCCCTGGCTATCCAAACTCGATTTTGACTGAATTCCCCTACCCCGCCTTCGACAGAAACTCCTCAGGATAAAGCGACTCCACAATGTCATGAAGCAGAACGCAGCAGACGAGCTCATGGTATTCGGTGGGCTTCAAGCCCGCGACCTTTGCAGCCTTTCCAATCTGATCAATGTGGTTCTTCAATGCCGGGTAATCAACGATGCCCTTTTCGTGCTCACACTCGAGGTACGCTTCGGTGATGGAATCGGCAAATTGCCGCTTCAAATCCTCAATGAAATCTTCGCGATCCATACCAGGGCCCGCCTTTTCCAGTGGTTTTGTTAAGTCTAAGTGACCATTTCTCGAGCCTTTTCCAAACCCCTGCCCTGTGCTAGCCTCGTTTTCATGAGCGAAACACCTAACGTTACGGCCGGCAAAGTCGAATCCAAAGAACTCGAGAGCTTTCAAGACCTCGTATCCCTGTGCAAACGCCGGGGCTTTATTTTTCCCTCCTCTGAAATTTACGGTGGGATCGGTTCCTGCTGGGACTACGGCCCACTCGGCGTACAGCTAAAACTCAACATCAAGGATTCCTGGTGGCGCGCCATGACCGATCGGGATGATGTCGAGGGCATCGATGCCTCGATCCTCATGCACCCAAGAACCTGGGAGGCATCCGGGCACGTCGAAGGCTTCGTTGATCCGCTTGTGGATTGCAAGACCTGTAAGGGTCGGTTTCGTGCCGACAAACTGGAGCATGCAAACTGCGGGAAGAAAAACTCCCTTCGCCCGGGCCAACATGGCGAGTGTCAACTGACCGAACCGCGCCAGTTCAACCTGATGTTCAAAACCTTCATGGGACCGCTCGAGGATTCCGCCAGCGTCGTATACCTGCGTCCCGAAACCGCGCAAGGAATCTTCGTGAACTTCGAAAATGTCCAACAAAGCTCGCGCCAGAAGATTCCTTTCGGAATCGCGCAAATCGGAAAAGCCTTCCGGAACGAAATCACTCCTGGAAATTTCATTTTCCGAACCCGTGAGTTCGAGCAAATGGAAATGCAGTTCTTCGTCAAGCCCGGCTCCGACATGGAATGGTTTGAAAAGTGGAAGGAAACCCGTATCAACTGGCACCTTGCAAACGGTCTTCGCAGATCAAAGCTTCGCTTTCATCAACATGGGCCGGGCGAACTTGCCCACTATGCGCGCGCCGCATTTGATGTCGAATATCAGTTCCCGATCGGCTGGCAGGAAATCGAGGGAATCCACAACCGCTCTGACTTCGACCTAAGACGCCATCAAGAATTCTCGGGCAAGAAATGCGAGTACTTCGATGAGGCGGCAAAAGAAAAATACATTCCTTATGTGATTGAAACTTCAGTGGGTTGCGATCGAGCCCTTCTTGCGACTCTTTGCGATGCGTATCGCCTTGAAGGTGAACGAACCGTTTTGAAACTTCATCCAAACCTTGCCCCTTACAAGGTGGCCGTGTTCCCGCTTATGAAGAAGCCTGAACTCATGGAGCTGACCGATAAGGTGTATGCAAATCTGAAAAAGCACTTCCGCGCGACCTATGATGAGGGCGGAACCATCGGAAAGCGCTATCGCAGACAAGATGAAATTGGCACGCCATTCTGTGTGACCATCGATTATGACGGTCTTTCGGATCAAACCGTAACCATCCGCGAGCGCGATGGCATGACCCAGGAACGGATCGCGGCAGAAAAACTCGTGACTTACATCACTGACAAAATGGCTGCCTGGAAGTCCGAGTAGGCCGGCTGGCAAAAGCGTAACCAAAGCAAGGTCGCAAAAAAAGGCCACGATCCCGAATGAACAAGGCCTCTTTCGGACGGATCTCAGGGCACAACCGCAATGCCTTTTTAACAAATTTAGTTTTTAATTTAATCAATGTTGATTAATTCGCCAGATCGGCCCTCCGCCGGCAGGCCCGCTCGTAAATCTCGTACATTCGCTCGGTTCGGCGATTCCGGTCATAGTTTTCTCTCGCAAATTGCACTGACCGTTGACCCATGGTCTTCAACTCTTCGGGGTCATCAAGCATCATCCGGAGCTTCCTTTGGAGATCAAACGAATCCCCCGAACGCATCACAAGGCCACCTTGGGAGTTTCCGGTCCACTCATTTGAGTCAGGCCCGGCCGCGCAAATGATGGGCGTTCCCATGGCAAGGGACTCAATGGCCTGGAGCCCGAACATCGCCTTGCTGGAAGGGAGGACGTACACATCAAGTGAGCCCAAGACTTTTGGAATCGATTCTTCAGCGGGTGCAAGAATGATCTGATCCTGGAGCTGAAACTGATTGATCAGATCAATGAGATCCTCATTGCCCTCATGCTCGAAACCCACGATCACGAACTTGGTACGGGAGGCGAGCTCCTCGTTTCGAAGAAATGAGGCGGCCGCCTTGATGAACGCGGCCTGAGCTTTGGTGTACTCACGGGATGCGATCATTCCGACGATGTAAATGTACGGGTCAATGCCCCATTTCGCCCGCAGGATCTTGAAGTCAAAATGGTCAGGGTTAAAGATATTGAAATCAAGGCCGGGATGCACTACCCGGATGCGATTGGCCAGAATCGGCCGCATGCTCGCAACGCGCTTTTTTAGCGTGGAAGATGGAACCAGAATCGCGTCAATGCGCGAATAAAACAGGCTTTGAAAGAAGTGGCGTAGACGCTTTTTTACTTTCGGCCCCTCGCTCACCACAACCGGGACCTGCGGATACTTCCAGAGCCAAGGCAGGATACTGCCGAGATGATCTGCGCCATAACAATGGATCAATCCAACACCGCTTGAAATCTCTTTTGCCAACAAATCACGAAAACTCCGATCGAAGTTTCGGGCGGGGGGAGCCGGAAGAGCGATCACACTCTCCCGATGCAAAAGCTGAAGCCTCTGATGAATCTCGGAATTCCCGATGCAGATCGCACGCCATCGCATCTCACGGGCATGCAATTCGAATACATCCTCGACAGCAAGTTGCTCATCATCTCCAAAATCGGAAGTCAAAAACAAAAACAGGACCGTCGGCAGCTCACCCCATGAGGAACCCATTTTCCACCTCCTCGAAAAGCACCTCTCCGGTGATTCCCTGCAAACACTGATTCAAACGCGAATCCTGAAAACGGCACTGATTTCTTTCACATGGCCAACAGGAAACCGGATTGTTTTTCATATGGACAACGCCCGGACCAATCGGCAGGGTTCGCGCGGGATCCCCGGCTCCCCAAACAATTTGGACACGGCTCCCACAAAGTGCCGCCACGTGGGCAAGGCCTGAGTCGTTGCAAAGGGTGAAACTTGCCCCGCGGAACAACTTCCAGTGGGCGGCCACCCATCCTCGCGCCGTGTAGTCCTCGATGCTCACTCCGCGACGAATCAACTCCTTGGCCAACTTCTTCTCGGCACGCCCTCCGACTACCACAGCCTTCATCTGATACCGCGCAACCATCATCTCGATGAAGGTCTGAAAATGATTGATGCTCCAGCGTCTCGATTCCGCGTTTGATCCCGGCGCCACGACAAAATACGGCTCAAAAGGAGGTTCAATCGGCTCACTTTCCGGCCAGTGGAGGTAAGGATCGAAATCGCACTCCGGGCCCTTGGTCCAATATTCATCAGCCCCAAATGCCGGCAGACCTTCGGGAGACAAGAGATTCAAGTAGACTTTTGATCGGTGAAAATCAGATGTCCTTACAAAAGGAATCACCTCATTCAACAAGAAACTTCGACCGTCAGCAGCGTAACCGCGTCTCCGCACGGCCCCGGCGAGTTTCAAAAAAAGTGCTGATCCAAATGAATTCGGCAGAGTGATTCCCAGATCCCAGGGACCCGCACTTTTAACTTCAGAGGAAAATCTCAACAGATTCCGAGCGGCAGCCAGAAAGGACTCGGCACGGGTCCTCGGCAGAATCCGCACCTCGTCAATCAGACCCTTGAATTGAATGTCTTTCACCCACTCCGTGCAAACCACCGTAATCCAGGAGTCCGGATACTTTGCGCGCAGGTGTTGGAAAAATGGATAGGCAAGGATTTGATCCCCGATCCAGTTCGGCGCTCGTACCAGAATCCGACTCATAAAATTTTGTCGAGTGCGACGGCAAAAGAGCCGACCTTGACCTTGGTCTCCACGCGAAGCAAATATCTATGCTCGTCGGTAGAAAGCCAGATGGTGTTGTCCCGATTCTTCAGCTCACCCATTTCGTAGTTCTCCAAATGGTAGACTCTGGCCTCGCGATTCTTTCCGCCTGCGTAAATGGTTTCAGTTCGAAGATATCGAATCACGCTCTCCCATGGCTTTCCATCCATGATCACCGGCATTCGATACTCCGAGCCCGCGGCTGTCGGAAGAGGCGCCACTCTCAAAAAAAACAGTGAAGAGAGCGGGTCCTGGGAAAGCGGCTTGATGGTGTAATTTTCTTTTTGTTCTTTGAAGCCCTTCTCCACATGGTCCACACGGTTCCAATAAAGGCTTTGATTCTTGTCATAGTCGTAGAGCTCGATCACCTTCCGGGTTTGCTTTGACTCATCGAGGTCCATCGTATAGCGATGAGAGTAGAGTCCATCGAAATCCCAAAAAGACTCAATGGTGTCATCCACGCGATAAACCAACTCAAAGAGACTCAGCGTTTTTGCTTTTGCACGCAGCGGATATACCCTGCGGTCACCAATCTGCTTCAACGGAAGAACCTCGGTCTGAAACGTTGCCGCTGTAACCCCAATGTATCGAAGGTCGTAACTTAAGCGTTCACCCACATCAAAGGGCATCGGATCCGAGCGACGGACCACCTGAACCCTCTGCGCTGGCTCCGCATTTGCTTTCGTCTTCTTTTTGGTTTTGGGTTTTTCCTTTACAACCGAAGCTGCCGGAGTCGGAGATGGAGTCGCAAGTTGCGCCCTGATCTCCTTGATTTCAAATTGCTTCGCCACATCTGTAGAGATCTCTTTTCCAATATCCCCATCATCGAACTTTCTAAGACTTGAAGAAGAACATGCCACCAAAAAGGCATACGCAAAAAGCATCCAAAAACGGTGTGGAATCAAGTTGAGCTTCATCCCTGACAGACTAAGGCTTTCGGTACCTCATTGTAAACCTTCAAAAAGACTCTCAAAGACCGATCCCCCCACCAACTCTCTTCTCAAAACAAAGCATCGCTCCCTGAGCCTTGGGTCGATTTTTGTGCTATCTTTCGGAGTAATCGCAAGTCTTGCGCCATCCGCTTCCGCGGCCTCAATGAGTCTTCGAATCATATCCGGGTCCGGAAAGGCATGATCCCTTGCGGTAAAAACCTTCTTGAATCTAAGTCCATTTTTCTCATAGAACGCGAGCAAGTCTTGGGGATCCCCGATCGCAGTCCAAAGCCACAGGGGGTGCTCTGGAATCGAAGAAATGCGCCACTCAAGCTTCTTTGCGTAAGGAAAGCGGAGGATAGGGAGACCTTTTGTCTGAACCAGAAGATCCGCCATCAAGACTTCCCCATCAAAATCCCGATAGGGAATCTCATCCCGCGCGGCATCCGTAACGAGAAGTACGGTTCGATCGGTCTTGAATTTCAGATTTTGATACCCATCGTCGGCAACAATGAAATCCACTCCCCGCCGCACAAGCTCCTGCGCGCCTTTCCTTCGATCCCCGGACAACACCACTGTGACACCCGGAAGAGCCGCCTTGATTTCAGCCGGTTCATCCCCCACATCCCGGACATCATCCCCAAGCTCAACACACCGAAGGCTACCGGAATTCCGTCTGCCATAACCTCGCGACAAAACTCCAACCTGATAGCCACGCGCCATTGCAATCCTGGCAAGTTCGATGACCACAGGGGTCTTGCCGGCACCTCCGGCTTGAAGATTACCCACCAAGATGGATCGAACGGGAAGGGCGGAAGCTTGAACCCCAAAGAGCATCCGGATCCATCGCCGAGACCGATTCAGGAAAGACCAAAAAAAGGAGATCATCGCTATCCCAAGCGACCTTGACCTCATCCCCGAGGGAAGAGGCGGATTCGAAATCCACTCGGAGATCCCCCGGGCAATCCGCGCGGAAACATCAGAATGAGGAACCAGGGAGTCCTTCAGAAACTCACCCTTTCTGGAAAGTTCATTCCGATAATCCGGGTCTTCGATCAAACGGTGAAGTGCGGTCGCAAGCAAATCCGGTTTCGCCTCCGCCCCGAGAAGCTCGGGGAAAACGGACCGAGCCCGGTGTTTGATTCCAAGAAGAATATTCGGTAGCCCCACTGGCCCCGCGTATTTTACAAAACGCTTAAAGATCCACTCACTGAACGGATTCATTCGATAAAAGATCACGGGAACACAACCCAACACCGCAGCCTCAAGAGTCGATGTGCCCGACTTGATCAGACCAATGGAGTTCCGGGACAAAACTTCTGCAGACCCTCCTGAAATGAGACGATAGTGAACCCGATCCGTCGAAATAAGTTCCCGACTGAAAACACCCTCATCGATCCCCTCAGGGATGGGCACTTCCGCATGGATCTGCTTGCCGGAGATCTGGGATAGCTCGTGCAGGGCTGGCCCCACCAAGGGCAAATGCAATTTCAATTCCCCGTCCCGGCTCCCCGGCAGAACCGCAACTCGGATTTCATCACCGCTCGAAAGCGGCTCCTTCGGAACCGCTTTTTTCAAAAGGCTCGAAATGAGTGGATTTCCCTCATAAATGACCGGGATGCCTCGATCCTGATAAAAGCTCTTCTCAAATGGAAAGATCACCCATACCCCGTGATAAAACCTACGAATTTTTTCAACCCGTCCCGACCTCCAGACCCACACCTTTGGAGGAATCCCGCAAATCCGAATCGCGCCCCGGAACCATGGCCGAGATTGCAGTTTTTTCATGAGGATGAAATGGAAATCCGGATAATCCACCGTTAAAATGACGTCCGGCGGATTGCTGTCGAGTTCCGCCACGACACGATTCAATGTGCGCCTTAAGAAAAGGAATTTCGAAAATACCTCGACAAATCCCATGGCTCGCATGGATTCTGCGTGCTCGATGGCTCTGAAACCGGGAAGCCCTCGAAGGCGGGGTCCACCGATTCCATAAATTTCCAGTTTCCGATCGGAATGAAGCGCCTGAAGGGAACGAATGATCTGCTCTGCCTGGATATCGGACGAAATTTCCGCGGCAGAAACAAAGATCCTCATTTCACGCAACCACTCTCACTCTTCCGGATGAATTGGACCAAACGCTGGATTTCGGGAATTTCACCAAATTGACTTTCGATCTCAAGGAGGCATTGCTCCTTCATCACGTCGGGACGCTTCCAAAGCTTAAGTGACTCATTGATGGCAGAGATGGTTTCGTTCTTGAAGCCCCTGCGCCTGAGCCCGATGATATTGGCCCCTTTCAGTTCAACAGGACGCGCCCCCACAACAACAGTGAATGGTGTCACATCCCGGTCGATCACCGAACATCCGCCAATGTAGGAATAGGCTCCAATCCGAATGAACTGAATGATTCCGGTCATTCCGCCCACATTTGCATAGTCCTCTACGGTCACATGGCCTGCAAGATTCGCGGAGTTTGCAATGATCGCATGATTTCCGATCACCACATCGTGTCCAAGGTGAACATATGCCATGAGAAGATTGTGGTTACCGACCTCGGTCTTTCCGATCCCCTGGCTTGTTCCAAGGTTCAGCGTCACACTTTCCCGAAAGACATTGTGATCCCCGATGATGAGCTCAGTGCGCTCACCTTTGTATTTAAGATCCTGAGGGATCGCACCGATCGAACCGAATTGAAAGAATTCGTTGTTTCTTCCGATCGTGGTCCACCCATCAACTACCACATGACTCAGAAACCGGGTTCCTTCTCCAACCTTGACGTTTGGCCCGATGATGCAATAGGGGCCGACTTCCACTGTCGAGTGGAGTTCCGCTCCGGGATGGATGATTGCCGTTGGATGAATCCTCGCCATAACTGCCCCCTTTATGAATTCACAACCAGATTGGCCATGAGATTGGCCTCAGCAACGAGCTTGCCCTCGACATAGGCCTTGCAAGCAAATGCCCACATGGTGCTCCTGCAAAGACTCACTTCCGTTTCAAAACGGATGGTGTCTCCCGGCACTACCGGCACACGGAAACGCGCGCCATCCACACCGACCAGAAAACAGCGGAAGCCATCCCGTTCTTCGGCGGTTTTTTTCATATAGGTCGGATAGAATGCGAAACTTGCGACCTGGGCCATCGCTTCAATGATTTGAACACCGGGCATGATCGGCATGTTCGGGAAATGTCCCGTAAAATAAGGCTCGTTCACCGACACATTCTTGATGCCCACCACCTTGATTCCGACTTTGGTCTTGGGACTGTCATCGTCGAGAGCGCCGGGCCCTGTGATTTCCAGAATGCGATCTACCATCAGGAATGGATATCGATGCGGCAAAAAGGCCTGAATCTCCCGCTGTTCCAAACGGTAACTCTTTGTCTCACTCATTTTTTCTTTCCTCGTTCTTTCAAAAGTTTTTGTTGGATCGCAAGGATCCTCATCTGCTCTGACTGGGGACGAGCCGGCATTCCAGCCAATACCGAGTGCGGGGGGAAATCCTTTGCAACACCCGTATAGGCGGTAAGAATGGAGTACTCCCCAAGATTAACCTTGTTCCCAAGTCCTGCCTGAGCACCCAAAATGGAGAACTTCCCGACTGTGGAACTTCCGGCCACACCGGAACAACCGCAAAGGATTGCTCCCTCACAAAGCTCCACGTTGTGTCCGACCTGAACCTGATTGTCGATCTTCACCTTGGAATGAATCAGGGTGTCGCCCAATGTTCCGCGATCAATGGTGGAATTCGCGCCAACTTCGACATCATTGCCAATCACCACGCGCCCGAGGTGATAGATCTTTTGATGATCCACGGTGAGCTTGGTGGCCGGGTCCACCTTCGGAGCATATCCGAAGCCATCGGCCCCGATCACGGCACCTGCATGAATCCGGCAACGCTCCCCGATCACGGTCTTTTCGTAGATCACGACGTTTGGAAATAGAACTGAATCGGATCCTACCTTTGCATTCGGGCCCAAGAACACGTTCGGATAGATCGTGACCCGATCCGAAATCTCCACCCCGGCCTCGATCACCACATGGGCGCCAATCGTAACCCTCGAGCCGATCTTTGCGGAGGGATGAAGAATCGCACTGGGATGAATCCGTGATTCCGCTGGTGCGGACTGATGGTCGTGAGTGGATGCGCTTTTTGAAACCTCGCGGGTGACCTTGGCCATCGCGGAATACGGATCGGCGCAGGCAATAAACCTTGAAGTTTTCCATTGGGGAAGGCCGGATGCGCGAAGAGGCGCCACAAATGCATCACCGGTGATGATGAGGCCAGCCCGGGTGCCCCTGAGTTCAGCCTCATAATCCTTCGAGAAAAAGAAAGCCACATCCTCCGGACCCGCATCCTTCAATGTGGTGACCTGCCGATAACGGGCCACTGGCCCCGATTCCGGCAATTCACCTTCTCCGGAATTGGCCACGCGTCCTTCCGACCACAGTAAAACTTCATCGAGCGTAAACATAGGTAGCAACGACCGCAAAAAAATGCGGGTTAATTCAGCGACTTCAGGACTTCTTCGGTGATGTCGAGTTTTTCATCGAAATACATCACAATCTGGGGATTGCTCTCGATCACAAGGCTGAGTTCCTTTTTCTTCGCGATCTCGGACACCTTTTCACGAATTTTCCGGATGATCGGCTCGCTCATCTCCTGCTCTTTTTTCTGAATCTCCGCTTGGGAGCGCTGGAGGTTTTCCTGATACTTCATGAATTTTTCCTGAAGCTTCTGCTGCTGTTCCTTGCGAGCTGACTCACTGAGAGCCGCCTGCTTCTTCTGGAATTCCTCCTGGGCCTTTTTCAGCGCAGCTTCCTGATCTTGAAGCTCTTTTTTCTTTTTATTGAAGGCGCCTTCCAGTTCTGATTTCGCCTTTTTGCCGGACTCGGATGCCTGGATGCACTTCTGCATGTCAATTACGCCGACTTTGAAATCTCCGGCCCGGGCAAGCCCTGCGTTCAGAATGAGGCTGCAAGCGATGAAAATGAAGGTAGCGATCTTGTTCATGTGTGAATCCATGCCTTTCTTTGGTGGAGAGAGCTTAACCTAAAACGGCT
>CANGWP010000034.1 GCA_947457605.1 Bdellovibrionales bacterium | reverse complement strand
TCAAGACCTGCGATCGATTATCTGGAATCCTACATCAAGGATCTGCAGCGGCTTTATGAGGAAAAACTCCTTCCGGTCTCAACCCCCGGGAAAAATGCCCTGGTCAGTGGAGCCTATGCCTTTTATCTGAAACTCCTTTACTCTTGGATCACTTTGGCTCAGACGCAGTCGCAGGGTGCGATTCTGCTTAAGACCAAGGATGGGGTGATTCAAAACCCGCAATTCGAGGCCCCGGAATCCATCAAGGATCTTCAATTTTTTCACAGCCCCGATTCCCCCAAGACAGGTTCCATCCGATACCTCTTCGCCAAAAAAACGACCTCACCCGAAAACCTGATTCGCGCATTCCTGCCTCTGCAGAACGAGGGGGCAGAGCTGTCCTTGGATGATCAAACCATCGAGGAATTGAAGGACGAGGATTTCATTTCGGAATTCATTCTGGACGAGACTCCGGATGCCGAAGGGAAAATCGATTGGTTCGAGTTGCACCCGAAATTCTTTTTCAAGGGTGTCGAAATCGAAGAAGCCCAGGCAAAAAGACTTTCCGAAACCGGAATGATGACCTTTCAGGGAAAGATTTACCGGCTCAATCAATCCTCCCTTCCCTCGCTCGAAAAACTGACCCATTTCTGGGATCAGTTGGCAAACGCAACCGGGCAAAAGCGCGGCAACAAAAAATCCGACCGAATTTACCGATTGCCAAAACACTATACCTTGGAGCTCCTCGCCCTGCGCTCCAGCGGCATTCGGGTCAAGGGCGGTCCGATCTGGGAGGAAATCGTACGGTTTTATGACACCTTGAACTCCGATCGGCCTCCTTTGGATTTGCCGGAGGGATTCAAAGGTGAACTCAAACCCTATCAACACCGTGGGGTTCAGTGGATTCACGACCTCTACAAGCTTGGACTTGGAGGAATTCTTGCGGACGACATGGGGCTTGGAAAAACGGTTCAAACTCTGGTGTTTCTTGAAATGCTCCGAAAGAGTGGAGAACTCGGCCATGCCTTGATTGCAGTACCGACTTCACTTACCTACAACTGGTTCAGTGAGGCCGGACGCTTCACCCCGGACCTTCCGATTCACATCTTTCAATCACGCGAGATCGCAAAGGCGCGTGAATTCATGGAAAAGAACCCGCATGGAGTTCTCATTTGCACCTACGGGCTGCTTGCAGAACATGAGTCGTTTTTCTCAAATTACCGCTGGTCCATTCACGTTTATGATGAAGCCCAGAATCTCAAGACCATTACGGCAAAACGCACCACTGTGTCCCGAAAACTTCCGGCCCGCTTCAAGCTTTGCCTTACCGGTACGCCGCTTGAAAATCACATGGGGGAATTTTACTCCCTCATGGACCTGGTTGTTCCGGGATCCCTTGGAGTTTTCGATCAGTTCCGAAAAACCTACATGCAGTCCTACAGTCCGGATCCGGAGCGCGTGCAGTACCTGAAAACAAAAACAAGGCCGCTCGTTCTTCGCAGGACCAAGAGCGCGATTCTAAAGGAATTGCCCCAAAAGAGCGAGAGCACTGTCAAGATTCCATTCTCCGACAAACAGCTCGCAATCTACCGGGACATCGCTCTTTCGTGGAATTCAAAGGTCAGGAAAGCCATATCGGATGACGGAGAATCAAAAAGCCAGCTCATCATGCTGACGGCTCTCTTGAGACTGAGGCAAGTCTGCTCGGCACCCGGGTCGGTGCCAAACGTCACTTATACCGAAACCCCTCCCAAGCTCACCCTGCTCACTGACAATCTGAAATCCATCATTGAGACCGGCGAGAGTGCGCTGGTTTTCACGCAGTTCCTTGGAACCTTTGATCTCCTTTCCACGGAACTCAAGAAAGCCGGCATCCCGTTTTTCAGTCTTCACGGTAAAGTCTCGAGGAAAGACCGGGAAATCCAGCTCCAGAAATTTCAGGAGTTTCCAAAGGGTTCCGTCATGCTCATGACCCTGAAAACCGGCGGAGTCGGATTGAACCTGACAAAGGCCAGCTACGTATTCCACCTCGAGCCTTGGTGGAACCCCGCGGTTGAAAATCAGGCCACCGACCGGACCCATCGCATCGGCCAGACCAAGCCTGTACAGGTGTATCGCTACATCATGAGCGAATCGGTGGAAGAAAAAATCGAGATCCTGAAGAGCAGAAAGTCCTCTCAATTCAACGCACTTTTTTCGGATGTGGAGACCGCTCAGGAAATCGGAGAAGGCGGATCCTTCAGTCTTACTCAAAAGGATTTTGAATACCTTCTCGGAGTTTGAAGCCCGTGAAAAATCTGATCGATCAATTCGTGCAGCACCTGAAGATCGACAAGGGAGCCTCGATCCACACCTTGAACTCTTACCGGCGGGATCTTTTGCAATTCGAGACACTGAACAAAACCCCGCTTCTCGATCGCACCGAAAAAGACATCGAAGCGTTCCTTGCGCATCTCAAGCGGAAAGGGCAGGAAGCAAGTTCGCGCGCGAGGAAAGTCTCGGCTCTCAGGCAATTTTACAAATTTTTGATCCGGGAAGAGTACCTTTCCGATGACCCGACTCTCTTCATCGAAACTCCATCAAAGCCAAAACCTCTTCCAAAAGCATTGGATGAATCCTCCATTCGTCGCCTGCTGGAAATTGCAGACAAAGGACTACCCTATCGAAATGCGCAGGCAGAGGCCCTGAGACTCAGGGATCAGTGCATGATCTATCTGCTCTATGCAACAGGGCTTCGGGTGAGTGAGCTCATTCACTTGGAGCAAAAGAAGGTGGACACAGAGGCAGGTCTCCTCATTGTCATGGGGAAGCGGAGCAAGGAAAGAGCGGTTCCATTTCCTCCGGTGGTTTCAAAACTTCTGGTTCAATACAAGACGGATGCGCGACCGAGTCTTTCACCCAAATCCGAGCACTTGTTCTTGGGTCAGACCGGATTGCCTTTGACCCGTCAGGCCTTTTGGAAAATCCTAAAACGGATGGCCACCCTTTCCGGGATTCCGGGTTCCCTTCACCCCCACATGCTTCGCCATACTTTTGCGACTGATCTATTGAAGAGTGGAATGAATCTCCGAATCCTCCAGGGCTTGCTCGGTCATGCGGATCTGCAAACCACCCAAGTTTATACCCATGTGGTGCCGGAAAAGCTCAAAGACGTGGTAGAGCAGTTTCACCCGAGGGGCAAAAAGTGATCCCGGTACCCTTTTTTTTCTGCTAAGGTGGAGCCCCATGGAAAGTCTTCAATCTGGCATCGTGCGCCTTGGTTATGAATTTGTCCCCTTTCTGCTCGCTGTGGTAGGCCACGAGTTCGGGCATGGCCTGATTGCCCACTACTGGGGCGATGATACCGCGAAAGACTCCGGCAGACTCACCCTGAATCCGGTTCCGCACATTGATCCCATTGGAACTCTCCTGCTTCCGGTCATTGGAATGCTGAGTGGCACCAATCTGCTTTTTGGCTGGGCAAGACCCGTTCCGATCAATCCGAACCGTTTCCGAAAATTCAGACCCGGGCTATTCTGGGTCTCCCTTGCGGGCCCCCTTGCCAATGCGGCAATGGCTTTTTTGTGCGCGCTCCTGCTTTGCCTGATGGTGCGTTTTGCTTCCCCTGATTTCGTATTCTTCCGGGAGTTTCGAATCATGCTCGAGGGTGGAATCCTGATCAACTTCGGGCTTGGCATCTTCAATTTGATCCCGCTCCCCCCCTTGGATGGAAGCAAGATCGTTGAGAGCATGCTTTCTTATCCTGCCATGCAGAAATATGAACAAATTGGCCAATACAGTTTCATCATCCTGATTCTTCTCATCGCAACCGGGGCACTTTCATTTCTGGGACTTCCAATCACCCTCTTGAGTCAAATGACCCTCCAAGCGGCAAGCCTGATTGTTGGGCTCTTTTGATTTTTCATGGCCTGTGCTAGGGTATGTCCCGATTGGACCGGATCAGATGATCTGACCGGTACCCGGAAAAATGAACTACTTTACAAGGGATCCAAAAGGATCATCCAGCTCAAGTCCACACTTTTGCCCGCTTCTGATCGGAGGCGGTCGTCTTGCTCGACACTTTCGTGAATATCTGTCGTTAAAGGGAATTGAGCACAAACACCTTCCCGATTCCCGAACGCTTCGAGGCCTAGATGGACAACTAGACCAAGTCACCCATTTTTGGCTCATGGTTTCGGACGATGCTCTCGAATCTCTTTCTTCCACACTTTTTGACCGCTACCCATCCCGGGTCCAGATTCATTCCAGTGCCGCTACGAACCTGCCCCATGCTCTGACCCTTCATCCCCTGATGAGTTTCGGGCCCGAAGTGTACCCGCTCCATCAGTACGAAAGCTTCCCCGTCGCCGTGATCGAAGAGGAACTTCAAAAGGCACCGGAGTTTGAGGCCCTCATCACAAGTCATTTCAAAAACACCATTTTGAAAATAAAGAAACACGATCGGGCTCGCTACCACCTGAACTGCAGCATGATCTCGAACCTATCCGTACTTCTCTGGAGTGCCGCCATGAAAGCAGGACCAGGGCTTGATCCGGAATTGTTTTCTCCGATCCTTGGCCAAACATTAAAAAATTTCATCCAAATGAAAGATGCGGCTCTCACCGGGCCTCTTGCTCGGGGTGACAAATCCACCTTGGATCAACACCTGAGGATTCTCGAAGGATCCCCGGAATCCGGCCTCTATCGGGCCTTTATGGAGTACTATGCTCACCGTACCTGAATTCGCAACTCGCAAGAAAAGAAACGAAAAGATCACCATGATCACCTGCTATGATGCAAGCTTCGCACGGATCCTTGCGGAAAGTCCGATTGACGTTCTCTTGATCGGAGACAGCTCCAGCATGGTGATGCAAGGAGAGGACTCAACCATCCAAGCCAGCATGGACTCCATCGAATTTTTCACCAAGTGCGTGTCCAAAGGCGCGGGAGGAAAAAAATTTCTGGTTGCGGATCTTCCCTTCCTTTCCACCCGAAAGGGAATTCGGTTTGGTGTTGAATCGGCAGAGCGATTGCTCAAGGCGGGCGCTCATGCCGTGAAACTGGAAGGAATCAAGGGAAACGAAAAACTTGTGGCTCACCTCACGGATTCCGGCATCCCGGTCATGGGCCACCTGGGGCTGACACCCCAGTTCGTAAATGCATTTGGGGGGATGAAAGTTCAGGCAAAAACCGGTGAAGCTCAGGACCAACTTCTTCAGGAAAGCATCCTGTTTCAGAAGTGCGGAGCGTTCTCTTTGGTTTTGGAATGTGTGCCCTCCGCCATCGCAGGACGAATCACTCAGGAAATCTCCATTCCAACCATTGGAATTGGCGCAGGAGCCAGAGTCGATGGACAGGTTTTGGTTTTGCAGGACATGCTCGGCTTCAATCCCGCCTTCAAACCCAAATTTCTTCGCACCTATCTTGATGGGAAAAACCTCTTTTTGGATGCATTTCAGTCGTTTCACGAAGAGGTGAGAAGTTCCGAATTTCCGAGTCAGGAGGAGAGCTATTTATGAGGACATTCACAACCATTCAGTCGCTTCAGGAGTGGCGGAAGTCACTGCCAAAGGGAAAAACCCTGGGAGTGGTGCCCACCATGGGTGCACTACACTTGGGTCACGCATCCCTGCTTGAGACCTCGGCACGCGAGAACGATTTTACGCTGGCCACGATTTTCATCAATCCAACCCAGTTCAATCAGTCTTCGGACTTTGAGAAATATCCGAAAACCTTTGAGGCTGACCTTGCCATGTGTGAAAAATACGGCGCTGACGCCGTTTTCGCGCCAAAAGATGCAAACGAGATTTATCCAGACCACTTCCAATACCGGGTTTCAGAGCACCAATTCTCAAATGAGCTCTGTGGCGAATTCCGTCCGGGGCACTTTGAGGGCGTCCTCACGGTAGTACTCAAGCTCTTGAACCTGGCGAAGGCGGATCATGCTTACTTTGGAGAAAAGGACCATCAACAATTGACGCTCATTTCCGGGATGGCGAAGGCATTTTTCCTCGAGACAAAGATCATCCCTTGTCCAACCGTCCGCGAAGATTCGGGACTGGCCCTTAGCTCCCGAAATCTGAGACTTAGTGCTGCAGAAAAGGAAATTGCACCACGACTTTATCAGGTCATTTCAACCATCCTCGACGTGATTCAGGCGAAAGAGGAACTGACCCGTCTGGGATTCAGGGTGGAGTACCTGATTGACAAACCCGAAACCACGGGTCGCAGACGTTATGTTGCAGCATGGCTTGGTGATGTGAGGCTTATTGACAATGTCAGAATCTAAGCTGCCCTCTCGAAACATCTTGCTGCTGGTAAGTGGTTCGATCGCCGCCTTCAAGGCAGTGGCTCTGGCATCGTCCCTTAAAAAAGCAGGTTATTCTGTGAAAACAGCACTAACCGAGAATGCGACACACTTTGTAGGCCCCGCATCCTTTGAAGGAATCACCGGCGAGAAAACCTTTTTGCAAAACTTCGATGCAGGATCAATGATGGCTCACATCACGCTTGAGCGCTGGGCCGATCTGATCCTGTTTTATCCGGCTTCGGCCGAATCAATCTCCGCTCTGGCAAACGGTTCGGGGGCAAGCCTTCCTTCCGCACTTTTTCTTGCTCATGAGTTCAAAAAGCCATTCCTTCTTGCACCTGCCATGAATCAAGCCATGTGGAAACATCCTGCCGTAAAACGAAATCTTGAGCTACTCAAGGGCTACGGCGTAGAGGTCCTGGCTCCCGGATCCGGAGTCCTTGCGTGTGGCGAAACCGGCGAAGGCCGCCTGATTGAGCCGGAAGATGCCATGCGGATCATCGGTGAGCGACTTGAAGTTGCAGACATCAAGAAAACATCGACCAAACCCAGAATCCTAGTGACCGCTGGCGGCACAAGCGAGCCCATCGATGAAGTGCGACACCTTCGCAATCTCAGTTCGGGCCGAACCGGCCACCATCTCGCTCTCTCCCTGCAAAAGAACGGATTCCCGGTACACCTTCTTCAATCCGAATATTCCTTTGCCCGCGAGGGAATTCAGAACCTCACTCTCTATTCCACCACCCGCGATTTTGCAGAAAAAGTGAAGTACCAGCTCGAATCCAACCACTATGGTTACGTGATCCACTCCGCAGCGGTCGCGGATTATCACGTAGCGGAGGTCACCGATTCAAAGGGTGTTCCCTTCAAAACCTCCGGAAAAATCCAAACCGATGTTCCGCTCGTTCTAAAACTCCTGCCAAACCCGAAGATCATCCGGGAACTCAGAACCTGGAGCAGGAACAAAGACTTAAAGATCATTTCGTTCAAGCTCACCTCCGATGAAACCTCGGAAATGAAGCTTGAGACCTATGACTCGGAGTGGATCATTCACAATCACCTGAAGGATGTGGGTGCGGAAAACCACAAGGGCCAAGTATTCCGAAAGACCCCCGAAAAAGGATACGTGTCCGTTTCGTCGTTCCAAACCAAGTCAGAGCTCGATGCTCTCATTCTTTCCATTCTTTCTTCAGCCCCGGGAGAGAACCCATGATTTTATTGCTTGATGTCGGAAACAGCCAGATTTTCGGGGGTGTTGTCGAATCGCCAACCGCTCCCCGAATCCTCTTTCGCTTTCGAAAGAGCACCCAAAGCAGTGCAAGCAGTGACGAGATCGGACTCTTTCTTGGGTCGGTTTTGCGTGAAAACCGGATTGACCCGGCCTCCATCACCCGGATCGGAATCTGTTCGGTGGTTCCAGGCACCATGCACAGCCTGAAGGGCGCTTGCCAGAAGTATTTCAACCTTACCCCCTTCGTGCTTCAAGCAGGGGTCCGAACGGGTCTTAAGATCAAATACCGGAATCCGCTTGAGGTCGGAGCTGATCGGATTGCGAACTCCATCGCGGCAATTCATTCGTATCCGGGTAAAAACATTGTGATCGTCGATCTTGGTACTGCCACCACGTTCTGCGCGATCACCGAAGAAAAGGACTACCTAGGAGGAGCCATCATTCCGGGCCTTCGGATTTCGATGGAAGCGCTCGAGTCCAGAACCGCAAAACTTCCCACAGTGGAGATTCTTAAACCCGAAACCGCCTGTGGCCGCTCCACCATCGAGAGCATCCAGAGCGGACTGTACTTCAGTCACCTCGGTGCCATGCGGGAGCTCATTGCCCTCTATCAGGAAGAGGTTTTCAATGGAAAAAAACCCTTTGTGATCGGAACGGGCGGGTTTTCAAGGCTGTTCCAGGGCACCGGAATCTTTGATGTGGAACTACCGGATCTGGTTCTTCACGGGCTCCTTCAGGCGCTTTGGTTGAATGAAGAGGCTTGAATTCCCTTGTTTCCCGAATCGTGATGCTTTGATATGAAAGGGCCATGAATCCTTCAAAAAAAGTGGTGCTCTCCGCAGTACAACCCACGAACTCAGCTCACATCGGAAATTATCTGGGCGCGATCAAAAACTGGATTCCCTATCTTGATCTTTATGACTGTCTCTTCTTCGCAGTGGATCTTCACTCCATCACGGTAAACCAGGATCCAGCCGAACTTCGCGAAAACACCTATCGTTCGATTGCGACCTACATTGCCTGTGGCATTGATCCCGCGCGGGCAACCCTCTTTGTGCAATCCCATGTCCCGGCCCATGCAGAACTTGCCTGGGTTTTGACCTGCAATTCGAGCATGGGCGAACTTTCCCGAATGACCCAGTACAAGGACAAAAGCCAGCGCCATGGCACTCACATCCCCACCGGGCTTTTCACCTACCCGGTATTGATGGCAGCCGACATTCTCTTGTACGGGACGAATCTGGTGCCCGTCGGAGAGGATCAAAAGCAGCATCTTGAGCTGGCACGTGATCTTGCCGAGCGGATGAATCACCGGTATCCGAAAGACGCCTCCGGCACAGAGAGCCCGCTGTTTCAGATCCCGGAACCCATGATTGCCAAGGTCGGGGCACGGGTGATGAGCCTGCAAGACCCTGCGCTAAAAATGTCGAAGTCGGATCCCTCTCCGGGGGCATGCGTGTTTTTGAATGATTCGGACAAGGAAATCGAAAAGAAATTCAAACGAGCAGTGACGGATTCGGGGAGCGAAGTGCCCGCCGAAAACCCATCTCCTGGAATTCAAAATTTGCTCCAGATTCAGGCTAGCTTCCTTGATGAACACTTCGAAAAAGTTCATGCTCGCTACATCGGAAAGCAATACGGGTATCTGAAAGTGGACACTGCCTCGGTTGCCGTAGAAAAAATACGCCCCATCCGAACCGAAATTGAGAAAATCCTCAATGATCGCAATTACCTGACTAAAGTCATCAAAAAAGGGCAAGAGACTGCTGCTGCGCGAGCGGAAAAAGTTCGAAACGAGGTTTACAAACGGATTGGATTTATCGGACAATAGCGCCATGAGTCTGACGACCGGAGTGAACGCAGCGCGCCCATTTTTGATCCGCCTTGAGCAATTCGAGGGACCTCTTGATCTGATGCTCTATCTGATTCAGAGCCAGGAACGCGACATTTCAACCGTATCGATTTCAAAGATTACGGATCAGTATCTTCATACCCTGAAGCTCATGCAGGAAATGGACTTTGATATCGCCTCCGAATTTCTCGTGATGGCTGCGACCCTCATTCTTTGGAAGAGCCGTGCGCTCATGCCAAAAGAGGAAGAGGCCGAGAAAAACGACGAGGAAAGTGACTTGCCCCTCACCCAGGAAGAATTGGTCCGCCAGTTGATGTTGCGCCAAGCCTACCTTGAGTCTGCCGGAAAAATCGCAAACTTCCCCATGCTTGGAGATGATGTGTTCACGCGCCCGAATCGCAGGCCTCCGATCGAAAAGATCTGGAAAGAGATGAACGTGAGCAGCATCGCGACCACATTTCAAGATCTTTTGATCCGGGAGCAGCGCAGAAAACGCGTGGTCATGAAGAAAGAAACGGTGTCTCTCGCCGAAAAACTCGAAGAGTTCGGCCGAAGGCTCACCCCAAAGCAGGTGACCGCCCTGGAAAGCATGATCACGGACAAAAAAGTTCGCGGAGAATGGGTGGTTGGCTTTCTGGCGTCCCTTGAGCTCTCGAGGCTCAAGAAACTCAAGATCTATCAGGAACAGGTTTTTGACCCGATTTACATCGAATTGCTCGAGGAACTCGCAGGGTTCGATGTGAGACAAGCATCAGGATTTGATTACGTGCGCACAGGAGAAACAGCAAAATGAGCAATGACCATTCTCACGACAAAAAAGATTCCGAAGAACTTGTAACCCTGATTCCAGGCTCAAGCGTGATTGATATTGGCGAACTGAGGCGCGCACAAAACCGCAGCGACACGGAAGATACCGACCTTGATCAAGAAGCCCGAATGATGATGGAGGAATTCGAGAACGATCCCGAGATGAGAAAGGATGTTCTGGAGGCTTTCAACCCGGATGAATCCGATGAGAATCTTGACCGGATCGCCGATGCGGTAAACGTCCAGGAGCAGGAAGATGTCGCAAAAATGGAAGAACTCTCGCTGGAAGTGGCAAGCGAGCTGCGCGCTATGAATGATATCTTCATTGCAGAGGATCGCATTCTGGAGGACGAAACCCTCCGCAATGAACTATTGGGGGAAGAGACCTCCGAAGATGAAGTCCTTGCCGAAGACATGAGCGAAGAAGACGCGGCGCTCAAGGCGGCTCTTCCGAAGGCGGATGAAAATGGAAACTATGATCTTGATGACCTTGCGAGCTGCATTGACACACTTTTGTTTTACTCGGACAAACCGATCTCGCTGAAAAAGATCAAAGACATGCTCGAAATGGCGGACACCGAAGACGCGCCAATCCTGATGGCGATCGAGAACCTGAAGCTCGGCTTTCAGTCTTCGAATCGCGGATTTGAAATCGCCGAGATTGCAGGTGGCTATCAGTTCCGCACAAAAACCTCAAAAGCGCCCCTTCTCCGAAAGCTTGCCAAGGTTCAGATTCAACGTCTGTCCCGCGGCGCGATGGAAACACTCACCATTTGCGCATACAAGCAACCCTGCACAAAAGACGACATCGACTCTGTCCGGGGTGTGGACAGCTCCCACTTCATCCGCACTCTGCTCGATCGCAAGTTGATCGAAGTTTCTGGACGATCTGAGGCGCCCGGCAGACCCATGATCTATTCCACAACCGACACATTCCTTGAGGTCTTCGGACTTATGGATCTAGGAGGACTTCCACCGCTTCGGGAAATCGAAGCCATGGTTCCTCAAATGGCTGCAAGCGAGGAAGGCGGGGAGGACCCCCGAGTTCTTCAAATGCGAAAAATGGTAAGCCAAATGAAGACCGAAGCCAATCATCTGGATTACGACTCAAAAGAGGACGAACGAATCTTGCAGGACATCAAGGACCGAGTGAAATCGATCGATATCTCGACACCTTACCTTGAGCGCCAGAAGCAACTGGCCGCAGAAGGCATTACCGGAGAAGATGCCGAGCTCATTCTTGCCAGGGAATTCGGTTTTGATGCTGCAACGAGCGGTGGAGAACCCATTCCCGAAGTTTCTGTTCCAGAATCAGAAGGTCAATTGAGCCTGGAAGAACTTGAACAGATTGCAAAACTGAACGCAGAACGAGCCCTCGATTCAGAAATCAAACCAGAGTAGTGTCGGTCCTGATTGCGCGGGCGAGCTTTCGAAAGATCCCGACGTTGTAGTCGAGTTCTTTCTCCTCGAAGAATTTCTCAAACGACAGATCCTTCTCAGGCGCGGCGTTCAAGAAGACAACCAAATCCTGGGCTATGACAAAAAGAGCACTCAAGGGAGTAAAGTAACGCACCACAAGCCCCCTTGGAAATCCGGTTCCATCCGGACGTTCATGGTGCTGAGCAACGATCTGCTCTACCTCGGAGGGGATCTCCTGGAACTGTCTCGCATACTCTGCCGCCCGAGCAGGATGAATCCTGATCTCCCGGATCTCTTCGGGCTCTCCATTCCCCGACTTTTCAAACAACTCCAGATCCCGAACCAAGGCCAGACGATCTTCTTTTAATGAAATGTCGTGCAAAAAAGCGGCGAGAGTGAGTTTGAAGTAGGTGGATTGAGAACGCCAGCCCACCTTGTGGGCAAGCGCACAAGCCACCTTTCCAAGATAAATGCTGTGGGACGAGATGTATCCACCCTCCTTTTCCTTCAAATCCGTAAGAATGGTTTTGAGTTTTGGACTCGCGCCCAATAACTTGATCGTGAGCATCACGCTATTCACCGCAACTCTTTGCGCCTCAGGAGTGAAGCCGATCTGGCTCACCACATCCCGTACAATTCCGAAATTCTCCGAAATCACATGCTCTACCCTCTGCGAGTCAAGAGGGACCTCGGTGAGCGCACTTTCAAGACGTTGAATTTGGGATTGCAGAAGGTCCTTGCACTCGTCCCGTCTGAAATAAAAAACCTGATCCGGAATTTTTTCAATGAAATGCTTGATGTCGGAGATTGTGACCCGATCTCCTTTTTTGAAAATCGGGACATACCGACCATCCAGGATCAACATGTACACATTCGCCTCAAGCGGCCCCAAGGTCGGCAAAAGGTCGACCCGAATTCCAAGATACTCGCTCTCGTTTTCCTGAAAGAGGGGGATTTTTCCCGAAAGTTCCAGCGACTTCACAGTCTTTGTGAGTTGATCCAGCACGGAATCAATGGAAAGAAACACAACCGGAACCTCGGAACCCTTGAACTCGGATACGACCTGCTCATCCGTGCCGCAGACAATGACAGCAGCCTCTCGCCCGAGGTCAATCATGGCCCGAAGCAAGGTGCGCGATGATCCTCGGGATTCGAAAACGATGAGACCATAATCATCCCGCCGTGCCTCGAGATGCTCAATCGCCTCTTCAATGCTTCTCATTTCATGGATGTCCTTGGAGTCTTTGATCCGAAACCGGAGAATCTGAACCACACGGGATCGAAACGAATCGTCTCTTATTACGACAAGGATTTTAACTTTTCTGGCGGTCACCCCGAGAGATCTCCCCTTTTCCTAGTTTTACCTCGAATCGAAAAACTGTAAAGACCGGGAGCTTCGAATTCCTGACAAATCTTGTAAAAAAATGGATTCCGCGCTATAAATGCCAAAAATCAAGCAAGCACTGCCGGGTAGGCAGAGCGGAAAGACCCTCATGTCATCAACTGAAAAAGGCGCAGAACGCCTTCAAAAAATCATCGCACAAGCTGGAATCGCCTCCCGAAGGGACGCAGAAGACCTGATACGGGAGGGCTCGGTTACCGTAAACGGGAAAGTGGCAGCACTCGGAGACAAGGCAATTTTCGGAAAAGACGCCATCAAAGTGAACGGGAAGCTGATCCACGCTCCTGCAAACAAGGTGTATTATCTCATCTACAAGCCAAAGCAAGTCATCGCGATGGCAAATGAGGATGAAGAGGGGCGCTCAACCCTGAAGGACTTTATCGGCCGCATCAAAGAGCGCGTGTTTCCCGTGGGGCGCATGGACTACAACGGCGAGGGGGCGATCCTCCTCACCAATGATGGGGACCTTACCCAGAAGATTCTGAAGTCAACCGAGATCATTCGCAGGTATCATGTCAAGGTCCACCGGGTGCCCTCCCAGGATGAAATGCTGCGACTCGCACGTGGCGGACGCATGGAGAATCGCTCCATGGTTCCCTACCATGTGCGCATTGTAGATACGTACGCAAAGAACGCGCTCATTGAAATCTCGTTTCAAGGGATGGGCGCCATTGATGTGAAAAAGTATTTTGAAAATAAAGGCTTCATCCCGGAGAAGGTCGCAAGGGTTGCAATTGGCCACATTTCAGCTGAAAAGCTCCCACCGGGCGGAATCAAGAAACTGGAAGCATCCTCTGTGGAAGCCCTTCTCACTCAGCCGGATCTCGCGAAAAAGAAGATCTCAAACCTCGTGGGCGCAAAGGGTGTGGAAACAAAAGTGGTCACCGAGAAATTGGTGGAGCGCGATTTGGCCCGTAAAAAACATGGAAAATCCGGGGTTTTTGTCGACAAGAAGGATTCCAGCACTGCCTCCGGTAAGCAAAGACCAAGAACTGCCATTCGCTTTAAGAAAGCCTAAACGGAGCCGGATCCAAGTCACACCATAAAAAAAGCCCCACTGGTGCTCCAGTGAGGCCCTTTTGATCAAACTCGCTAAAAATCAATCGCGATATCCGCCGCCACCGCTGCGTCCGCCGCGATCGCCACCACGATATCCACCGCCGCCGCCTCCGCCGCCACGGTATCCGCCGCCACCGCCGCCAGGACGTCCACGACCGCCGCCGCCACCGCCGCCTTCACGAGGCTGCATTTCGCGGGCTTCATTTACAGTGATCGTACGACCTTCGTATTCTGCACCATTCAGTTTTTCGATCGCAGTTACGGCTTCCGCATCGGTTGCCATCTCTACGAATCCAAAGCCTTTTGAACGACCGGTTGCACGGTCAGTGATCACTTTTGCGGACTCAACATTTCCATATTGTGCGAAAGTGTCCAAAAGAACTTGATCGGTTGCAGAAAAGGGAAGATTCCCCACGAAAATACGTTTTCCCATGTTTGGGCTACTCCTATATAAAATTGGCCATCAAACCACCGCATTCGCCCTTTGCAAATGCAGCCTTCAGGCACTCTCGAACCAGGACTCAATCTTGTATCGGAGATAGCGTGACGCGAACCCGGACGTGAACTGAATACTGTAATCTTCCATAACAGTTACATATTAATTCAAGCATAGCAAGGGGATTTGGTCGGATATACTCTGATTTGTTTTCATTGAATGGTCAAACTCCCGTTATCGCACAAACCGTAGGATTCCATTGACTTTGCCACCCCACCCGATTAGCCTTACAACCTCGGTTACATACCAAAAGTTCTATCGCGGGGTGGAGCAGCCTGGTAGCTCGTTGGGCTCATAACCCAAAGGTCGTCAGTTCAAATCTGGCCCCCGCAACCAATTCAGATAAAAAAGCCTCAGTCGCAAGACTGGGGCTTTTTTATTGCGTTTGTTATGGGGTCGGAATGCAGAACTGCCGCGCGAGCCGCGGCAGCGAGCCCAAGTCAGTTCACAATTGGCCAGGAGGGCCCCATTGCACAGCGCGTGCGCTGCCCGAAGGGCGATGGGCAGGAGCCCATCGTGAAATCTGCCTCTTGTTTCTCCACAGGATAAGTCAAGGTGTGTCCTATTTGAACCAGGAGTGTAAAGATGACACATCTGTGATCAACCTATCCGTCCTGATATCTTTATAAATGTGAGAAAACATCTCCGGCAGTTGATGGGCCATGCAAACCGACAAAAGAAAGACACCTACACTACAGCGAAAGCTCGAGCCGGTCATTTGTGCAGCCTCAAAAGGCAACTTAAGAATACCGTGATTCCGACCGATCAGAAAAGCATGTCCCATTGGAGAAGGTACATCCACAGCACCCTGATTTCGATGGCAATAGCCCTCACGAATCCATTCTTTGCTCATGCCCAGTCTGAACACATCATTCCCATGTTCGACCCCTCGACCAAGCAGTATCCGGTGTTTAATCAACGTCAGGACAACACTTGCTTTGCACAGGCCCTTGTTCCGGTGATTGATGCCATACTCAGAAAGAAAGATCCTTCGCTTGCGGATTGGGTCACAAGCCCTATGCGGTTGGCTGCTTGGGCCTTTGTAACGTACCAGGGAAATCGTCATGTTGGCCCAGAGTGGGAAGACACCTTGCTTCAACTGTACACAAAGGCGCAAAAAAAGGCACTTCTTCGGGGATACGGCGTACAGAGATCGGTGGCTTCTCAGCGGTGTGACAAGGGTAGCATGTCAGAATATTTGTCCGGTGTAGGGGATTTAGCCACCAAAGGTTTTAGCGCCTGTAAGGCCTTTTATGCCCTAAAAGGTGAAATAGTGAATCCGCAGTACGGAAAAGACAATAATCCCCAAACCCTGCCCACTCTTCCCTCTACGCTCGTTCTCCCCGAAGCGTTGTATCCGAACTATCAGCCCTACTTGGTCACTCGATACGATGACTTGGAAAAAGTCCTTACAAAATATCCCAAGAGAGATCCTGCGACGGGACATGAAGGTGACGGCAATCCTTGGCAAATCGCTAATTACACCTCCTTAAAATTTAATGCTTGTCGAAGCGACATGATGAAGCAAGCGCGAGGCTTCACAGCGCTGGATTATGCAACAAACGGGAAATACCACAGAAAAGCTGATGGGACGCGAGAAGATCCGTTCATTTTGCACCACCCGGCCTTCACGACAACAAGTGCTTGTAGACAAATCATCCAACTCCTACAAGAAGGGCAAGTGAAATGGAGGCAAATACCAAAAGGCCACAATCGTCCACATCCAGTTGTAGGCGATAAATTCGATCGAGTGGACTCCTGTTTTCCAGCATTAGGCGGGGATATGTACCTCCCCTACGACCCGAAAGAGGTAAGTGACAAACCTGGGGTGAACCTTAGGGAAAAAGATGCCCAATTGTCGATCTGGAAATATCGCGACTGCATCGGGGAGCATGAGTGTTACCATGGCCAGGCACCGGTGAGCTCTTCCGTATGTGACTCTGAACTTAGCAAATTGAGCCCGGAGGCGCGTTCAAGTGTAATGGGCAGCGCGTATTCCACTCGGAGACTACCCCGCTCCGATGAAGGGTCGGAGGAAGCGGCACCAAGTTTCGAGCCAGAACCGTTTTCACGGGATCATCTGATTGCGCTTACCCGGCTGATTACCATGGAAAACGCTCAATCAATTTACACTGATCCCATTATTGACTTTATCCATGCCTTTTCGGAAACAAAAAACATAAAAGGCCTTCTACAAAATGTCTCCTGTTCTGAGACCGCTGCTGGGTATGAAAACATCTCAAATGATCCTTACGTTTTTTTCGGAGAAAACCCTACAGTTCCCGACGGTGTCCCGACTATGGCCCAAAAAAGAACCTTATTCAAGGCGAACCTCATCACCCAAATTTATAACAAAATCCCGGTGTCTGTAGGGCTATGCCTGCACTATTATGAAAATCCCACCCAAACCAAACCAAAAAATGCTGCCGAATGCGGACCCCATGCGGAGTTTATTTATGGCTATCGACAAGAATCCAATGGGAAAATGAGATTCTACCTTCGGAACAGCCATGGGCTACCCAATTCCACGAGTATCAATTCACTGAGAGATCAGGGGTATGAGGTACTCGAAAACGGGGACAAGGTATTTACGGAGGATCAGCTTTTCAAAGTGATGTTTGACTACACCCTATTTAATGTCGATTAACCTATGAAACTCTCAATCAAACCGGGCATCACTGTGCTTCTCTTCTTTCTGAGCACAAGCCTCCTTGCGCGCGCCGACAGCGGAGAAAACATCCAGCTTGATTGTTATGGAATCACCGATCGCATGCTGAAGGGGGCAAAAGCCTGCGTCAATAAGATCGAAAACCAGGTAAACAATGCCGTCAACCAGTACGTGCAGCAGATGAACTTCACCGTGGGAGGGCCAAAATTCGGTTTGAGTGGACACGCCGATTTAGGTCGAATCCATGCCCCGGCGTTTAGCTGTAGCGAACCGGAAAACAACTCCTATTCAAACATCGCAGACTATGGCATCGAACCAAGTTACCAATTGAATGCAATCGTATTCGGTAAATCCGTACCCGTGGTTTCCGTCGAAGTGCTCATGGGTATGAGCAAAGATGCGATCCCATTGACGGCTCAGTCAAACCCCGATGGCATCCACGGGATCAGCCTGGTGGTCAAGGCAGCCGGAATCAATGTTGCGCATCTCATACGCGAGGGACCCGCCGTCATGGCAGCGCCCCTGAGCGCAATCACCGGTCAGATCTTACCAGGTTTGAGCGTCGGCACAGAAACCAACCACGACGAGTTTGGCCCGAAGTCTCTGAAGCCAAAGGATAGCAAAGGAGCATCCACGCAGCTGACAAACCTGAAAAGGTCGATAGATCAATTGCCGGGGGGGGCCGCATTTACCTCTTTCGGGCCTTTTTTTGGTTTCCTTACCGTGAAGATCAATGCAGGCTTCATCCTCAATTGGGATTTGCGGGCACACTATTCGATCGACAGCCAGTTTTTCGCAAAATCAGGATCAAACTCTCTTCTTCCAAAAAATCAAAAACAAAATAAGAATGAAAATCCTGCAAACTCCGCGTCTGAATACTGCAGCACCCCCTTGGGGGGCGATACCTGCAAAAAGGAATCCGCTCGAACCGCTCCAAAAC
>CANGWP010000033.1 GCA_947457605.1 Bdellovibrionales bacterium | reverse complement strand
TGTTCGTCACCTCCGTGAATATCCTGAAGGAAACCGGTGGTAACCTTGCCGAGACCTTCGATACCATCACCACTCTCATTCGCGAGCGGATCAAAGTCGAGAACAAGATCAAAGCGATGACGGCCCAGGCATTCATGCAGGGCATGATTCTGATGTGTGTACCGCCCTTTATGATGTTGACGCTTTCTCAAACCGATCCTGAAATGATGAAGCCCATGTTCACCACGATTCCCGGATGGATTGCGTGTTCCGGGGTGGTGATTTTGGAAGTCGCGGCGTATATTGTAATTAAGAAGATAACCAAAATCGACGTTTAAGGAAGATCATGATGAAGAACCTTTCCGTAGCATTGTTTGTTCTACTTTCTGTAAACTCAGCTCATGCCCGCGCCGATGTAAGTCTACGTAACGGAAATTTTTTCGTAACTTTGCGGGACATTTCGTACCCGGGAGGTCTCGAGCCCAAGATTGAGCGGGTTTACAATTCGAAGTCGGATTATATGGGGATGTTCGGGTATTCCTGGGGCACCAAGTATGAGGTGAATCTCGTGCAGGACTCGGATGGAAGTCTGGTTCTGACGGAATTCGGCGGCGGAGCATCGGTCAGGTTTGTTCCAAAAAATGTTTCAGCCGGGTCGGGTGTTACCGAGATCCTTGATGCCGCAAAAAAAATAGGAATGGTCTCAGGTGCGAAATCGATCGAGGATTTCAAGAAACGATTGACTGATGATTTTGCGTTTCGCGCGAAAAACTATGGAATTCTCGTTGGGAAGGGCGCACTTCCCCGGAAAACGATAGCCGAAGGAACCCAGTTCACATCCCTGCAGTTTCAGTATCAGTACATCACCAAAGTGAAGGGCGGCTTTACCCGCGTGATGGAAGAGGGCATGATTCAGAAATTCAATGAAGCGGGGAAGCTCGTTCAATGGATGGATCGCAATAAGAACTATATCAATTTCACCTATGATAAGGCGGGGCGCCTTGCTCAGTTAGTCGACAATCAGAATCGCAAAATGAATTTCAGTTACAATGTTCATGGTCACGTGGAGAGCATCAAGGGTGAAAGCGGGAAGCGCGCGGACTACAAATTCAACAAGGAAGGGTTTCTCGTGTACAGCAGGGATGACAACGGAGTTGAAAACACCTTCAAGTACACTACCGATGAGTTTCGAAACATCACCGAGATTGGTTTTCCGGGGCAAAAGAACGACAAGGGAAAGCCCAAGGCAATGGTGATCAATTATTATGGGCGGGATAAGAAATCGAGCGTGAAGTCGGTTCAGAATCCAGATGGATCCGTGAACGAGTATGAGTATCTGACAGACCTGAATTCTCCGAGCTATTACGCGGTGAGAGTGGTGGCGAAGGATTCGGGTGGCGCAAAGATCAGTGATTCAAAATACGAATACTACTCAAAAGTGAAACCAGGTGGAGAAGACATCACAACAAAAATGATCACGACTGTGGATGGAGAGTCTACGGAAACGATCTATGATGAGCGTCTTGGTTTCCCTGTGAAAATTACCAGCAATGGTCGCGTCACGACCATGGATTATGATGCGAAGGGGAGAATGGTGAAGAAGGTGACTCCATTTGAAACCACCGAGCTCACCTACGATCAAAAGGTCGGAAAAGCGAGTCGCGTTGTGAAAAGGCTGAAGAGTGGAAATGTTCGCTGGAGTGAGTTCCAGTGGGATCAGTCCACCGGCAATCTTCTGACCGCAAAAAACAGTGACAAAAAAATGGTGAAGCTAGTCTACGACACACAGGGGCGGATTCGGGCCTTGGTGGATGAGGCAAAGCATTCGATCACCTTCAAGTACAACGAGCTCTCAAAGCCCATTGAGATCGCGGATGCCAAGCTCGGAGTGGTGAAGTTCAAGTATAAGAACAGCGGTGAGGTCGACAAGATTGAGAGCAATGGTGGGGCAAGTGTTTCCGCGGAAATCATGAGAGCTCTGCAAACCTTGATCGACATCACGGCACCGGCCGGGGTAACCATGGGCCTTTGATTAATAAACATGCTTTGTTTAATTTGAAAACTTCCGAAGATTTGGCTAAACTGAAAGACAGGAGTTTGGTGATGGAAAAGCAAAATTGGGTTTTGGCTGTGACGGTTGCGATGATTTCATTCTGGGGCGGGTCTACATCGCGGGCTGAGATGGAAAATCAGGTCAGTGTGGACCAGGCCACCTGCTGTGAGCCCTGCCATGTCACCACCAATTGCAAGTCTCCGGAGTCTCCGGATCGGGTTTCAACAGTTCAGAATTCAAAGCCATCATCTGCAGGGAATGCGGCTGAAGCAAGTCAGTGAATTTTCTCAATCAAAACGACTGAATCTACCTGAATTCAAAGGTCTTTTTTGTTGAGTTCCCCATGCCCCTTCCGGTATAGTTCAGCCCATTCGGCTTGAATTGATAACGGAGCAAACATGTCGGTGAACTCATTCAAAAATCGTCACGACCAAGAGCGCCCCTTGTCTCCTTCGGAGGCAAGCAAGATTGCTCCGCTCAAAAAGCCGGAGTGGCTCAAGATCCGCCCGCCCGCGGGCGAGAATTATCTTCAAATCAAACAATTGCTTCGTGAGAGGAATCTCCACACGGTCTGTGAAGAGGCTCATTGTCCAAATGTAGCGGAATGCTGGTCTGGCGGAACTGCGACCTTCATGCTCGGGAGTGAGGTTTGTACCCGTGCATGTCGCTTTTGTGCGATCCAAACTGCGAGGAGACCCCCTCCGCTTGATCCGGATGAGCCCTTCAAGGTTGCCGAGGCGGTGTCGCGCCTGAATCTCAAATATGTGGTTTTGACCTCTGTGGATCGGGACGACCTGCCCGATGGAGGCGCCTCGCATTTTGCGGCCACGATCAAGGAACTGAAGCGCTTAAATCCAAAGCTTCTCGTGGAAGCACTCGTGCCTGATTTCAGGGGAGATCTTGCAGCGGTGGAAACCATTGTGGACTCCGGTCTTGATGTGTACGCGCACAACATTGAAACGGTATATCGGCTTCAATATCGGGTTCGGGACCCACGGGCCGGATATTCACAAAGTATGGATACGTTGAAGTATGCAAAAAATTACGCGCAGAAAAACTCCCGCACGCTTCATACCAAGAGTTCCATCATGCTGGGTCTTGGTGAAACGAGTTCTGAGCTCGAGGTGGCGTTTCAGGATCTAAGGAACCATGAGGTCGATGTCCTGACTTTGGGGCAGTATCTGAGGCCCTCCTTGAAACATCTTCCAGTGGAAAAGTATTACACGCCAGATGAGTTTTCGGAGCTGGAGAAGATCGCAAAAGAGGCGGGTTTTTTATACGTGGCATCCGGGCCGATGGTTCGGTCGAGTTACAAGGCTGCAGAATTGTTTTTGGAAGGTTTGATCAGAAAGAAACAAGGTTGATAAAGGAGAACACCATGGAATTCAGATTACCAGAGCTCGGAGAAGGCGTTACAGAAGGCGAATTGATCAAGTGGAAGGTCAAGGAAGGTGACATCGTAAAAGATGATCAGCCGATCTGCGAAGTGATGACAGACAAGGCCACCATCGAGATTCCTTCTCCCTTCAGCGGAAAGATCAAACAACTTGTCGCAAAGGAGGGGGAAATCGTAAAGGTCCATCAATTGATGGTCGTGGCCGAAGTTGCGGGAGGATCGGCAGCGGCTGCACCTGCTGCCCATTCGGCACCTGCAGCCCCGGCACCTGTGACCGCAACTGCCCCTGCAAAGGCGCAGACCTCGAATTTAAATGACGTGTTGGCTTCTCCTGCTACGCGCAGACTTGCGCGCGAAAAAGGAATCGATCTTGGGGCGGTAGCTGCCAGTGGTCCTCATGGGCGGGTTCTTCTTCAGGATGTCGAGCAGGCGCTTTCCGGCGGCGGAGCGACCGGTGGAGTTGCGAAATCCCGGACCTTCTCTTCGGGGGAAGTGGAACGAACTCCGATCCGTGGCATGAGAAAGAAGATCGCAGAAAAAATGCGGCAATCGAAGGACAAGGCCGCACACTTCACCTATGTGGAAGAGGCGGATGCAACCGAGCTGGTCAAGCTCCGCGCCCAGGCCAAGGCGATCGCTGAAAAGAGGGGAATCAAGCTCACCTATCTGCCATTCATTCTGAAGGCGATGGTTGCGGCTCTTCGCCAGCACCCAAGGCTCAACTCTACCTTGGATGAAGCAAGCAATGAGATCATCACCCACCACACCTACAACATCTCCCTGTCCGTTCAAACCGAGGACGGACTCACCGTACCTGTGGTGAAGCACGTCGAGCAGAAATCGATTTTTGAGCTTGCTCGTGAAATTGCAGACCTCGTGGATCGCGCACGGAAGAAGAAGCTTGTGATGGAGGATTTCCAGGGGAGCACCATCACGCTGACCAATGCGGGATCCATCGGTGGTCTTTTTGCGACTCCGATCATCAATTATCCTGAAGTCGCAATCCTCGGATTCAACAAGATTTTCAGAAAGCCCGTCGTGATCACCAAGGGTGGAAAAGAAAAGCTCGTCATCCGCGATTGGACTTATTTCTCGATCAGCATGGATCATCGGATTCTGGATGGGGCAGAAGCCGCGGAATTCATGAAGACCTTCGTGTCATACATCGAAAATCCATCACTCCTCCTTTTGGAGTCCCTCTAAGGGAAAGGAACTGAATCATGGCAACACATCAGACGGATGTAGTGGTAATTGGCGCGGGGCCTGCAGGATACGTTTGCGCGATCCGGCTTGCCCAGCTCGGAAAAAAAGTGATCGTCGTTGAGAAAGCGAATGTGGGCGGAGTATGCCTGAATGTGGGCTGCATTCCTTCAAAAGCACTCATTCACGCTGGAACCGTTTTTGATCGCACCCAGCATGCGGCCGAGATGGGGATCTCCATCAAAGGCGCCGCTCTTGACATGAAGAAGCTCATGACCTGGAAAGGCGAGGTGGTAAAAAAACTTACCGGTGGAGTAGGGCAGTTGCTGAAGGCAAATGGCTGCACCCTTCTTGCGGGCGAGGCGAGGTTCACATCTGCTACGACTCTTGAAGTGAAGACCGCAAGCGGCACTGATTCCATTCAATTCAAACAAGCCGTAATTGCAACCGGCTCCAGGCCTGCAAAAATTCCGGGCTTTGATGTGGACCAGGAGCTGGTTCTTGATTCAACGGGTGGTCTTTCGCAGGATACGGTTCCTGCCACCATGCTTTGCGTGGGCGGTGGATACATTGGCCTTGAGCTCGGAACCTTTTATTCCAAGGTTGGCTCCAAGGTAACGGTGGTAGAGGCGAGTCCGTCGTTGCTGGGGATTGTGGACCCTGACCTCGTGCGGGTGGTTCAAAAGAATCTTCAAAAGCGTGGGGTCGAGATCATGACCTCCACGATGGTGAAGGGTGTGAAAAAGAATGCGAAGTCAGTCGAAGTTACCTTTTCCTCCGAGGGCGGCGAGAAAAAGCAGACCTTCGACCGTGTATTGGTAACCATCGGTAGGACTCCCAACACCGAGAACCTCGGCCTTGATCGGGCCGGTGTGAAGATCGATTCCAAAGGCTTCATCCCCGTGAACGAGCGAAGGCAAACTTCGGTTCCCTCCATCTATGCGATCGGAGATGTGGCAGGCCAGCCCCTTCTCGCGCACAAGGGCTCAAAAGAGGGAATGGTTGCGGCCGAAGCGATTGGTGGACTCAAAACAGTTTATGATGTGAAGGCGATGCCAGCAGTGGTGTTCACCGATCCTGAAATTGCCACAGTCGGACTCACTGAGGCAGAAGCGAAGGCCAAAGGGCTTGGTGTGACGGTCGGTGTGTTCCCATACGCGGCGAATGGCCGAGCGCTCTCGGTCGCGGAGCCAGATGGAATGGTGAAGCTTGTGAGTGATTCGAAATCTGGGACCTTGCTTGGCTGCCATATTGTAGGTGCTGAGGCATCCAATTTGATTGCTGAAGCAACCCTTGCCATTGAAATGGGTGCGCATGTAGAGGATCTGGCTCTTACGGTCCATGCCCATCCCACGCTCCCGGAGACGATCATGGAAGCGGCAGAGGTAGCTCTAGGTCATCCCATTCATATCTTCAAACCGAAGAAGTAGTGCAAGAAGGCGTCTTGGAAGCGGCGTCCGATCCAGTGTCATTTTCTTTTACACCTGTGTACAGAATCAATGCACCCTGGAATCTTCAGGCCTGCGTTCTCAACGAAAAACGTTTTGAATGGATTGATTTAATTCCATAAAAATCAGGCATTTATCAGGCGTTTGTGTCAGCGGCGGGCTTTGGCATGTCTAGTGCAGTATTCCAGGTAAGCGGCACGTATGGATCAAAGAGAGTAAAAAATAGGAGAGTTGATATGAAATTGTTTACCGTATTGTCTTTGTTGGCCGCACTGAGTTCCCCTGCAGTTGCTGGAGTGGTTTCCAGCAAGGAATCCGGAAAAGCGCACTGTTCAAAAATGCAGGCAGATCAAGCCTTGGTAAGTTCGTCTTCGACTGCATCCAAGGAAAAGGCATCTGCTTCTGTGGCGAGATAAGCCAGCGTACAGATTCTTCCTCAAAATTTGCAAGGGCTGGTCTTTCGGGATCGGCCCTTTTTTATTTTTGTTTTTGGGCCTGGTTTATGACCTGATTTAAGGCTTTTTGGTCGTCAGAATTGATTTCTGAATCGACTTTCTGAATCTCTTCGATGTGAGTTTTCATGGAGCGAGAATAGCTGTCCGTAATCTGATTGATTTGTCGGGAGGGGCTAAAGCTTGCGACAGTGTTCATTCCGTCCTGTACATGCCGGGAAATGGTGACTCCCTTGATTTCAATGATGTGAGATAGCACCAGAATCACCAAGACAAGCAGAGAGTGCTTGAAAACGGACCCGATGAGTTTGAGCATGATTCCTTACGCGGCTCCTCCTGCAAGGCGAGGTGCATTTGGCTGGGAGCAAACCTGATTCATCACTTTCATTACCTCATCGGTTTGAAAGGGCTTGATGATGTAGTCCTTCGCTCCAGCCATGATTGCATCGGCAACCAGGTTTTCTTGCATCATGGCAGAAAGAATCACAACTCTCGCATCAGGGTTGATATTCAGAATCCTTTTTGTTGCATCTACGCCATTCATGACTGGCATGACAAGATCCATGGTTACAACGTCGGGTTGGAGATCCTGGTAAAGCTCAATGGCCATTTCGCCATTTTCAGCCTCCCCGACAACTTTGAATCCACGAGCGGAGAGGATCTGCTTCAAGGTCTTTCGAACGTAAGGAATGTCGTCGACAATGAGTACGGTTTTCATTCGATTGTGCATAGGATCACCACCTTTTTTAATTCTATGATTCCTTTGAAATTCTTTCAATGCTTACACTCTCAATTCTTCTTCGGGTTGCATCCCGGATGGTGATTCTGAGTTGATTTACGGGGGTGTCAAAAAACAGCTCATCCCCCGGATCCGGAATGCGGGAAAATTGACGCAACAAAAAGCCGCCAACCGTATCGTAATCCCCCTCGGGGATTTCAAGTTTCAACTCTTCGTTAATCTGGGCCACAGGGGTTCGCGCTTTCACAAGCCAGAGATTGGACCCGAGTTCCCGAATCAATCGTTTTTCAGGATCATCCTCGTCTTCGATATCACCAACGATTTGCTCGAAAATGTCTTCACGGGTCAAGATCCCGATGGCTCCTCCAAACTCATCCACGACGATGGCAATCTGATAATTTCCTTCAATCATCTCATTCAAAATCAGTTCGAGTTTCTGATTTTCAGGGACATAGATGGCGGGTTTGATGAAACGATCGATTTTTTGCTTCAAATCGGTTTGCCGAATGATTTGGTTGAGTTCGAGGATCCCGATGACATTGTCGATCCGTTCATCAAATACCGGAAGTCTCGAATGTTTCTTTTGGGCGAAAAGCTCAAATGCCTCAAACAAGGAGCTCTGGCGTTCAATCGCATCCACCTGAACCAGAGGGAGAAGCCCGTCTTTCGCGATCTTATCTCTGAATTTAAGGATCTTCCTGATCAAAGCCTTTTCATTGGTCTTGATCTGCGTGTCCTCCGGATCCTGGGTGAGCAGCCCCTGAAGTTCGTCTTTGGCAGTCTGCTTTCGCCCGCTCCAGAGAACTTCGATCGGACCCATGACTCTGGCAATCTGTGAAGTGTACAGAGTGGTCAGATGAATCAAAGGAGAGAGCACTTTTTGTGAATGCAGAATGGGCTTCGCAATTCGTGGTACAATGAAGTTTGAAAATTTTCGATACAAGAATTTTGGAATCAGTTCCCCGAACACAATGACAAGTAGAGATCCAAGTGCAACGGCCTTCCATTCGCCATGATCAGGGTCGATGGCGCCGAATTCCAGCGTTAGCAGAACCGAGATTGCCATGACGCAGGAACTTGTCATGAGGAGAGTGGTGGAGAGGATTCGATCGGGGGATTTCAGGAGCTTCAATGCGAGAATCGCGCCTGCATCTCCCTGTTTTCCACGCTTTTTCAAAAAAATCCGATCTGCAGAAAGCAGAGCCAGTTCGGAACCCGAAAAGAAACCCTCGATCAGAAGGAGAAGAGTCACAATGAATGGAATCATTCTTCGAATGCCTCCTCAATGATGATGTCGAGGATGTTTTGTAGCGTTACCATTCCGGTCACTTTTCCATGGGCGTTCCTGACAAATGCCACCTGCACTTTTCGATTCTTCATCTTTCGAAAGAGCGCATCGAGATTGATCGCTCCGGATACAATCAATGGCTCCGAGCAAAGGCTCATGATGCTTTCGCGTCTGGCCTCAGGATCGATTTTGATTTCGACAAAATCCTTGACACTCATGATTCCGACAATGTCCTCTTTGGAGGATCCGGTCACGGGAATCCGGAGGACATCTTTTTCTTTCAGAATCGCTTGATATGCTTGCTCAAGAGTGTAGTGAGAGGGAAGCGTGAAAATCCTGCGGATGGGAGTTGCGATCTGTTCCACTCTGGTGTCATCCATTTCGAAAACATTCTTGATGAGTTCCAGTTCGGTTTCATGGAGATTTCCTGTTTCTGCCTGTTCTTCGGCCAGGATAATGAAGTCTTCCTCATGGAGTTTGTGCAGTTCCTTGATCTGTGACTCCGGGATCAGGAATCGGAAGAGCGAAAAAAACGGGCGAGACACCATGTAAAATGTGTACAAAAACGGAAGAAAGAGTGAGATCACCAGCTGGTTTGAGCGTGTGGCGATGACTTTGGGGGTGAGTTCACACCCGATCAGAATGATCGGAGTGGTGATCAAGACCCCAAGGATCGTTCCAATTCTCCAGTCGAGATTCAGTGGTTCAACAAAGTTTGACGTGATCAGTGCCGCAAGGCTGATATTTACGATCTCATTGAAAAAAAGAACTGTGATGAGTAGTCCCATGGAATCATTGATCAGCGTGCGAATTCTTCGAAAAAGTGGTTCCGACTGATCCTTGATTTTCTTCAACTGAACGCGCGAAAGCGAGAAGATTGCGATCTCGCTGGAAGAGAGTATGAAGGAAAAGCTGATGAGGATCAGGCAAAGGAGGGTTGTTGGCATTGAACTTTCCGGCTATGATCCTTTCTACACAAAAATGCCCGGGTCGGCAACCCGACCCGGGCATCTTCATTTGAGTACTGCCTGTTCATCAAGCGGCTGGCTTGACGGCCTTGGCTACGGCAGGTTCTGCTGCTGCAACCGGTTTCTGTTTTTTGGTTTTTGAGGTCCTTGTTTCACTGGACTCGCCACCCGCGCCGGGAAGAATGCTTGCAAGGGGCTTGATCTTCTGGGAGAGTGCCACTTCGAGCACTTCATCAATCGACTTGACGGGCACGAAGTTGAGTGCATTTCGGTATTCTTCTGGAATCTCCTCAAGATCCTTCCGGTTCTTCTCCGGAATGATGATGGTCTTGATTCCGTGCCTCATGGCAGCCAGTGATTTCTCCTTGAGTCCTCCGATCGGGAGCACTCGGCCGGTAAGAGTGATTTCACCAGTCATTGCGACATCCTTCCGCACCGGGATTCCAGTCAGACGGGAAATGATGGCAGTTGCCATGGTGATCCCTGCGGACGGGCCATCCTTTGGAACGGCACCTTGAGGAAAATGCACATGAATGTCGGTTTCACTCAGCACATCGGAGTTGATTCCGAAGTCAGCGGCTCTCCAGCGGATGAGTCCTAAGGCTGCTTGAGCTGATTCCTTCATCACATCCCCAAGTTGTCCGGTGAGGAGCATGCCGCCTTTGCCGCGAGTGGTTGCCGTTTCAACATAGAGAATCTCACCGCCCACTGAAGTCCAGGCAAGACCTGTTGAAATGCCCACTTCATCCTTTTCCTGCTCGTCTTCACGGGAGTAGACAGCTGGTCCGAGGAACTTTGCCACCACTTCTTTGGTGATGACTGTGATATCCTTTTTGCCTTCCGCAACAAAGCGAGCGGTCTTCCGGCATACGGTGCCCACGAGGCGCTCCAGATTCCGGAGTCCGGCTTCCCGGGTATAATTCTCTACAATCGCCTGGATTCCTTCATCGGTGAACTCAATCTGTTCCGGAGTGAGTCCGTTTTCGGTCACCTGTTTTGGAATCAAGTAGCGCCTTGAAATGAAGTACTTCTCTTCCTGGGTGTAGCCTGAAAGCTGAATCACTTCCATCCGATCACGCAAAGGTGCAGGGATTTGTTCAAGTGCGTTACAAGTTGTGATGAACATTACGTTCGTCAGATCAATTGCCACATTGAGATAGTGATCGCGGAATGCATAATTTTGCTCCGGATCAAGCACCTCAAGAAGTGCAGCCGAGGGATCGCCCTTGTAATCGCTGCCCATTTTGTCGAGCTCATCTAGAATGAATACAGGATTGTTGGTTCCGGCCTGCTTCAAACCTTGAATGATACGACCTGGGAGTGCGCCCACATAGGTTCGACGGTGACCACGGATTTCTGCCTCATCCTTCACTCCTCCGAGCGAGATTCTCACGAATTCGCGGCCGAGCGCCTTGGCGATTGATTTTCCGAGGGACGTCTTTCCAACTCCGGGAGGGCCGGAGAAGCAAAGGATTGGTCCCTTCATGTTGTTCCCTTTGAGCTTTCGCACAGCGAGGAACTCAATGATCCGCTCCTTGATTTTCTCAAGTTTGTAATGGTCATCATCAAGAATTTCCATCGCATGATCGAGATCAAGGTTGTCCTGGCTCGCCTTTGACCAAGGAGTGTCAATCATCCATTCGACATAAGTCCGCATCATCGATGCCTCGGAGCTTTCGGGATGCATGCGCTCAAGGCGCTGGAGTTGTTTCAGGGTTTCCTGTTCAACATTCCCAGGCATCTTGGCCGCAAGAATCTTCTCGCGCAGTTCATTCATTTCCTCGGACTTTGGATCGTTGTCACCGAGTTCACTTTTGATCTGCTTCATTTGCTCGCGGAGGAAGTATTCCTTTTGCGATTTTGTGATCTCTTCTTTGGTTTGAGATCGGATCTTCGCCTGGATCGAGAGAACTTCTGTTTCTTTGTTCAGGAGTTCGTTGATCTTTTGAAGTTTTGCGAATGCATCATGAGTCTCAAGAACTTCCTGGGCGAGGCTGACTTTCAGGCCGAGATTCGAAGCCACGAGGTCCGCCATGCGGCTTGGATCCTGGATGTCTTCGAGAACCATCATGATGTCCGGCGCAAGAACTTTCCCGAGGCTGATCATTCGCTCAAGTTGTTCCTTGATCGTGCGCATGAGAGCTTCACATTCGGATTTCTTGTCAGTCTGAAGCTCCTGGATCTGATCCACCTGTACTTCATAGAAGGGCTGGGTCTGGGTGAATTTCTTCACGCGCGCCTTGCAAAGACCCTGGGTAAGAATCTTGATTCTACCGTCCGGAAGCTTGCGCATGCGGATGATCATGGCAACGGTGCCAGTCTCGTAGATTCCGTCCGGGGTCGGCTGCTCATCGGCGATATTCTTCTGGGAAGAAAGGAAAATGAGTTTGTCAGTTTTCGTAAGTGCTTCTTCCACGCTTCGAATGGAAGAGTCGCGTCCTACGAACAAAGGAATGATCATGTAGGGAAACACAACAATGTCTCGTACTGGCAGCATTGGCAGTGTGCTTGGAATCTCGATTTGTTCGCCGTCGTAATTAGTTACCATTTAGCCTCCAACAGGTTGTACTCAAGGAACAGTTCGGCGAACGGCTTCGGCACCTTTAGGGTTTTGTTTTTATTGAATTTAAAAAGTGGTTTGGTCAGGTAATAATCAGAATGATTTCAATGCGTCAAATAGCTTCTGCAGGTCTGGAAACAAGGGGGCTTCAAACCGAAGAGGCTGACCGCTGATGGGATGCTGGAAGCCAAGGATTCTTGCGTGAAGGGCTTGTCCAGGGAGCAATTTCACTGCATTTCGAACGGGCTCGGGAAGGGCCTTCCACTTGGGTTGGTTGTCCGTGGGAGTGCCATAAGTAGGGTCCCCGAGCAAGGAATGCCCCAGGTGATTGAGGTGCACTCGCACTTGATGGGTTCGCCCCGTTTCGAGTTTTGCCTCGATCCACGAAGAAAACGGGTTTTTTCCGTGGATTTGATATGATTTCAAGAGTGTGAACCGCGAAATGGAATCCCTTCCTCCATCGGGAAGAACGGCCATTTTTTTTCGGTCTTTGGGGTTTCGTCCGATTGCAGATCGAAAGAGGAATTCCTTTTCCCATCGGGGTGATCCGAAACAGAGAGCCCAGTACTTCCGCTCGATCGTGTGTGTTGAAAAAAGTTTCGAAAGCCCTGCATGGGCAGCATCGGTTTTCGAGATTACGATTGCGCCGGAAGTGTCCTTGTCGATCCGATGAACGATCCCAGGGCGCAGTTTTCCGCCTATTCCGCTCAAATCCTTGATGTGGTTGAGAAGCGCATTCACCAGCGTACCCGATTTCTGCGTCTCAGAGGGATGAACGGTCATGCCCGGGGCCTTGTTCACCACGATCAGGTGCGCGTCCTCGAAAAGAATGTCCAATGGCAGGTTTTCGGGCTCGAGTGAAATCTTCGTAGGAGCGGGAACGGTAAGTTCGATGGATGCTCCCTCGGGAATTTTGTCCTTTGGTTTTATGGGAGCGCCATTGACCCGGATCAGGCCCTGATCCATCAGTTTTTGAATCTGGGAACGGGAAAGGAGAGGAATTTCTTCAAATTCCTCAAAGAGCTCGTGCAGGCGCCGGTCTGCCCTGTCATCCGAGGGGTAGTCGGCCAAAATCGTGAATTTCCGGTCGGACATTAGGTTTTTTCCGGTGCAGCCATTCTCATGCGATCGAGATACTGGCGGGAAACAAGGTCGTGCGGAAGCTTGAGGCGACGGCTTACTTGCTGTAAAAATCCACGAACATAAACCACGGCCGGGAGTTTTCCGTAATTCTCCTCTTCCAGGGCATGGAGATAGGATCTCGAGATCCGGGTGTAATCGGAAAGATCCTCGAGGCTGATTCTTTTTGCCTCACGAATTCTCCGAATTGCGGGGCCGCTCCACAATTGTTCATTGCGGATGACGTGATCGATGTCATTCATCACGGAGTCCAATGAGTTCTGGAGGCTTTGGATGGTCGGATTCGGAGAGGGGATGAAAGTAGAGGTGTTCGCGGTCGCGGGAGCTGCAGAAATCGCAAAGGGATCAGAGAAGTCTCGAGTTTGAGGAGCGGGTGATGAAAAGGGCGCTGGGGCGGAGGTCATTCCAGCGAGCTGGGCGCTGCTCATGGCGGATGGGGATGGAGCACCGAATAGGTCCATGGATTGAGGGGCGCTAGGAGCCCTGAATCCCTGATTTTCATCATAAGAGCGACGCTTCTCGGGGTTCGACAGCACCATATAGGCGTTTTCAACATTCTGGAGCATCTGTTCGGTTTCATCCCTGGAAAACACGCTGTAATGGGCGATGTTGTCCTTGCCATATGCGGATTTCAGTCGCAGGTAAGCAGAGCGGATTTCCTGAGGGGTTGCGTCCGGAGTAAGCTCGAGAATGTCGTAAAGACTTAGCGGTTCATCATTGAGATGCATAGCTCTATTCATTAAGCGTATGCTCGATTCGGGCCTGTTTCAACAGATAATTGACGATCCGTTCGAGGTGGGTGGCGATTCTGGAGTTCGGAAACTCTGCCAGTATGGGCTTCATCCGCCTGACGGACTGCCAAACGTTGGGCTCGTACTCAATGTAGCCCAGGTAGTCCAGATCGATCCCGAAGTATTTTTTGGCCACACTCTTCATCGAGAAGCCGACGTCGACATCGGTTTGAGACCTTGATTGATTGATCACAAGGCTTACTTTCCATTCCCGGATGATGCGTTTCAGCTCATTTGCGAGTACGGGATTCTGAAAGTTGACCTCGGTCAGAAGTTGCTGAGGGGACAAAATTCCAAGTTTGTGATTGGGAACCATCGCAGACTCGATCAATGGGCGGATTGATTCCAGTTCCGGCCGCTCCAGCAGTTGTTGGTAGTAGCTGGCTTTCAGAAATCGGTACGCATTTTCAATGGAAGTGGGCTCAGGAAGGGCTGTGATGATTCTGACTTGGGCAAAATTGAAGAAATCCAATGTGAACTTACTCGTACCCGCTCCGAGGTCCAGAATGATGAACTGTGCGTTGAGATTTCGAATTTGTTGCAGGAGGGAGGCAATCTTCTGATCATCGATCCGGGTGATTTTCAGATCATCCTTGGCTCCCCCGATGATTTGGAGGTGAGGATACAGGGTGGGTGTTATGCAAGAGGAAAGCTCAGGAGTATTGCCGTTCAGGAAATCAGAGATGCATCGCTGCGGTGGCCCCTGTCCGAGGACGGTATGAAGGTTTGCGCCTCCCAAGTCGAGATCGATCGCGATGGTGCTGAAACCTTGCTTTGCCAAGCAGAATGCCAGTGAAGAGGAAAGAAGGCTTTTGCCCACGCCGCCCTTGCCGCCGCCAATCGCCCAAACTTGCTTGTGCATATGATGTCCGCGATACAACGAATGGGATTGCTCGGTCATGATTCGATTATCTCTACGGGGTGTGTTTGCTTCCATCCTGGAAACCTTCTCTTTTCTAGCCTAAATTACAAGGTTTTATTGTCAAGTAAGAACCGATCAGTATAATGGGGTGACTCATGCAAAAGGACAGTCATCCGTCACCCTCTTGGCGATTGCGATTGAGAAACGACCTTCACCTCGCACGTAAGGTTTGGCATTGTGCCATGGGTGTTTTCATGGCGCTCGTTTACGGGCTCGGAACTCCAAAGATCATCTGCGTTCTCCTTCTCACCTTCGGTTTGGGTTTTTTTCTGATCGCGGAGTATGCCCGATTGTTGTTTCCGCGCGTGAATGCTTTTGCCATCCGGGTGATGGGGCCGATCATGCGAAAAAGTGAGGTGAACAGGGTGAGTGGAACTCCGTTCTACGTTGGTTCTGTCCTCCTTTCGGTAGCGGTGTTCCCCAAAGCCATTGCCATTTTGTCGATATTGTTTCTGGCGGTAGGGGATCCGATGTCCTCAATTTTTGGAATTACCTGGGGACATCTCGGCCCCAGATTCTCCAACGGGAAATCCCTGATCGGAACCGCTGCTGGAATGGGAGTCTGCTGTATCATCGCTTTTGTGTACCTGATTCTTCTGAATGTTCCGGTCGGGCCGTCGGTTTGTATCGCTCTTGCGGGTGGTGTTGCGGGTGGCGGTGCTGAAATGATTCCGCTCGAAATTGACGATAATTTTTCAATCCCGCTGGTAAGTGGACTTGCCCTCTGGATTTCTTTTTTGGTTTTTAATGTGTAAATGAATCTTTTGAAACAAACGGCATTGATACTCGGGCTCACCAGCCTTTCTCTTGGAAGCTGGACTTTGGTTCGGGATTGGCGAAATAAGATCTCCATCCTGTTCTCGTTGGTTTGTTTTGTCGTAGCGGTTTGGTCTCTTAGTTTTGTCGCTCATGTAACGCTTTTTGGGCGCCTTTCTTACGATATCCATCTTTTTTGCAATGTGCTTGTGGTACCGCTTGCGCTTGAATTGATTTCAAGGATTTTTCTCAGGGAAAAGGATTCGATAAGTTCCGCTTTGTTTTTGATCGCGCTCACCGGGGCTACGATCCTTTGCTTCATGATTCTTTTTTCCCTCGGTACCGGTGTGTATTTCCGGCTGCTTGTGCTGTTCTGGCCAACGTTGATCCTGTTTCAATTTTTTCATGTCATTCGGCTTAACTTCTTTGAGCCCGGTCGCCTGAAAGTTGAATCCATTGCACCGTCCAGGAAATTCATTCTCTATTCAGGACTTGGTCTTACGCTCTCGCTTTGCACCTTCGATCATATTCCGGATTACGGGTTCACCATGCCGGCGATTGGGAATTTGCTGTTCACCCTGTATTTGTTTTTCGCAAATCAGGTGATCGTTCCCGAAAAACTTCCGGCACTGGAAGCTCTGGCATCAAGATTCCTTGCGGTGTTGACACTGTCCCTTGTCATTACAGGTTTCTTTGCGCTTTTGTACTCTTACATCAGTGCGACTTTTCCTCTGTTCCTTCTAAACTCGTTTCTGATCTCATTTGCCGTACTTGCTCTTTGGGCTCCGCTACTCACTTTTTTCCGCTTTCTTACGTGGAAGGTGTTTTCGAGTTCGAGGATGGACCAGGACTTGAAGTACGAGCGATTCAAGGTTCAATCCGAAGCCTGTACCGACCAAGCCTCGCTGTTCGAGGTGGCGACGCACTTTGCGAAAAGCATCTTAGGTTTCGAGCAGGTCAGGTTCGAGCTTCTTCCCGGGGATGTGGCGGTTCCCGCTTCGGTGGCGGCGTATTTTTCAGTCGCAGATACCCAAAAACAAGTGCCGTTTCTCTATCGGCCCTTCCTTGAACAGGAACGGGACCAGGTTTTGACTCAGGATCGGAAACGGGAGTTGGAGCTCCAGTTGGAGTATCTGCGTTCCCTTGACTGTGATCTGCTATCCGTGATTCGAGTGGATGAGGAGAGGTCCATTCAAGTTCGAATCCGGGAGCATGCAACCCGCAGGACCGGACCCTTTCCTGGCTTCAATCGGATCCTCGATTTCATCCACCATGTGGCAAATCAGTCGTCCAGAGTCGTTCAAATCGAAAATGCCCGCGAGAAAGATCGCCTGGTGTTGCTTGGGGAAATGGCGGCGGGCCTTGCGCACGAAATCCGGAATCCATTGGGTGCGATCCGGGGGGCGGTCAATCTGATCGAACCTGATCCCGGGCCTTGGGGTGGAGTGATTCGGGAAGAGGTGGACCGATTGAATCGTCTGGTATCTCAATTTCTTGATTTTTCGAGGAGTCAGGAAGACAAACGAGAGCGCTTGGATCTTGGTGAACTTCTTCCCAAAATTGTCGAACGAATCGTTGCTGGAATTCCGCCAACCATCAGAGTGGAAATCAGAAGGGAGTCAGAAGATTCTTTTGTCTGGGGTGTGCCCGATTCGGTCCGGCAAGTGGTTTCAAATTTGATTCAGAACTCAGTGAAGGCTCTCGAGGGGCTGCCAAATCCCTCGATCGAGATCCTGATCCAAGTCAATGGCTTCGAGGTGCGAGACAACGGGATCGGAATGAATGAAGAAACTCTTTCCAGGGTTTTTCAACCGTTTTTCACATCATTCAAAGAGGGATCTGGTCTGGGGTTGTCCATTTGTGAGAAATTGGTCCGAGCGGACCGAGGCAGGATTTCCATCCACTCCGGAACGGGAAAGGGAACTTGTGTGAGTGTGGAGTATCCAGATGCGCGATAAGGTTTTGGTGATAGACGATGAGCCGAATCTCAGGAAGATTCTTGAGGCCACTTTGAACCGCGAAGGCTATGAAGTTCTTTCGTTTGAAAGTTTTGATTCGGCCAAGCTTTCGTTGAATACCGAATCTGTCGAGGTGGTCATCACCGATCTTCAGATGCCCGGGGCTTCCGGAATGGATGTTTTGAATTATTGCAAGCAATACGCACCTGACCTTCCGGTGGTAATGATCACTGCCTTCGGAACCATTGAAAAGGCAGTGGCTGCGATGCAGGCAGGAGCCTTTGACTTCGTGCTGAAGCCATTTCAGAATGAGGAGCTTTTCCGGATTCTGGAGAAGGCCATACAGAGCAGGATGCGAAGGCGCAGGGAACCGGCTACAGAAATGATGAGTGCGGTGGGAGTGGGAGCGGTTCCGCTTCCACTGTTTGGCAGGAGTCCGGGGGCGGCCAGGTTTCGCCAGGAAGTGGAGAGGATCTCGAGGTCGGCAGGAAGTGTTCTGATGACAGGAGAGGTGGGAACCGGAAAACGAAGCGTAGCCCGCGAAATCCATAGGAAGTCCGACCGTTCGAGAGGGCCTTTCATTCAGATCAATCTGGAT
>CANGWP010000032.1 GCA_947457605.1 Bdellovibrionales bacterium | reverse complement strand
TTCGCACCACCCGGCCTTGAAACTTCCGGCCCACAAAGGGCGAGTTCACACTCTTGGATGCAAGCTGATCCGGAGTGAGAGTCCAGGTCTCATTCAAATCCACAATCGCAAGATCCGCATGCGCTCCGGGCTTTAGGGTTCCGAGTTGCTCAAGTCCCAGAAGTTTTGCGGGTGCCGTGGTCAATGACTCGACCATTCTCAAAAGCTTCATTTTCTTGGCATGCACAAGTTCAAGGAGAAGTGGAAGCGTGGTCTGAAGCCCCAGGATTCCATTTGCGGCAAGTTCAATTTCGGTCTCTTTGTCCACGCATCCATGGGGCGCATGATCGGATGCGACCATGTCAATCAACCCTGAATTCAGCGCCTGCAGGAGCGCCTCTTGATCGCGCTCGGAGCGCAACGGCGGCGCCATTTTGTAATCCGCGCGTATCTGATGATGCGCACACGTATGGTTCCCCGAAAGCCAGGATTTTTCATTCAACATCAAATGATGCGGAGTTACCTCGGCGGTAACCGGCAGTCCTGCCTCTTTTGCACGTCTCACAACCTCAAGACCCTCCCGGGTCGAAAGATGTGCGATGTGGACCCTGGCGCCCGTCAACCGGCAGAGCGAAACTTCGCGCGCGACCATGATCTCTTCGGATGCATTTGGATTTCCGGAAATTCCAAGAAGAGATGAAACCGTGCCTTCGGTCATGGGATTTCCCGCCGAAAGGTTCAGGTCCTCTGCATGACTGATGACCGGAAGATCGAACATCCGCGCATACTCCATCGCGCGTCTCATGAGCCCTGAATTCATCACCGGCATTCCATCATCACTGATCGCCCGGATTCCCGCGCGGGCCATGAGCCCGATCTCGGCAAGCTCCAGGCCCTTTTGCCCCTTCGTCACCGCACCGATCGGAAAGACTCTTGCCTGGCCCGAAGCTCTTGCTTTTTCAAGAATCGCTTCCGTGATCAACGGATGATCATTCACAGGATTCGTGTTCGCCATGGGAGCAACACTTGTGAATCCACCTAAGATCGCGGCGCGGGTTCCGCTCGCCACGGTTTCCTTGTGCTCAAATCCGGGCTCGCGCAAATGCACATGCACATCAATGAGGCCTGGGAAAATGACTTTGCCTGCGGCATCAAATGTTTCCGAAACCGACACCTGATTGAAACTTCCGGGGCGATCGATCGCCTTCACCCGGCCTGCTTCGATCAACAGATCGAAATCCCCTTCGACTCCTTGCGATGGATCGATGACCTTGCCGTTTTGAATCCGGATCATGAGTTCACCCTTCCCACCACCGATGCAAGCACCGACATCCTGGCAAAGATGCCATTCTCAACCTGCTTGAGAATTAGGCTCGCCGCGGAGTCCGCAACCTCTGAATCAATTTCCACTCCCCGATTCATCGGCCCCGGATGAAGAATCACAGTCTTTCGCGCAAGTCGTTTGGCACGCTCCACACTGAGTCCCCAGAACTCCCGATATTCAGCAAGTGAGGGAATCACACCTTGGGTTTGTCGCTCCGTCTGAATTCGAAGGGCCATCAACGCATCCATCCCGGAAATAACCGAATCCGGAAAAGAGTGCGTTGTGACCTTTGGAAAGAGCTCCAAATTTGGAATCATGAGCGTCGATGGAGCGCAAACGTGAACCTCCGCCTGAAGAGCCGTCAACAAATGAATATTCGATCGGGCAACCCTTGAATGGCGAAGATCACCCAAAATCATGATCTTTTTTCCACGGAAGCAGTCCGGATTTTTGAAATCAACCTTCCAATGCTCTCCGAGCGTAAAGGCATCGAGCAGCGCCTGCGTGGGATGCTCATGGGCTCCATCTCCCGCATTGATCACAGGCAGCCCTGTCGCGTTCGAAAGCAAATCGGGCGCACCCATCGAACGGTGTCGAACCACGATCCCATCCACTCCGTACTGCCGAATGACATTCACGGTGTCGGTGAGCGTTTCTCCCTTGGAGAGGCTGGAGGTTGCCGCAGAGAAAGAAAGATTCACGCCCCCGAGTTTTCGGGTTGCAGCCTCAAAAGAAAGTCGCGTTCGGGTCGAATTCTCGACAAAGAATTGCAGGATGGTTTTTCCCTTGAGAACAGAAGCGTATGATTCGGGGCTGGATTTGATCTTGGCTGCTTGCGATAGCAGGGAACAGAGGATCTTGGAATCGAGACCGCGTATGGCATTGAAGCGTTCCGGGAACATCAAGACACCTCCCGGAACTTGAAACTACCGTTTTCAGAGTTGAAACTCAACGGGAATGTAGTACTTCCGCAAGCTGGACCATCATCAAGGTCGAAACCACGAGTACCAGTACCGGCTGGACCACTTTCTCAGCTCTCTTGGAGGCCAGCTTGGCCCCGAGATACCCGCCCGTTACCATGCCGATCGCCATGATGATCCCAAAGCGGGGATGGACATAGCCCTGAACTCCATACGAAACAAGTGAGACTCCGGCAGAGAGGGTATTGGCGAGCTTTGAAAGCATGAGCGCCTCAAAGAGCGGAAGTCTGACTCCCCAAATCAATCCGATCAACATGAAGGTTCCACCGCCCGGTCCGAAAAAACCATCATAGAATCCAACCGCAGTTCCCGCTGCAATCAAAGCACCGAGACTCCGCCTGGAATGATCCTTCATCTCACTCAAAAACTCCTGCTTCTTCCAAATCACCCAAAGGACCAGGGGACAAGCAGGCACCAGCAGGTATCGAAAATAAATTTTCGGCAAAAGGGGCGAACAGAGCGACCCGATCAAGGCCCCCACCCCTACGGAGGCCACGAAAGAAAAACCTTTCTGCAAATTCAGGGGCTGCTTCTTCAGATAAACCAGAAACGCAATCAAGGCCCCCGTGGTCCCTACAATTTTATTCGTGCCGATCGCATCCGGTCCGGCTTCCAGAACCGTGGAAAGCACGGGCAAGGTGATCAAGCCGCCACCCCCTGCGATGCTATCGATCGTTCCTGCGACAAGCCCCGCAAATATCAGCAGCAACTCAGTCGGCATGGTACACCTCTTTTAACTTGCAGACCCCGACAAAATTCCGCGGGTAGAATTGTTCAAGCTCCGGCAACACCCGCTCCTGCCAAAATTTCCGGGAATCAAATCCCACTCCCGTCAATACCGAATATTCAGCGCCCCGGAAAAAGGATCTCTTCTCACTCACCGATTGAAAATAAGGGGAGTATTTCGCGATCTCAGCACCCCCCGTTTTCACAATCGAGACCGTCTTTCCCTGAAGGGCCCGCCAATCCATTTCAAAATCAAAAACCCGCCCAAACCTCGAGGCACTCGAGACCACACCAAAATTCGGAAACGGATCCTCACCCCGATAGCGTCCGAATTCAAAATGAATCAGGGATGCCAGTGCGTAGCTTTCAAAGAAGACTGCGGCGGCACCCGATACTTCGCCTTTCAGTTGCGCGATGAACTCGCGGGCTCCCGTAATGATTCCAAACTCAAACGGATATCGATTCCGGAGTTTCGGGTAAAGAACTCTTTCCGGCATCAGAAAGGAAATGCACAGCGCGGTTGCCAATAGAGCGGACAAGAAAGCGGACGAGAGAAACGCCCTTCTCAGGCGCATCGGCGAAAGGAAAAACGAGGACCAGGACACAAAAAACGGGGTCAAATACAGAAGCCAATGCAGCCCCTGCCCCCGCCCAAGCAATGCAGTTCCAAGAAAAACAAGAACCGGCACCACCCAGAGCAAGAACAGAAAGGATCGAAGGCCATCCTCGGCCGACGCTCCTCGCTTCACCTTGGATCGCCTGAGAAAGGGGAGAACCGTGAAGGAGACCAGCAGAAGATGCAAAAGAAGGAAGGCGGTGGTTTCAACAAAAGTCCCCTCAAAGGCCTGCTGCCTTGTGACCAGATTGAAAACCGCATTTGCGCGGCAGTGGCGCTCATTCCACAGATAGTGCTGGAACAAAAAAGGCGCTGAGCCTGCAAAAAAGGAAAAAATGGCTCCGGCACGATGTCTGGCCCTTGGCCAGGCCCAGATGGCAAATGCGGGGAGCAAAAAGGCAGCGAAATACTTGGACAGGAACGCCGCACCGAAGAGGGCACCGGACATGGCGATTGCCGCACTGAAAAAACGGCGCTGACCCATCACTCCGGAATGAAAAAGAAGTGCCGAGAAAAAACCAAAAAACAAGAGCGGCACATCCGGAAAGGAAATGACCGTCAGAAACGGAAGAGGGAGCGCAAAAAACAAAAGTGCGGTCAATCCGGCGGAATCCCGACCTCGGGCCTTAAGCAACCACTCAAAAATTCCAAATGAAATCAAAAGGGGGGCAAGCAGATTCCAAACCCGGATCAAGAGCGGATGATGGGAAACATGAAGAAGCGGAACAAGCCACCATCCAATCATCGGAGGCAGATCGTAGTACCCTCCGGCCGGGTGACTGCCCCAATACACATAGTAGGCTTCGTCCCCAAACACGGGAAAGACCGCCGCCAAAAAGACCTTGAATAAAAAGAGAGTCACGAACGGAATCAAGAACGTCCGCGACATGGATCAATCCACCTTGAGAACCGCCAAGAACGCCTCTTGAGGGATCTCGACCGCGCCCACTTGCTTCATGCGCTTCTTTCCCTCTTTTTGCTTTTCCAGTAGCTTGCGCTTTCGGGAGATATCGCCCCCATAACATTTCGCAGTCACGTTCTTGCGATATGCGGAGATCGTCTCCCGCGCCACAATCTTCGATCCGAGCGCCGCCTGAATGGCGATCTCAAACATCTGTCGTTCGATCAGCTCTTTCATTTTTTTGGCGAGTTCACGCCCCCGGATGTGGGCCTTGTCCTTATGAATGATCAGGGAGAGCGCATCAACAGGATCGTTGTTGATGAGAATGTCCATTTTCACAAGATCTGACGCACGATAGTCGAGAAGGGCGTAATCCATCGAGGCGTAGCCGCGGGTGCAACTCTTCAACTTGTCGTAGAAATCAAAAACCATCTCCGCGAGCGGCAGGTGATACACCAATGTCACTCGATCGCTCGTAATGAAGTCGAGCTTTTCCTGGATTCCGCGACGATCATTGCAAAGCGCCATCACCACACCGACGTATTCCGAGGGCATATGAATGCTGAGTCGGATGTAAGGTTCTTCAATGGTTTCAATCTTCACCTGATCCGGAAGTTTTGCCGGGTTCTCAACCATGATGACTTCACCATCTGTTTTCGTCACCCGGTAAACCACCGAGGGAGCGGTCGTGATGATGTTGAGTCCATACTCCCGCTCCAAGCGTTCTTGCACCACATCCATGTGCAGGAGACCGAGGAACCCGCATCGAAACCCGAAACCGAGCGCGTTTGAAGTTTCCGGCTCGAATGCGATTGCGGAGTCATTGAGCTTGAGTTTTTCCAGGGCTTCCTTCAAATCCTGATAGTTCTCGGATTCAACAGGATAGACACCGCAAAAAACCATGGGCTTGGCTTCTGAAAATCCGGAAAGCGGTTCATCCACCGGATCATGAGCCGACATCACGGTATCACCGACTTTCATGTCGCGGACATCCTTGATGCCGCAAATGATCGCGCCCACCTCGCCACTGGCAAGCTGATCGGCATCCTTGTACTTCGGAGCGAATACTCCGAGTTTTTGAACTTCGTATTCCTTTCCGACGTGAAAGAGCTTGATCTTCATGCCGGGCTTGATCACGCCACTGAACACGCGGATCAAAGCAATCACGCCCTGATAGGGGTCAAACCAGCTATCAAAAATGAGCGCCCTCATCTTCCCACCATCGTCATCCGGTGGCGGAGGAACATATTTCACGACCGCTTCCAGCACGTCTTCGATCCCGATCCCGGACTTTGCGCTCGCAAGAACGGAGCGCGATACGTCCACAAGACCAATGGTGTCTTCGACTTCTTTTTTCACTTTTTCAGGATCGGCGGACGGGAGATCAATTTTATTGATGACCGGAAAGACCTCGAGATTGTTCTCGAGCGCAAGAAAGACGTTCGCCAATGTCTGAGCTTCAACGCCTTGAGTTGCATCTACGACCAGAATCGCCCCTTCGCATGCCGCAAGCGAGCGCGACACCTCGTAGGTAAAATCCACGTGTCCCGGAGTATCAATCAGATTCAAGATGTACTCTTTACCGTCTTTGGCCTTGTACTTGAGACGAACACTCTGGGCCTTGATCGTAATGCCCCGTTCGCGCTCAAGATCCATGTTATCCAGGAACTGGGCTTCCATTTCGCGAGCGGTCACCGTCCCGGTCTTCTCCAGCAGGCGGTCCGCCAAGGTGGACTTCCCGTGGTCGATGTGGGCAATGATGCAGAAATTACGAATATTTTTTGACATGAATTGGCTCTTCCGAAACCTATCAGGAAGCGCTTTTAAATGCCACCCCCGAAATCACACCCTTCCCCGCCATGAAAGCGCCCCCGAACTTGAACTTTTTACACACATTTAATGGAAAAAATAACTCCGAGCCCTGATTTTCCTTAACATGTGCTTCGCAGCAGCCGTATAATGAAAACAGGATGGTGAATTCCATGAAGCTAAACATTGCAGTTCTCTTTTTGACGGCATCCATTCTCTCCGCGTGCTCCACCTTTTTCGGAGCAGAGAATGCAGACAATCTTGCCCGACTTGAAAAAGGCATGAGTCAACAAAGAGTACTTTCCCTTCTGGGGCATCCCGATTCCGTGAGTCGGGAGAACGGAACCGACCGTTGGGTTTATGAATTTCGAAAATCTGAAAACAGAGGCCGCAATGCTTTCGTGGAATTCTCGGAAGGATCTGTGGTTCGCTCCGGTGAGTTGAGCGGCCGGGACATTGCAGCCTCTCAACAAAACAGTGAATCAGGAACCTGCACTCGCTGGGTAAGCCCTGAATTCCGCTACGAATCCCTCTGCCTGCATTGATCGGCGTCTTTTCTTGATCACCCCCGAAACAAACGAGCAAACGGTTCTCATTCATGACATCTCCCGAGGCGGCTCAGGGGTCGCGCGCTTGGAGTCCGGCGAGATCGTTTTTGTTCCCTTCTCCGCCCCGGGCGATCGAGTCCGAATCCGGATCCTCGAACGCAACAAAAACTACTGCCAGGGCGAGGCAATTGAGTGGATCTCGAAAGCTCCCACACGGGCAACCCCAAGGTGCCCGGTTTTCACCAAGTGCGGTGGCTGCAGCTGGCAACACCTTGAATACCCTCTTCAATTCGAGACCAAGAAAAAAGGACTGCTCCACGCACTCTCCAGAGCCGGGATTGCGACAGACCGGATTCCAATCGACGAAATGCCTGCGGAAACCCGATACGGATATCGAAACCGCATCCAGCTTCACGGGAACACTGAATCGAAACTTCTCGGCTTTTATGAACCCGGCACCAAAAACATCATCGACATCGAAGCTTGTGCAATTGCAGATCCTCGCATCAACGAACGGCTTCCGGAGTTCAAAGAGCAGGGGATTGCCAACTTTCGAGGCGATTTCAAACTCGAACTTGATCTGTCTCCCGAAGGTACGGTTCGTGCGGCCTGGAACCGGCGCCATGGAGCTTTCGGATTTCGCCAGGTAAACGATGAGCAAAACTTAAAACTCAAGTCCTGGGTTGCCATGCACACAAAGGCCGCCACCACACTCCTTGATCTTTATGGGGGCACAGGCAACCTAAGCCTTGGAATCGCGGATCGCTTCCAGCGCGTGGAATGCATTGACCTTTTCACTGCGAAAGAACGGCCTGAATCCGCTCCAGCCCATTTTCATTTCGTCCGTCAGGCGATTGAAAAATGGGTAACCTCCCCTCTTTCCCCCGAAATCTCCCGAAATCCGGTCTCCGTCGTGATGGATCCACCACGGGAAGGGCTGGGCAAGCAGGCCCGTGAACTCTGTGAAAAACTGAATTCAGCGCCGGTGTCGAGCATGATCCTTGTGGGCTGCGATGTGGACGCCTTTGCCCGCGACACAAACCAGCTTCTGAAGCGGGGATACACCCTGACCCGTCTCGGAGTTCTGGATCTTTTTCCCCAAACCCCTCATGTCGAATCTCTTGCGCTTTTCTCCCGGTAAGCGTTAGACTCGCCTTATGAATTTGAAGCCGAAAATGAGCCTCCTCGGACTATTCCTTCCCGCACTCCCCTTGTTGATTTCCGCCTGCGCAAGCTCCCCAAGCGGAGTAAGAACCCTGAGCAAACAGGAAAAAATCAATGGCCTGATGAATATCGCCTCAGCCGCAGTCACCGAAGGTGATTCGATCAGCGCAATTGAATCCCTGAATCAGATCAAGGAACTCGATGATTCGATCCCGCAAGAATACTATTTGTACGCCCTTGCATACCTGAACAAGAACGAGCTGGCTCTTGCGGAAGACTCCGCCCGAACCGCTCTCAAGCTCGATCCGAAATTCACAGCCGCAAAGAACGCCCTTGGAAAAATCCTCCTCGATCGCGGAAGGCTTCAGGAAGCCGAGCCATTGCTCAAGGCGGCCGCCTCCGACATTCTTTATCGCGAAAGCATCTTGCCAAAGATCAATCTCGGAATTCTCTATTTCAAAAAAATGGACTACGCATCCTCTGAAAAGTGGCTGAATCTCGCCATTTCAGACGGAGGACCCACGGCATGCATGGCCCAATACTATCTTGCAAAAATCTCCCTAGAGCGGAATGAACTGGGAAAGGCCTCCCGGAATTTGCACGCGGCCACAAAAGGCTCCTGCTCCGGAATCAGCGAAGCTCATCTTGCCCTTGGTCAAACCCTCGTCCGACAGAAGCGGTACGATCAAGCCCGGGCCAAATTCATTGAGATCCAGCGACTTTTCCCTGATAGCGATGCCTACGACAAGGCCGGAGAGTACCTGCGAGGAATTCCGTGAGCCTCGGAGCGAAACTCAGACAAAAGCGGATTGAAAACGGCAAGAGCCTTGAACAAATCTCGGCTCTTACCAAAATCCATATCAAAATCCTGAATGCCCTCGAAGAGGATCGCTACAGCGAACTTCCCGCAAGGGCATTCACTCGCGGTTTCATTGTAAACTACGCGAAAGCCCTGAAGCTTGATCCGGAATCACTCTTGGCTGAACATCACGACTTTTTGGAAGAACGCTTCCATGAGCGACAAGCCAGGGATCAAGGACACCATGGCTACGCCTTCGAAGGGAAGGAATTGGAGCAAAACAAGAGGTGGACTTGGATAGCTCTCGCTGTGGCCGGGGGCTTCACCCTTGCTGTGGTTTTGATTTTCAAACCCGGGAATCACAAGAGCAAGGAGCGGCACAAGGAATACGCCGTCGAGGAGGCTACGCCTGAACTCTCTCCTGACATTGCGGCCCTGAATCCAGCACCCACACAAACTCCAATTGCCCCCCTTTCTTCCCCTACCCCAATGGCTACTGCAACTGCCACACCCACAGCCGCCCCGGCTGCCTCTTTGACTCCAACAGCAACTCCCGCAGCTTCTCCGATTGCTGTCGCCAGCCCAAGTCCAAGCCCCACGGCTGATAAGCTGAACAAAGGGGATGATCTTTCCCCTGCCGACACCAAGATCAAGCTAGTGATTGTTGCCGGTGAGGACGCGTGGACTCGCTACAAAGCCGATGAAAAGCCCACGGGAATGCTGATTCTGCGCGCCGGACGAACCTTGGTCATCAAAGCGAAGAACCGGATTCTTTTCGAGACAAATCCAGCGGCAAAACTTCAGTTCAAGACTCGGAAAACCCCCATGGCCGATCTACCCTCAACAAAATTTGAAATGACAAATGAGGGCGAGGCCGCCACCTACACGGGCAATGAAATGGGCCGCTTCCCCCTCTCTGACACAATACCCCCTCCCCGGGGCCAATAACCCCCAATCCTTGAAGCCTTTGAAGGAATATCAAATATTTTCAAGGGACTTAGTTAAATCTTAGACATCCTTAGATAATTATTGTTGACTTCAAAAAGTTATCCACACACTTTTCGAAGTTATCCACCAATGATAAGATTATGTTATCATTGGGTTTTTAAACCAATATTTCTGCCTTTTTTGTGGATTGGTTGAAATCATCCACATTATAAGTGTTTTGCGCTGTTTTTTTGACTTGAGATAAGTCTTTGACGGCAAATGGGCCAATTTTACACATTCCTGACTTGAAACCGAATCCCATGAAATCGGTATGTGAACGGAATATCCTGGTTTTGCCCCCAGATTTGACGCAAATCATGAAAAACTTGAGCCCTCGCAGCTTGAACCTGTTCCGGCTCCAGCCTTCGCTCGAACGCAAGATAGCGGCTTTGAGAAAGAATCAATCCAAACAAATCCTCGAGCGTGAGCGCAACTTCCTGTTCCACCTTCGCCTCCCCGCGAAACGAGAATTCCGGGTGGTCGAAAAATCCGCGAAGCAATTCCGGAAGAGCCCCTCGTGGCTTTTGCCCGACTTCTTTCCAGGTAGAATTGAAAGCCCTTCGAATCCATTCATTGATCTTCGCACCCGCTCCCTCTTCTCTCGCCTTCGGGAATTGATATTCAAAAACAAAGAGCGCTCCGCCCGGCTTGAGGGCACGAAGAATGGAATCCATGGTGTGACAGGTACTCATCCAATGCCAGGCCGATCCTACCAAAACCAAATCGGCCTGATCTCCGACCCTGAACTCCGATCCGGGCGCAACCACGAGGGAAATCGAACGCGACTGGAGAGCGGAGGAGCGGCTCGCAGCGTCAAGCATTGCAGGATCCGGATCAATCAGGCTCATGGCTGTGACTTCCGGATAGAATTTCAGAAAGGAGCTCGAGGAGAGTCCGGTTCCGGCCCCGAGGTCAAGAAGGTGAAAGGAACCCGCCCTTCCGCACACAAAGGAAGCAAGTGGGGAAAACAACGCTACAGGATATTCCACCCGGTACCGCAGGTAGGACTCGGGATCGAACCTGGACATTACCAGGAGGCCCTGCGAAACGTGAACGCGCCCACCGCCGCGACCAGAAGATTTGGAATTTGGACGGCAAACCAAGCAGGGAGCTGCCCCTTCTCACCCAACCAGATCGACGAAACCTGCACCTGCCAATAGATGGCCATGGTTGCGAACGCGACCAGCATTACGCCGGTTCGCGCACCCCGGGTCCGAACCGTTCCAAATCCGATTCCAAGCAACACAAACAGGATTGGTGTGATTGCCACCGCAATCCTGCGCCAGAATTCGGTTTTCAATTCTCTCATTCTCTCAACCGATGCTCCGGTGTCTTTCATCTGCTGAAGAAGATCAAGCCATCCATACATTCGAGGCTTAAAGGCGAATTTTCCGGTCTTATCCGGAATGTCGAAAAAAACCTGATATGTCGAAAAATCCATCTTTTGGTAATCCGATTCCGCCTGATCGGACTGATGCAGACTTCCGTCCTGAAGCTGAAGAACAAGCCCCCCCAGGTCATCCTCGCCCGTTTGAACTCGAATCAACTCTCCGGTTTTCGCAACCACCGTCATCGGATGCTTGGAATCGCGGTCATCGTACAAAAAGACTTTTTCCATTTTTCCCGCACGGTTATTGGATTTTTCCGTATAAAGAAGCAGATTGAAAAACCCAGAAGTGAAGGTTCCCTCGTTGATCGAAGATGCAAATTTGCGGTTTCCGATCTTGAGAAGTGTGTTTCTCATATTGATCTCGGACCAAGGCGCCCAATTCAAATTCAAAAGGAGCGATAGAACGGAAACCCCGATCGATAGTATGAATACAGGTGCTGCAATCCTGGGCAATCCCATTCCACCGGCCTTCATAGCAACAATTTCGCTGTCCCCCGAAAATCTGGCGAATGCCATCAGAACTCCGACAAGAAATGCCACCGGCAAGCCAAGGGGAAGAAAATTCACCACCAGCGACCAAAGCAGTTTCATCACCAGACCAAAAGGCGCATTGTTTACGATCAGCTCTTCCGCAAGGCGCAGCATCTGAAACAAAAGGAAAACGAAGGAAAAAAACACCACCCCACCCAGAAACGGGGTCAGCACTTCCTTGAAAACATAAAGGTCGATTTTCCTAATACGCATTCCGGTTCACAAAGCCTCTGAAAAAGGTCCAGAAAAGGATCCTCACATCCAACCAAAGCGACCAGTTCCGGATGTAAAAAATGTCACATTCAATTCTCTTCTCGAGAGAGGTATCGCCCCGCCAGCCGTTGATCTGGGCCCAGCCGGTGATTCCGGTCTTGACCCGATGGCGAAGCATGTAGTTTGGAATCTCATGCCGGAACTTGTTTACGAATACCGGCCGCTCAGGCCTGGGACCGACCAGACTCATATCCCCCATGAACACATTCCAGAGCTGGGGAAGCTCATCCAGTGAGGTGGACCTGAGAAAACTTCCAAAGCGCGTACGACGATTGTCATTTTCCTTGGCCCACACCGCACCAGTTGCGTCCTCTGCATCCACCCTCATCGACCTGAATTTCAGCATCATGAAGGTGGCGCCATCAAGCCCCATCCGCTCCTGACGGTACAGAACCGGTCCGCGCGAAGTCAGCCTCACGAGGGCTGCAAGGATAAAAAATAAAGGAGAGAGAACCAACAATCCGATTCCCGACAGAACAAAGTCCATGAGCCGCTTGAGCCAAGCCTGATATCCATACAATGGCGAGGAGTTCAATACAATGAGAGGCACCCCGCCAAAGCTTTCCGTCGCGGCGCCGAGGGCGATATAATTTGAATAATCGGGAATGATCTGAAGATCCAAGGTTTCGTCCTTCAAACCAAAAACCAATGAATCGAGGATCTCCCTGTTTTTTGCCGGAAGACTCAAAAGCACGGACTTCGGGGATTCGGCCAGGATGAGTTCGAGAGCATTGGCATAATCCGCAGGCCCGATCACCCGAACCACATCAAGTCCAAGCTCAGGATACCGTCCGAGTTGGGACACCAGGTACTCAAGATCCCGCCCCTCCCCGACTGCAACGATTCGGGTTGTAAACAGACCTTTCTTTTTGAACTCCCGCAAGACCTTCCGACTGATCACGCGAAACGCCCATGACAGCAGAAGCACAAGCACTCCAAAGATCAGAATCACCCCTCTGGAAAATCGATACTCGGTGACAAAAAAGGCGAGAGCGGTGAATAGAATCAAGGTTCCAACGTGGGCTCGGATCAGGGTGTGAATTTCTGTCGATCTTTGAATCACCCGGTCGTATCGATAAACCCCGAAAAAATGAAAACAGCCCGACCAAAGAGCGATGATAAAGGGCAGAAGACCGAGGTATTTGGACTCCTCCGGCGCCTCCGAGTAATAAGGCAGTCCAGGAACCCCGTTCAGGAACCCAAACCGGACAGGATAAGCCAAGAGCCAGGCCGCAACGACAATCATTACATCGGCGATGCGAGTCATGGTCCCGGCAGAATTCTGATAACGCTTCATCATGGTCGTCCCTGAAACTTAACTGATCCAAGGGGCAAAAAACAGTGGTATGATGTCGGGCATCTCATTTTGAACCTGCGAGGACCACGACGATGAAGTCTGAAACAATCAACACCCTGACCCCGATTCACCTGAGCAAATCCTTTGAGGGCGACACCCTTGCCCATTTCTTCTTCCAGACTGACAAGAAGACCGCCGCTCTGCACTCTGAAACTCCCACCGAGATTCAGGATCTGGCGAAAAGCGGTACGTTTACCGGTGCTGCCAAATCCGTGTTTTTCATCCGCGGCTCCTACATTGATCAGATCAACCTGTTGATCGCAGGCCTCGGAACAAAGAAAGACTTCACTCCGGAAAAGGCCCGACTCACCGGAGCCATGGTGGCAAATCGGGTAAGCTCGGAAAAAGTGAAGTCCTTCGGAATCAACATTGACGGAATCCTGAAGGGATCGAACAAAGCCACCGCAGAGTCGATCCTGCCTGCTTTTCTTGAGGGCTTTTACCTTTCTCAATATGCATTCGACAAATACAAGTCCCAGAAGAACGGGAACCAGAAACTCGAATCACTCCATCTGGTGAGCGAAGACCGGAAGAACGAGGCTTGGCTCAAGAAAGTCATTCACGATGCGCTCATCACCATTGATTGCATCTTCCTGACCCGGAACTTCTCGAATGAACCATCCAACTACGGCACCCCCGAGTTCTATGCAAATGAGATTTCCAAGCTCTGCAAGACCTATGGTTTGAAATGCAAGGTCATGGGCGAGGCCGAAGCTCGCAAAGAAAAAATGGAGCTTTTTCTCTGTGTGGGTGCGGGCTCCGAGCGCGAATCCAAAGTGGTGATCATGGAGTACACTCCGAAAACGGGTGCCAAATCAGCCAAACATGTCTCTCTTGTAGGGAAAGGCGTTACCTTCGATTCTGGCGGAATTTCGCTGAAACCCGGCATGCGCATGGAAGACATGAAACATGACATGACCGGAGCCGCCACCATGGTGGGTGCAACCTTGATGGCGGCACGTCTCGGTTCCAAAAACAAGATCACCACCATTCTGGTTTTCGCTGAGAACATGCCCTCCGGTACTGCCACCCAGCCAGGAAACATCATTCGCGCCAGGAACGGGAAGACGGTAGAAATCATCAACACCGACGCCGAAGGACGGCTGGTTCTTGGAGACGCACTTGATCTGGCGCACGATTACAAGCCTGATGTCATCGTGAACACGGCAACTCTCACGGGCGCAAGTTCGGTAGCGCTCGGAAAACTCGCAAAGACCGTATTGAAATCCACCGAGTCCACCGAGGAAGCTCTTTGGCAACTTCCGCTTTGGGATGAATACTTTGAAGACATCAAATCGCAGTACGCCGATATGATGAACAGCGCGAACGACAGCAACGGCGGCACCATTCGGGGAGCAATCTTCCTGAAGCAATTCATCCGACCGGGGATGAAATGGGCGCATGTGGATCTGGCGAATCGTGCGTATGACCAAGGCTACCTCCCCTACAACCCGCGCAAAGGTTCAAGCGGCGTTTACGTCAGGACCTTTGCCCACTTTGCAATGAATTATTAGACCTTATGGCAACACCATCCACTCCTCGTATCGGTACCATTTCCCAATTTGACGGGCAGACCATCACCCTGAACGGCTGGGTGTTCAACAAGCGTTCTTCCGGAAAGATCAAGTTCCTGATGCTCCGGGATGGAAGCGGAATCATCCAAGGCGTTCTGGTAAAGGGCGAATGCAATGATGCGGCTTTTGAGGGCTTCGATGCCCTCACCCAGGAAAGCTCGGTCGTGGTCACAGGCAAAGTTCGGGCTGAACCCCGATCCAAAATGGGCTACGAGCTTACCGTACTTGATGTAAAGCCGGTTCAGATCGCAGATGCGTATCCAATCAGCCCGAAGGATCACGGGGTCGAGTTCCTGATGGAGAACCGCCATCTTTGGATTCGAAGCCAGCGTCAGTGGGCGGCGCTCCGCATCCGAAGCGAAATCTTTTTTGCGATTCAGGACTTCTTCCGGACCCGCGGCTTCATCCGCTTTGATCCGCCAATCCTGAGTGCAACCTCGTGCGAAGGCACTTCGACCCTGTTTCAAACCCCCTACTTCGACGAGAAAGCATTTCTCACGCAGTCAGGCCAACTCTATGGCGAAGCGGGCGCCTTTGCTTTCGGCAACATCTACACTTTCGGCCCGACCTTTCGCGCCGAAAAATCCAAGACCCGCAAACACCTGACCGAGTTTTGGATGGTAGAGCCTGAAATGGCTTTTGCGAAGCTGAAGGATGTGATGGATCTCGGAGAAGCCTTCGTGTGCCACATCGTGAAACATTGCCTCGATCACTGCCAAAAAGAGCTTGTGATCCTCGAGCGGAATCAAAAAGAACTTGAAACCATTGTCGCACCCTTCCCTCGCATCACTTATGATGAGGCCCTGAAAATCCTGGAAAAGCGTGGGCACGCTATTCCTTGGGGCGAAGATTTCGGCGCTCCACACGAAACCGCACTGGGTGAGGAATTCGGAAAGCCCGTTTTCATTCATCACTTCCCTTCGAGCATCAAGGCTTTCTACTTCAAGAATGCGGATGATCCGAATGGCGAGGGCGTCGACCATGATGGAAAGTACGCACTCGGTGCGGATCTGATTGCTCCCTTTGGCTACGGAGAAATCATCGGTGGCGGACAGCGCGAAGACAAAGTCGATGTGCTCGAGCGACGCATCAAGGAGCACGGACTGAATCTGAAGGACTATCAGTGGTATCTGGATCTTCGCCGCTTCGGGAGCGCGCCTCACGCGGGGTTCGGGCTCGGAGTCGAGAGAACCGTGGCTTGGGTAACCGGTGTCGAACACGTTCGCGAAACGATTCCATTCCCAAGAATGATCAACACCATCAGGCCCTGATCCCTTGGATAAACCGAATTTTCACGTAGTTCTGATCGAGCCCGAGATACCCCAAAATACCGGATCGATCGGGCGACTCTGTCTTGCCACCGGATGCCGTCTTCATCTGGTGAAGCCGCTTGGTTTCAGCATCGACGCGCACGCCTTGAAACGGGCGGGGCTTGATTATTGGGAACACCTGGATGTCAGGGTACACGAATCTTCGGATGATTTTTTTGGCTCACTTCCTGAGAATGCGGAGCTCACCCTCATCGAAACCCGTGCAGGACGAACCATCTATGATTTTGAGTTCAAAAAGGGTGGCTACCTGATTTTCGGAAAGGAAACCACGGGGCTTGCCGACTGGATCCTGAACCAATACCCCACCCGACTTGCACGAATCCCGATGCTCCACGCGGGGGTGCGCTCCTTGAACCTATCCAATGCCGTCAGCATTAGCGTTTATGAGGCACTGCGACAGGTGGAGTTTTCTTTGGACCGCCTCCTTTGAATGGATCTTCCCAGTTTCTCCGAATCCTGGCTTCGCCTTCTTGGAGGGCGGGAGTGTCTTTGGATTGCGAGCATTTGGCCGACTTTCGCGAGTCAGGATTGACGAAAGCGAGGCCGCAGGATGCGGCTCGGAGGCCAAATGCTTGCAATTCAAAGACATTTTCGATCTTCAACGGGGACGGGCCCCTTGATTCGTAGGAACTACAATTCCTGACTAAAAAAGTCTAAAGTTCCGCCAAAATCCAACCGATACAGCCCCTGAGAGCTATTTGACGGACTAAAACCATCTGATATCTCTTCTGACGGTACAGCAATCTGTCAGCAACATTAAACATGAGGACCTATAGAGGAGGAATTTATGGGTTTAAGAATCAATACGAACGTACAGTCCCTGATTGCCCAGCGCAATCTGGGGATTTCCAGCAAAAATCAGTCTTCGAGCTTGGAGAAAATCTCTTCAGGCACACGCATCGCGAAAGCTGCAGATGATTCTGCAGGCCTTGCGATCTCTGCAAAAATGACTGCGGACATCCGGTCTTTGCGCCAGGACAACCGAAACGCAAATGACGGTATCTCCATGGTGCAAGTAGCAGAAGGCGGAATGAACGAGATCGGGAACATCCTGACCCGTTTCCGTGAACTGTCAATCCAGGCAGCTTCCGATACCATCGGTGACAAGGAACGCGGTTTCATCAACAAGGAGATGGTTCAACTTCGCGGTGAAATCGACCGGATTGCAGCCACTACCGAGTTCAACGGAAGGAAACTTCTTGTTGGCGAGGGTGACAAGCTTGAAATCCAAGTGGGTCTCAACAACTCTCCTGAAAAGGATCGCTTCGTGTATGACACTCAGAAACTGAATGTAGGTGCGAAAGCCCTCGGAGTTCATGAAGTGAACACGGAATCCAAGGAAGATGCTCAAGAGAACCTTGCCAAGATCGATGTCGCGATCAAGATGCTCTCTGAAAACCGTTCCGAAGTGGGCGCGCTTCAGAATCGTCTCTCTTCATCTGTAAGCAACTTGCAGATCTATGAAGAAAACCTCTCTGCCGCAAAAAGCCGGATCTACGATGTTGACGTTGCTTCTGAATCTTCAGAACTCACCAAGCACAACATCCTCGCTCAAGCCGGTACCGCGGTCCTCAGTCAAGCCAACACAAATTCCATGGGCGCTCTTAAGCTCCTTGGATAAATCGGGGTGGAACGGGGGGAGGCGAGCCTCCCCCCTTCCTCAACCCTTTAGGTCGGCTTCGTTGAATTGTTAAGACTATTTGCGTCTTAAATTACTGTATTTATTTGATTAATTAAATAATATACTAATTTGCTAAACTTTTTTGATGCATCAAGCCAACAGGTTTCGTACACTGTTTCTGAGGGCGTCGAAAAGCCCTGGGCCATAAGGGACCCAGGCACGCATGAACGGGTTACAGCGTGAGACGAAAGGGCAAAGTAGTATGGGACTCAGAATAGGGACCAACATCGCCTCCATGGCGGCTCAACGAAACTTGAGCAAAACAAGTTTGGAAGAGCAAAAAATCTTCGGTCGATTGGCCTCGGGCAATCGGATCGTTTCCGCGGGAGACGATGCGGCGGGTCTCTCGATTTCTGAAAATCTTCACGCACAAATCC
>CANGWP010000031.1 GCA_947457605.1 Bdellovibrionales bacterium | reverse complement strand
GTTGAAGGCAATGCTCTCAAACGCGGACTCAACCTGACGCTCGCGCTTTTTGATGTCGTTGCGGATTGCTTCCTTTTCTTTCGCAGGCGTCTTGCGCGCCTCAGGACCTACCAGCTTCGAATCCATTTTTTCCTGGAATGCGAGAAGAGATTTCACCTTGGATACGGCACGGATGACCTTGTCGAGATATTCCTTCTCGTCTTCCGGAGAAACCTCGTCCTCAACCCCGCGAATGACGTCTTTTACCTTGGTCTTGGCAGTTTCAAGACGCTCGCCGAGTTCCACAATCGCCATGGTTCCGAGACGGGACGCAAGAAGCGCGCGAAGAATCTCAAGTTCGCCCTCTTCGATCCGCTTTGCAATCTCGACTTCTCCCTCGCGGGTCAGAAGCGATACGGAGCCCATTTTTTTCAGATAAAGTTTTACAGGGTCGGTGCCCTTTGCATATTCGGCAGTCGAAACCAGATCGCCGGACTCATCGGACTGGAGTTCTTCTTCGGCTTGCGGCTCTTGCGCGAGATCCTCGAGCAGTGAATCTTCTTCCTTCTCCTCGCCATCCTCAGGCCTGCGACGTCCATCGGTGATTTCAATCTCGTTTTCGGCGAGAAGCAGCATCACCTCGTCCACTTCCTCGGAAGATACCATCTCGGTTGGCAGAAGTTCGTGAACTTCCACGTAGGACAAAAACCCTCTCTGAACACCAAGGTCGAGAAGCTTTTTGATATCTTTATGATTGCGATTGATCTTGCTTGGAGTGCTAGTCGGTTTTTCCTGAGACATAAGAGTCTTCAAATTCCTTTAATTTTCTTTGCAGGTCAAGGAATTGTTCGGACAATTCCTTAAATTTTTCGATATCTTGGCGCGAATCGGCCGCGACCATTTCTGCCTTCAACTCATGCGAAAATCGTACCCAGGCTTTAAACACTGCGCGCTTTAGGAGTCCATTTAAGACCTGCTCCTCGCCGGGGACCGCTTCTTGAAGGAGGCCTTCCATAATAACAGACCGTAATTCCTGAGAAACTTCGCCAGGGATCACGCTCTCGGGCGCATGCGCAAGCCTCTGAATTCCAGTTGGATCTTCAGAGAGCGTCTTCACCCATTGCCGCACTTCGGTGTCATCAAATAAGTCAGAGAGTGTATTTTTTTCATGCATCTCCTGACGCGCAAGCAGGAAGAGCTTTCCGTAATTTCCAAATTTCACGAAAAACTGAAGCAGATGCCGGTCGGAGGGAGGCATCGGGCCACGTCTTCGACCGTTCCCTTGGGACGGAACCTGAGCCGGCCGCACATTCCGCGGCGGTTGGTTCATGGGGCGACCGGAAGCTGAATCGGGAGCCAAGGCCCCAAGCGCCTCGCGGGGGACCTTCCACCGTTCGATGAGCTGAGAAACCCGAACGGAGCGACCCACAGGATCATTGAAGGACTTAAGCCAGCCCACTGCGGTTTTGATCGCCTGAGAGCGCGCCTCGAGATCAGTCTCGCTCTCTGCAAAAATCCTCTCAATCGAGGTATCCAGCAGCGGGCGCGCACCCTCGATCCAGGTCTTCAATTTTTCAAGGTTTCCCTTCGGATCCTCGAGAAGAAACTCATCGGGATCAAGCTTGCTCTCAAAGCGGATCCCGTACAGCAGCATTCCACCCTTCAAGGCCAATTCCATGGACTTCTGGGTCGCAGTGATTCCGGCCTCATCCTGATCGAAGAAAACGATGATCCTCTTTGCAAGGCGGCCCAGGGTTTTCAGATGATCCTCGGTGAGAGAGGTGCCGCATGGGGCTACCGCATTTTCGATCCCGGCTTGGTGAAGGGAAATCACATCAAAATAGCCCTCCACAACGATCGCAAGCTCGGTCTCGCGGATGGCCAGTTTCGCCTGATACAATCCATAGAGAAATTTCGACTTCTGAAAGAGCTCGCTCTCCGCCGAGTTCAGGTATTTGGGAAGCTTCACTTCCTGCGAACGCGCATCCGCGGAGGGCATGATCCGGCCCCCGAAGCCCGTAACCCGGCCCCGGAGATCAATGAGAGGAAACAGCAATCGCTCACGGAAAAAATCATAATCCCCGGCCTGTTTTTGAGACGCCCGGATCAATCCGAAATCACGAGCCAGATCCAGCGGCGCTTTCGCATCCATCAAAAAGCGGGTGAGCCCCTCATAACCCGGTCCTGCGACCCCCACCTGGAACTTTTCAATGGTGGCAGTGGTGATGCCCCGTTTTTTCAAATACTCGCGCGCCTCTTCAAACATCGGAGAGCCCGATCCTCGAACGAGGTTCTGATGATAGAAGTTCAGCGAGGCGAAGTAATTGAGTCGAGCAGCTTTTTGCACCCTTTGGCGTTTCAGATAAAGCGCACGCTCCTCCTCACTGGTGAGCGAGGCCCCTTCCGGAAGAGGAATCTTTGCCTTTTCAGCCAAATCCTCGCACGCTTCCTCAAAACTGAGACCGTGAAGCTTCATTTGAAACGAGATGGCATCTCCAGTCTCTTTGCACCCGAAACAGTAATAGAATTCCGGGTTCACCGAAAACGACGGAGAGCGGTCTCCGTGAAACGGACACCTGCCCATGAAGCGATTCCCTGTTTTTCTGAGTTCGACATTCTCTCCCACGATCTCGACCAGCGAGATCGCGCTCTTCAGAGAGGAGATCCACTCAGAATTGAAACGCCCTTTTGACTTCAACTGGATTTATCCACCCAATGCTTCGCGTACGAGTTGATTGACAAGTTTTCCGTCAGCCTTGCCCTGCACCTTTGGCAGCAAAACCTTCATCACTTTTCCGAGATCCTTCGCATCTTTTGCCCCGGACTCGGTCACGGCCGCTGCCACAAGGGGTTTTAATTCATCGGCGGTGAGCTGGGCCGGCATGAACTTTCGAAGGTAATTCGCTTCCGCCTCCTCTGCGGCTGCCAAATCCTCGCGCCCTCCGGTGCGGAACTGGGTGATCGACTCCTCGCGCTGCTTGAGCAGGGTTGAGATCAGCTTCAGGATTTCGCCTTCGTCGAGATCTTTTCGGTCATCGATTTCGCGTTTTCGGATTGCGGCGTGAAGATTTCTGGAAAACTGAAGGGTGGCCTTGTCCCCGGACTTCATAGCGGTTTTCATGGCTTCCTGATTGATCTCTTTTATGCTTGGCATAGTGCTCGGACACTACCAGATTCGGTGATTTTTTAGGGTAAAAAAGCCAAAAAAAAGCGGCTCTCCGAACCGGAGAACCGCTTTTGAAATTATTTTGCGCCATCCTACCGATCAGTAGGAGGATTTTTTCGAGGGACGGCTGCTATACCCGCGCTTGAAACGGTTTTTGCGAGCTGCGATGTCCTTCTTCTTCCGCTTTACAGAGGGCTTTTCAAATGCCTCACGCTTGCGAACTTCGGCAAGAACGCCGGCCTTCTCGACCTGCTTTTTGAAACGTTTCAGGGCAGCCTCAAAAGAGTCCCCTTCACGAATTACGATTCCTGGCATGATTTCACCCCCTTTCCATTGGGATTTAAAGAGCTTTAGGGATACACGACCGCCCCAAAAGATGCAATACTGTTCTCCGGTGTCACGCTCTGTAAAGTGGTCCAAAAACTCGCCGTACCAATCCTTTTTGTTGATCGGGCTCTTTTTTTTCTTTGTGGCCCATCTCCTGCTGCTTTCACCCTCTTCCCTCGAAGATGACTTTACAGGAATGCGGGTGATCCACCCCAAAGACCTGCTCTCCTTCCTTCGGAACGACCCGGAAACTCCCGCATCGGTTCCTTTTCTTCGAAACGTCGCCCCCTCCTATTCGGCTCGGGACGGGGTCTTGTATTCCACCGAAGGCGGAAAACCGAAATTCAAGCTCCTTGCGCGAAAAACCAACCTCTATCAGGAGAACCAGATTGCCCACATCCGGGACTCGAGCGCTTTTTTGGAGGATGGCACGGAAATCACCTCCAAAGAGGCACTCTATGACCTTGTCAAATCCCAGGTCACTTTCATGGGTGCGGTAAAGAGCCGGTTCAAGGGGGGGGCTTTGGTCGAGTCGGAACTCGCAATCCTCGACATGAAGCCATTCATGCACCTTTCGATTCCCACCACAGAAGCGGTTCACGGTCAAAAGACCAATCTTTACTCCCCTGTTCTCTTCGACTCCATGGGCCTTGAGTACTCGGAGGAGGACAAGAACATCCGTCTTTTGAGCAAGGTCAAAGTCCGAATCAGTGGACCCAAATCGGTGGAAGTCTTATCGGATCGCTGCAATGTGGTTCAGGCCAAGGATCTGCTCGAATTCACGATGGACGAGAACCGGATCATCGAGCGCCAGTTCGTAGTGGCCACAGATCCCGGGATGTTTCTCAAGTCCAGACGGATGGAAGTGCACCTTCAATCGGGGCGGCAGGTCGAGGAAATCATTGCGCTGCAAGACGTCTTCTTTGAGAACCTTGGCCAAACCGACTCAAAAACCCAGGGAACCGGGGGAAAAGGGGTTTACCGGGTTCAGGACAACGAAATCAAACTTTCGGAATTTCCCCAGCTCTACCAGGATCGTGATACAGTCACCGGCGATACGATCACCTACAACCGAAATTCGGAAAGGGTGGAGGTCATACAGAGCAATGCAATCTACAACACAAATCCCCCTCCAAATCGCTAAGGGTCCCACTCGAAAACTTCGCGCACGGGGCCTGATGAAAACCTACCAAGGACGCCCCATTGTTCGTGGCGTGACCATCGAGGTCCGTTCAGGCCAAGTGGTAGGACTGCTCGGATTGAACGGCGCGGGCAAGACCACCACTTTTTACATGATCACCGGCCTGATTGCGCCGGATGATGGCGATGTTCATCTCGATGACCGCGACATCACAGGCTGGAAAATGCATCAGCGCGCGCAAGTGGGAATCGCCTATCTGCCGCAGGAACCCTCTGTTTTTCGCAAGCTCACGGTCGAGGAGAACATCATGGCGACCCTCGAGACGCGCAACCTCCCTCCTGCAGAACGAAAGATCCGCCTCCAAAACCTACTCGATGAGTTCAGCCTGAACGCAGTTTCAAAACAAGAGGCCTATACCCTGTCCGGAGGAGAACGTCGCCGGGTGGAGGTGGCGCGGGCTCTGGCGCTCGACCCTGCGTTCATTCTGCTCGATGAACCTTTTGCCGGGGTGGATCCCCTCGCGGTTGCGGACATTCAAAAAATGATTCTTACTCTCAAGACGAAAAACATCGGAGTCCTCATTACCGATCACAACGTCCGCGAAACACTTTCGATTTGTGATTGGGGCTGCATTCTTTCGGACGGAGTCATCTTTGAGCAAGGGACGCCCGAGCAGATCGCAAACTCAAAAGCTGCCCGCGAGAAATACCTGGGCGAAAATTTCCGTTTTTAAATTAACTTAGTTTAATTAAATAGTTTTCCTTTTTTTTGCAAAGATCAGGCCAAAACCAGTAGAATAAGAATATGGGCATTCAACTCAAACAAGGACTGAAACTCGGTCAGAACCTCGTAATGACCCCGCAACTCCAGCAGGCGATCAAACTCCTGCAGTTGAACCACATGGAGCTTGCGGAACTCATCAATCAGGAGCTCACCGAAAACCCCGTCCTCGAAGAGGTGGGTGAAAACGAAGCGCCTCAGGACAATCTCGAAACCGCGGCCGATGGAGAGACCTTCGACCCTGAAATCCAGCAACAAGCAGATGAAGCCTCCCAAGCCCAGGAACCTGTTCCGGAAGAACAGATGCTCAAGGGCAAGGACGAAGTGAATTGGGATGCGTACCTTGAGGATTTCAACGAGGGATCGGGCAGTGCCCCTTCGATGAAGGAAACCTCGGATGAGACCCCCACTTACGAGAACACCCTGACCAAAACATCCTCTCTTGAAGAACACCTTCAGTGGCAACTCTCCATGCTGAACCTGATGGAGAACGAGCAGCGCCTGGCCCAGCTGATCATTGCAAGCCTGAATGACGATGGCTATTTTGAGGGCGACCTGACTGCACTTGCCGCTCAAGCCGGAATTGACCCGGAAGATGCGGAAGAGATCCTGAAGATGATTCAAAACTTCGATCCTCTTGGAATCGGATCAAGGAATTTGAAAGAGTGCCTCCATGTGCAGGCAAGGCTTCTGAATCCCAGGCAGCCGATCGTCGAAAAGATCATTGACGAACACATGGCGGAGCTTGAGAAACACAATATCCCCGCGATTGCGAAAGCCCTGAATGCGCCGATCGAACAAGTGGTGGAAGCCCAGAAAATCATCCATGAGTTCGAGCCAAGACCCGGAAGTCTCTTCACTCAACCGGACACCCAGTACATTCAGCCCGACATCTACATCCAAAAAGTCGGGACCCAGTACGTAATCCACATGAATGACGATGGAATCCCCCGCCTTCGGGTTTCCAGTTACTACAAGAGCATCGTCCAAAAGGAAGCGGCCGAAGGCAAAGCTTCTGGTGGCAAGACCAAGGAATACGTTCAGGAAAAACTAAGAGCAGCACTTTGGCTCATCCGTTCCATCCAGAATCGGCAAAAGACCATCTACAAAGTGACCGAGGCCGTGCTCGCGCGTCAGAGGGATTTCTTTGAAAAAGGAAGCCAGTTCTTAAAACCCATGGTTCTAAAGGACATCGCAGCCGATGTTGGAATGCATGAATCGACGATCTCGCGCGTGACTACCAACAAGTACGTTCACACTCCGGTGGGAACCTTTGAATTGAAATACTTTTTCAACTCGAGCATCAATTCGAGCGACGGCAGTGACGCACTTGCAAGCTCTGCCGTGAAGGAAAAGATCAAGCACTTGGTTGCGCGCGAGGATCCAAAAAAGCCGCTCTCGGATCAACAAATCGTGGATCTTTTGGCCAAGGACAACATCGACATTGCGCGAAGAACCGTAGCCAAATACCGAGAAATGCTGAACATTCTCCCCTCCTCCAAGCGAAAGCGCGCCTTTTAAGGCACTTGGTGCCCTCGGTCAATTCACAATGAGCTTGGTTTCAGAGTGACTAAAAATCAGACAGTTTTTCCAAAAAGTGACAAGGTTTTAGTCAATTTGAGATGGGCTGAATTTTAGCCCCACACCGCTGGCACGGAGCCTGCTTTATCCATGGTATGGGAAAGCAGAAATACATCACGGGTTTCGTTGCACTGAGTGCGAGCCTGCTTTCGTGTGTCTCATCTTTTGCGCTGACTCACCTTGCCGAGAAAGAGATCCCCTTTTCCTACATCTTCAAGAATTCATCCCCTGCTAAAATGGGGCGCGGCCTAAGCTCCTCCCAGGGCAAAACAGCTCCGAGTCTTAGCTTCAAGTCCCGGGTTCTTTTGAACGCATCCGGCGAAGCAAGGATCGGGAAATCCTGTTTTGTTCGGGATGTCACCCACACGGCATCTGCGGGTCGCACTTATTACAATGCAGCTCTGGGTCAGGCTCCCGGCTCCCGGATCGAACCTGGTGTGGTGTTTGAGATGGGGCTGATCGCGTTTCAATATGAATCCCTTCAGCTGGAACTGATTTCTAAAACCCTCCCCCTTCAACGTCTGGAACTTGGGTGCTCTCACCCGAACATCCAGGCGTGGTCGGTTGGAGACTTCGAAGCTTATTCCGGCCACAAGATCATGATCCGAGTACCCCGCGCCGTACGCGAGCTTCATGCACGAAATCGCTTTTCTCCCCGCGAGCTTCTCACCTTGAAGGATCTCAAAGGCTTTCGCTACAACGCGGCCTTCGGCTCCGGACTTCCCGGAACTTCCGGAATCCAGCTTTTGTTTGGTGCGAATCTCAAGGCTTATGCGGAAGAAACCAACGCTTCCCTCATGGTAGGACGCCGCTGCCAGATGGTTTCCCAAAAGGATCGTTCTTTCAATGCTCGCTATCTGAAGGGTTCCAAGTTCGCATTCCTTGGCTACCAGCCAAAGCCCGATGCAGGAACCGTGGAGCTGGTATTCGGGAATTGGAATCACAGTCCCCACCAGATTCGGCTCGAGTGCATTGGGTCCGAGAGCGAAGTAAAAGCAATGTCATTCCAGGACATCGAGCAGGACCTAAACGGCGCGATTCGATTCTATCGAAAGTAAGCAACCTCCCCGGTTGCGCTCCGCCTCGTACCACGGTAGATTCCCTGGCCTATGAAACTTCTGATTCTTTCCATTCTTACCCTATTTTCAACTCTTGCCCGAGCCGAGACCCGCCCCGCATTTGTCACGCCTTACCTTGAGATCCAGACGATCCTTGCCAAGGATTCCACCGAAGGATTGCCTGCCCAGACCCAGGCCCTGACAAGTGCGCTCAAAAAGTCGCGTCAGGAGAAGGCGGCCAAGGCTGCAAGCATGATGGAGGGATCCAAGTCTATTGCCGAGTATCGAGATCGATTTCAGAAGGTCTCCGAGATCCTGCTTCCGTGGATGAAAAAGCACAAAATGAAGGGTCTGATCTTGGCCTACTGCCCCATGAAGAAGGCCCATTGGCTTCAAGCCAAAGGGGACCTTAGAAACCCATACTACGGGGCTGAGATGCTTGAATGCGGGGTGGAAGAGGAGCAAAAGTAAAGATTTCCCCCACTTCTTCCGATACCCACGAGTGGAGGCCTTATGCGCTTTGATCCTCGTTGGTTCAATTTGATCGTTTTTGCAATGCTCGGAATTGCCCATGCGGGAGATGGAACGACTTGTCAGTCCTGTGCCGTTCCTCAGCTTAAGGAAATGTCAGGAACCGTTGGCGCCCTTAAGGACGATGTAAAGCTCCACGGGGAAGAGACAAAAGAGATAAAGAACGGAAAAGATGAACTCATAGAAGTGCTCTCAAGAGAACAAGCCACCGCCTACGCTTCTTTTTACAGGGAGTTTGACGCTGCATTTAAGGCCTATCGAAGATTCTACCCGGACGCAAAAGCCCGTGATTTCGCTACCGCCTTAAAAGATCCAGCAGCGATTGAAAGCGCAATGCGTGCGATTTTGAAAGAGAAGGAAACCGTAAAGAATGGGCTCAATGCGGGTGTGAAAAAGAATCTGGAAACAGGCCTCGCATCGGTGGTGGCTGCTTCCCAATCGGCATGGGCGCGGGATCAGGAATTGGCACCGATCCTGGTCGAGGCATCAGGGAAATCAGATTCATCCGATCGAACCAAATTGTTTCAAGACCGGGCGGAAAAACATTTTGAAAAGAACTCATCCGTCATCGAATCCTGCGTTGACGCGTCCTATGAACAGGCAAAGTTCCACTATTTAAAGGGGAAGGATGACTATTCCAAAAAACAGCTCAAAAATCTTCGCGTGAATTTCAAGGTACAAAAAAGCGTTGCGAAAAGCAGTACATCAGAAAGCGCTCCCTACCTCGAAGGCGATGTTTATGATTTGGATCATCCAGACTTCAAAGGCAAATCCCTTAACGAGGTCACCAAAATCATTCAAAACCGGCTACCCCAAAACGAGCCCGCATACTGTTTTGCCCGCCCTGCCACCAATGCGGAACTCGTGGATTCAGTGAAAGGAACAACACCACCGGCAGACGCCCCCTCAAAACCACGAATCTCCGATCCAAAAGACCTTTCCGCACGGGAGATTCTTGCAACTTGCGACATCGCACAGAGCTTTCCTGACAATGAGACCTCTCTCACTCCAGATTCCAAAAAAACACTGGAAGACTGCATCAAAAAGGTGAATCAGGATGGATCCAACGGGCAACAAGCGCGTTGCGAACACGGGGTGGAGAGCATTCGCGCAACCGTAAAGTCGTGTGCAAGCACGCTTCGTCCGGCGGATTGGAAAAAAGGCGTAAGCAATCTTGATCTGGCCTTGAAAAGAGCCGAAGCCATGAAGACCGGTTTTGAGTCGGCAGCCCAATCCATACTCGGGATCACTCCTGAGGTCGGGGGCACGGGTCCGGAGGACTTTGCAAGCTTTCAGAATGTGATTTCCAAAAAGGATGGAACTGAACTCACCGGGACCTGTGGCCCTCAGCCCCCGGCAAATTACGGCAAGGAGGATTGGCTCTCCGAGGCGCTTCAAACGAATGCAAACTCCTGTGTTCAGTCCAAGGAAATGTCCTATGGCGATTGCATGAAAAAATTCAAAGGCAACCCTCAGCAGCTTTGGCAGTGCCAACCGAAATCAAAAGACCAGGCCCTGGCCGAAGGCATTCGGGATTTGAAGGAAAGAATTGAAGTTTCGATTGGAGGAGAGAAAGCGACTTTGAGCGAACAACTGAAAAACCTCGAGCTCACCAAAGACCCCTACTCCCTGTACCGAAAGGCAAGCATTGAAGTGGCGTATGTTTGCAAGCTGCCGCCCCAGGATGACCCAGGCAAAAAACGAAAAACATTCGGAGTCGGATTCCTCGAGAGTGAATTTGAAACACCTCCTGCTCTCAAGACCACCTGTGGGGTTTTTGTAAAATGCGTGCCAATTGAGGCGAGCATCTATACAAGTGAACCTGCAAAAAAGAATTGGGACTTCAACTGGTTTGGCAGCAGGCGAAAAACACCAAAGGCTCCAAAACACAGATCAGGGGGCAAACGGGCTCCCGTGAAATGCCCTGATTTTAGTAATGGCTGATCTCAGCCGAATCAGAGGAATTCACTCAAGGCTGTTTGCCGAGAACGAGGCCCAGAGAATACTTTTGCAAGCAGGCCTTTCCGATGTAAACCCGTTTTGTCTGAAGAGAGTATCCAAATTGGTCCCAATCGGTACCTGTCTGCGCCATGATTCCATGATAATGTGAGGGAGAATTCCTGATCACTTCTTTGAATTCCTGTCCTAGTTCAAGGGCTCGCTCGTGACTTTGCGATTTTGCTTCCGATTCGGCATCACACGGAATGAAACCAACCGATACGATTTCACCTGCATGGCCCGAATAGCCCTCTTCCCTCACCCTCTCTGACACTAACTTTCCTTCTGCATCCCGATGCTGAATGATGTCCTCGCGCTCAAGATTGGCATCCGCCACGCGCTTCGCAACTGCATTGAGTGTTGAATCATTCTGAAGGGCGCCAAGCCTGGCGGCATCGCGAAGGATAAAGATCTGTTTGAGAACCACTTGATCAAATGCCGGAATTTCGCAGGCTGCGTGAGCAGTCAGAGTGAGGAAAAAACCCAAAGTTACTACCAGGTGCTTCATCATGGTCGGGGAAGGATACAGTAACTGATTGTTTTGGTCAACAAAAAATGAAGGCCGAAGGCGCTTATTAAATGAAAACAATGGAATTTCTTTGTGTAAATCCCTCTTAGAAACGCGGAACCGGCGGGATTGTTCCTCCCGTACTGGTCGGAACCCTTCGGGCTGCGCGAACTTGCTTCCGCTCCGCACACTCGGACATCCTGTCCTCCTGAACGAACTCGCGGGAAGTTTCACGCGAGTCCTCACCACCACCGGCTCGACCATTCTTTCTCTTACCCCCTCATTTACAGAACCGATCTTTAACCCAAATTATTTCCAAGACTCATGCGAGTTCCGCAGGACGAACGCGAATGCGTGAGTCCGAGGACTGTCTGAAGCAGGAATCTTGGAAATAATTTGGGTTAAAAATTGATCGATAAAAGAAGGGGTAAGAGAAAGAATGGTCGAGCCGGCGGGATTCGAACTCGCGACCCCTTGGTCCCAAACCAAGTGCGCTACCAGCTGCGCTACGGCTCGACTATTTCTTTAAAGGCCGAGCATAATCAAAGACAGGCGAATGGGCAAGAGCAATCATTGGCGCTTTCTACGAACCGGAGTCAATCGGTGAAATTTTCTCCACCCTTTTTTGCGATATTCTGCAAATAAACCCGTTGTGGCGCCCCGGTCCCAATCTTTAGAGACCTCCCCCGAAAGTCGGATAAACCCTGGGTATGCCGCCGCAATGGGGACTTCCATGGCCTGAGCCTCCCATCCCTTGGATTGGGCCAGAGGGGTTCTCTGACCTGGTTTCAGGCTCACATAGACCCCGGAACCAAAAATCTGGTCTGCGACTTTGGAAAGCACCTGACCCCGAATCACATAAAGGTCTGAGGCACCACTTCGAAGATTGAGCCAAAATTCAGCATCGTTTGCCGTGAAAACATCTCCATTCCCCTCGATTCGGATGAGAGACTCGAACTTCCCCGGGCGAATCCAGACGCGGATCCAGCCCCGTTTCATGGAAATCGCATTTTGGGTGAGTGAACTTTTGGTCTTGGCATAATTGCCAATGGTTCCACGAAACACCCCTCCTCCGACCCATGCAAGATCCTCACTTTGAATGACCTCAAACGAGGCGGCAGCAGGCAGATCCAGGCTATCTCCATAGTCAAACCATTCCCCAGGAATGGCTCTCCTCAGGCGCCCTTTGGCGGGAATTACGTTGATCCCATCGGGAGCCCCCCCGAGATCCGAGCGGACCCGATTCAACAAAGGAGGTAGAATCACCTCATCCTCCGGCAGAATGACCGTGCTCGCAAAGGAGGGCAGAACGAAAAGCATGGAAAAAAGGTACCGAAAGGCCTGTCTCACTGGTTTACAAGAATATCATGGCCGTTTAGTCTGAAAAACAATTATGAGCGACGCCGTTTACTCCAAGGATACTTATCGCGAAATCGCCCGGACCGAGGGCCTGCAGGCCGCAGTGAACCGACTGCACCATGACCTTTGGACCCTGGAGCAGGAGTGTTTTGATACTCCGGAAGGATACCGTGCCGATCTTTGGAAAAAGCTGAACGAGCTTCGCATCTTTTCCAGGGAACTCTGGGACGAGAAACTCAACTGATCCTTCCGGGCTCCGCCCCCCCCCTGTCCAGGCGGCTTCCGGATGCTCGCGGTTCCCGAAAAGAGGTCATGCAATCCAAGCTTCCTTGGGTGAAAAAGCACCATCAAGAATCCGCATCCCAGGGCAAGATAAGAGAACACATATCCGATCAGGCGAAGCAAGAGCACCTTCCGTGAAACCGGCTGGTCTTGGTTCAAGCGAACCACATAAATGTGAAAAAGCTTCTTCCCGGGTGTCGTTCCGAATTTCATCGGAAGCTCCACATAGTAGAGATAAGCAATGAGAAGCGTCAGGACCACTCCCACAATTTGCTCCCCTGTGGCTGGAAGTGCGAATGTTTTTGTAATCGCTGACTCAAGACCGAACTCCACTCCGTTCCAGATCACAAAATCAATCAGATGGGCCAATGTCCGAATCCAGAATCCCGCGTATTTCATTTTTTCCTCACCACTCCGAGACCAAGACCTCCGAAGATCAATCCCATCGCAGCAAAAGTTCGAACCGTCGGAGACTCTCCCAGACTATACCAACCATTGAAAACGGCGATGACAGGCTGAAAATAAAAAAAGATTGCAACCAACGATGGACTCACCTTGGTCAGCGTCCAAGCGTTCAAAAAATAGGTGATCAAAGTGGCAAAAACAACATTGTAAGCAGCGGCAATGAAGAACCTTTGATCAAGGCCACCCTGAAACAAAAGGGGCAGCTCGCTTCCGGAAAAAAGGAAGAGCGCGATCGAACCAAACAGGAACATCCAAGCGGTTGCCCAGAACGGAGAATTCTGCCGCAGGAATTTCTGGCTGAGCGTGAAGTAGAGAGCCAAGGAAATGCAATTCAGAAGCGTAAACAAGTCCCCGATCAGCGTATCGCTTCCAAAATGAAACTCACTCAAATCCCGAATGACAACGGCTCCGGTGATTGCAAGGAAAAACCCCACCCACTTTCTTGGAGTCGCCTTCTCGATTCCGATCAGCACCCCGATCATGAGCGTGAAAAGCGGGGTCAGGGTATTCATGATCGCGGCATTGACCGTTGTCGTATGGCGAAGTCCCATCAAAAAAAAGAATTGGGTCAGAGCCATCCCGATGGTTCCATAGAGCGCGGTCTTTGCCAGAAATGGCCTGTCAAAAACACGTTTCTCCGGGGCGACAAGAAACCTCGAAGCTGCGAACATCACGAGGGCGCAGACCAAAAGTCTCACCGCACCCCAAACGGTCGGTGGATAATGCTCCAAAACCACCTTTGCCGCGGCATAATTAAAGCCAAAGATCAGCTGAACCGCGAAAAGTGCAAGAATCGGGAGCAATGCGGTCTTCGAATCTGGAACCATGAACCCAAGCTTCCTCCAAAGCATTTTTTCCGTCAATCATTTGATTCTCTCGTCGTTTTTTGATCCCAATGAGGCAAAGTCCGGAAGAGCCTGAAAAATTATAAAGATTTCGACTCCATCAACCGAAGTACATTTATGAGTCTTAATCTCATCTCCATTCGAAATACCCGATTTGCAATTCTGGCAATCATCCTTACCGGGATTCTGAGTGCGTGTGCAAGCAACCGCCTTAAGGTGGAAAGCAATCCTGATGGGGCGGATGTCTACATTTTGGCTGCCAATAACAGCAAGGACAAGATTGGAAAAACACCGCTTGAGCTCACGAACTCCAATGCTCCGGCGCTCTTTCGGGATGCCTTGCAGATCACCGTTCAAAAGGAAGGCTACAGGAGCGAATCCTTTCTTGTGCCTCCCGCCTCCACAACAGCATCCGGACGGGTTCACGCCCAACTGACTCGGATCGAGGGCTCAAACACCACAAGCGAGGTAAGCGAAGGGGTCGCGCAGATCCTGAGGCTGATCTACAAAAAGAGTTATGTCGAAGCGGAACGTTCGCTCGCCACCTACACTGCGAAGTTCTCGAATGTTGCGGTTTTTTGGGACCTCCTTGGAAACGTACGCTATCTGCAGAAAAATCTCGATCAGGCGCTTATGGCCTATGAAACGTCCTTGAATCTGAATCCCCAGAACTTGGAAACCCAGAAGATGATCGGGAAAATAAAATCAATCCTGGGGAAAAGCGACTGAGGAAACTTTATGCAATTCATAATCGGAATCATCATCTCCTTCGTCGCCATCACATTCTCAATCTTCCACCTGAAACAGGATTTCTCGAATTATGTGGATCCTGTGGGTGTGATCGTTGTTCTCGGGGGTACCCTTGCCGTGGCGACCATCATATTCCCGTGGCAGGATCTTGAGGAAATAAAGCTCGCCGTCCGTGTTCTTTTTCGGGGAACGTCGATCGATCTGAAAGTGCTGAACCGACACTGCTTCAACCTCATCCAATCAGCGCTTGAAGGTCAGCCGAAATTCGATTTGGAAAAAACGGAAACACTCGCACACCGCACCCTTCAGGATGGCGCAGAACTGATCCAGCTGGGCTTCCCGACCGAGAAGATCAGGTCCATTCTCGAGGAGCGGATCTTCCAATCGTGTGAGCGGAAAATCAAGATCGCAAACGTCGTTCGGTCACTGTCAAAATATCCACCTGCGTTCGGTCTCGTGGGAACAGTGCTCGGCCTCATGAGTCTGATGCGTTCCATTTCCGAGGGGGCAAGCTCGACCGAAACGGGGCTCAGAATGGCCGTTGCGCTTGTCGCAACACTCTACGGACTTCTGGTGGCGAATCTCGTGATCAACCCGGCTGGAGAAAATCTCCTGAAAAGGGCGCTTGAGGAAAAGAAAGCTTCCGAACTGGCGCATCAAGCGGTGATTTTGGCATCCCTGCGCACCAATCTTCTTGAGTCCCAGGAAACACTGAACTCCTTTGTTCCAAAACGGGACCGTCTCAATCTGTTCTCCGATGGAATCGAAGGGACAAATCCAACACTGGAGGAAGCATCATGACCCAAGGGGAATCCACAGGGTTTCGGAATTCAAGAAGATCCTTGGGCGAGGGAGAAACCGATGCAGAAGGAAGCTGGGCAATCTCTTACGGAGACATGATCACCCTTCTCCTCACCTTTTTCATCCTGTATTTCAACATAAACAATAAACAAGAAGAGCAGAAAACCCTTCTCAGGAAGGAGCTGCTTGCGGAGTTCGGCGAGAAGAAAGCCTCTGCGGAAACTGAAACCCTGAATTCCCCTCCAAAAATGAAACTTGGAGAGGACACCAGGGGTGAACTCGATCCTGCGGTCATTCAAGACTGGGGCGGCTCTGTGACTCGGGATGGAGAAAAGGTCATCATTCAATTTCCGTTGGTCACTTTCTTCGACCTCGGTCGAGAGGACGTGCGGTCGGGAGCAAAAAAACACCTTGAATTCTTTGCAAAAAAATATGTGAAGTTCGCAGGCACCCACATGCTGAATGTCAAAGCATTCACAGATACCGTACCCGTAAGGACGGGTCATCGGTATCGGGATAACCTGGAATTGTCCGCACTCCGCGCAATTTCCTCCATGAGGGTGCTTCAGTCTTCCGGAATCCCTTTGTCCAGAATGAAAATAGTCGGATTCGGGGAAACATTTGCGAACCGCATCCCGGGGAACATTGATGCGGGATCGGACTCGGTACAAAAGGATAAAAAAGGGGATCGATTCGCCCGAAAGGTGGTGCTGGCCATTGAGCCCCTACCCAAGGAAAAACCATGAAAAACGCGGAAAAATCCAAATTCAGAACTTCGATCACAAGGATCATCGGAATCCTCGGTTTCACCATGGGGATTGCCAGTGCGGAAACCATCCAAAAACATCCGAGAGTGGCCGAACTCGAGGACGATCTGAGAGACAAAGCCGGATCCTACCTGAAGGCCCGCTTTCCGGACCAGCCTTTTCTGGTGAATGTGAGCGTTGAGCCGCTGAGAAGAATCAACGCAAAAACGCAGGACAACGAAACACTTCCATTTTTCGATTCCTATTCAGAGGAAATCAAGGATGAATGGGACGTTCCCACACTCTCCCTCCAGCATCTGCAGCTCCGCACCACGAAAATCGTGGTGGACATCTCTTTGAGCAGCGGCACAAGCGATTCGGAAATCGTGGAGGTTCGGGAGAATATCTTCAAGAGTCTTCACCTGACCCCGGCACGCGACGAGGTAAAAATCGAAGTCAGGAACTGGACCCGGTCGAGCAACCGTTATCTTCAGGGCCTGATGGCACTAGGACTTGCAGTTCTTTTCCTGATCGGGCTTTATCTGATCAACCGGCAATCCACCCAGAAGATCACGAGGGCCCTTGCCGAAGGCTCCAAGAACACCGCATCCAGTGTTTCTACACCCATGGGGCTGTCCCCTACGGGAATGACCTCCCCTTCAAGGCAAGACGAGTCAGGGGGGGATGATTTCGCGGGACCAAAGCGGGGATTGGAGCTCTCGGATCCGATCAAGATCAGCGAAATCATCTCGAAGTTGGTGAACCAGCTGCGCGATCAAAAAGACTTCCCGAATCTCAAGTCGATGATCATTCTTGATGACTATGGCCGAAGGAATCCGGGCAAACTCGGCGCCATCCTCTCGGAGCTCCCGGTACAGATGCGTAACACACTTTTCTCGATGAGTGCCGGCGACTGGTGGTTTGATGCATTGTTAAAGGCAGAACGATTCGAGCTGACCCATCTGGAGATTTTTCAAAAATTGATCAAGGAATCCGACACCGGGCGCTCACCCGCACTTGAAACGATGCTGATCCACGTATGGCGCCTGAACGAAAAACTCCCTGTCTTCATTCGCTCGCTTGACCGGGACCGCGGCATGGCAATCCTCGGACATCTTCCAAAAGGAAAAGCAATCGAAGCCGGAAGAAAGGCGTTCCCGGGAGCCTGGGCGGATCTTCTCGATCCGGACTTCAAACCCCGGGCCCTGAGTGATGCCGAATGCAAAAAAATATCGGATGAGGCTCTGAAGAGCCTTCCCCTCAGGGCTCCTCAGGCATTCGAAAAGCACAAGATCGAGATGGAACTGAGGGAATTCCTATCCAATGCCTCCGTGGAGGAGGAGCGGGAGATCTACCTTGCCTCAAAGTCAGATTCGGCGATCCATCTTCATCGTCCCCCTTTCTTCAAGGTCCTTGATGCGGAGGAGACGGCCCTTCAGCTCTTTGTCCCAAAATTCACACCCGATCAATGGGCACAGGCCCTCTTCAATGTTGCCCAAACCGAGCGCAAGAAGATCCAAAGGTTCTTCAGCGAAAAGCAGAACTACATGTTCATTGAAAACCTGAAACGCATCGACAGGAATCCCGAATCCGCGATGACCGGAAGGGTGCGTGAACTCATAGGATTCGAGTTCAAGAAATTCGACACTGAAAGGGAAACCTCGGCCATTGATGTCCTTGATGATTTTTTGAAGTCAAACAAAAACCCAAAAGAGAGCGATTCCAGCGAGACTCTGGAATCCCAGGCCAATGATAAAACGAAAAAAGCCGCATAGCCGGAAGTGGGCAGTCTGCATGATTCTTTTGATGGCAAACCCTGCATTTGCGACCGGAAACAGCGTGGATCTCGAGATCGGAGGTTTCTCGCTTGACGCCAGCTCCGGGGACACAAGTGGTAAACTTGCCGCATTCGGAACGTACCGGATCGGCTATCGTCGCAGCATCAACTCCCACTTTGACATCGGACTTGGCTATACGATTCTTTTCACGAAAGTCATCAGCGGTGACAGCGGCTTTGGACTCGATCTGAATGGAAC
>CANGWP010000030.1 GCA_947457605.1 Bdellovibrionales bacterium | reverse complement strand
TCTTTCGGCTCTTCAGTTTTTGGCTGAGGATTCCACAAGCGATGTCGCCTAAAATCGCGCCAAGATATCCCATCATGATGGTGTCTCCGGCCGTCACATCACCTTGCACTTGAAATGCTTTTGCGAACTCAGGTGCGAAATAAGACAGGATTCCGGCGACGTACCAGATCGGAACTCCCACAAGAAGTGCGAAAAACAATCGTTTTAGTCTTGAGAGGGATCCGAAAAGAACGGGGAGTGAACCCCAGGTCTGATCCGCAGTCGAAAGCCTGCTCTCGAGAAAAAGGCGGGATTCATAAACGCTCATTCGGGTCGCAAGCAGTACGAAGCCAAGGGCGCCACCAAGCCGATATGCATTTTGCCACTGAAGTTTTTGCGAAATATAGCTAGAGGCAACTGCACCCAAGAAACCCACCGCAGCGATGAATACGGATCCGAGTCCGCGCTTTTCGCGGGGAAGCACCTCGCTCGTAAGTGTGATTGCGGCCCCGAGTTCTCCGGCCAGCCCAAAGCCCGCAATGAAACGGACGATTGCATAGTTGGTGTAGTCGTGAACATAAGCGTTCAGAAAGGTCGCGAGGGAATACAGAAGGATTGACCCGAACAGGGCCTCTTTTCTTCCACGACGGTCCCCGTAGATTCCAAAGAAGAAACCGCCGATCAGCATGCCGGCCATCTGAATGTTCAGAAGGTCCGCACCGACATTGAAAAGGTCGCTTCCCTGGTATCCGATGCTCTTCAGGCTTTCGACCCGGACAGCGCCATAAAGCACTAAATCATAAAGGTCTACGAAGTAGCCAAAGGCCGCAATCCAAATCAGTTTTTGTTTCAAAATCTCGCGCATGTCCCCTAAACTTAGTCGCATGGCTTATTTATCGCAACCCTCAATGAGCAGCTCAAATCTCTATTTTATTTCTGAAGAAGATCTCTGGACGGTTCCGCTCCAAGGGGAGCTGCGGGCGGTTCGACTTACCTCCGGCCAGGGTCCGATTGCAAGCCCGAGAGTTTCACCGGATGACCAATGGATCGCGCTTGCCGGCGAGGAGGAGGGAAATTGCGAGGTGTACCTTGTTCCTGCCCAAGGAGGCGAGCTTCGAAGAATGACGTTTCTCGGAGGGTGGAGCTATCCCATCGGCTGGCTCGATCGGGAAACCATTCTTTTTAAGTCCAATGCCAAAAACCCGCACAGGATGTTCGAGTTCTTTGCGATCAAGGTCACGGGCGGTCTTGAAGTACCTCTTGCGCTCGGCGAGGGAACTCATCTTGCGCTCTCTGAAAAAGGCTTGGTGGTGCTGGAGCGAAACATGGTTCGTGCGGATCCGGCCTATTGGAAGCGATACCGCGGAGGGACCGCAGGCCAGCTTTGGGTATCCCAGGATGGATTTGGCGGAGAGTTCAAACGTCTGAACGGACTGAAAGGGAATCTTTCCTGCCCCGTGGTGGTGGGAGAGCGGATCTTCTTTTTGAGTGATGAGACGGGGCTTGGAAGAGTTCATTCCTGCAAATTCGACGGAACAGACCCGAGGCTTCATCCAGCCGGTGAGTCGAGTGAGTACTACTTTCGGAATCTCACCGGACGGGGAGAGTTGCTTGCCTATCAATCTGCCGGAGATTTGTTTCTGTATGACACCAAAAACCAGCAGAGTGCCCGCCTTGAGATCAAATTGATGAGCGATCGGGTGAAAGGGCGACGCAAGAATGTTTCCGCCCAGAGCGGATTTCGCAATTTTTCACTTCAGCCCCAAGGGGAGCGCATGTTGATCGAGGTACGCGGAAAAATCCTGCAGATGGCCCATTGGAGCGGGCCCGTTACCCAGATCGGGCGGGATTTTGCACATCGATACAAACTTCCAGATTGGTTGCCCTGTGGCAAGAGGGTGCTTGCGGTTCGAGATTCCGGCCTCATTGAGGATCTGCAGGTGTTTTCAGATCGTGGTGAGGTGTTGAAGACAATCTCCGGTGAATCCATTCCGGGTGGCTTTGGTCGCATTACCGGCCTTAAAGTGGCTCCTCGAAAAGAGCGGGCTGCGATTGCAAATCATCGCAATGAGCTGATTCATGTGGATCTTGAGACGGGAGATGCGAAGGTTCTACATCGCAATTCTCATCATATGATGACGGATTTTGACTGGTCCCCGGATGGAAGTTTTTTGGCATTTGCCCAGAGTCTTGCGCCGAATCGACAGAGGATTTCGATTGCAGACATTGATTCCATGAAGATCCAACCCGTAACGGAGTCGAAGTTCGAGGACTTCAGCCCGAGCTTTGATCCTGAAGGGAAGTATCTCTACTTTCTTTCAAGGCGTGCCTACAATCCGATCTATGATGATGCCATTTTTGACATGACTTTCGCAAAAGCCCGCCTGCCGATGCTCGTGGTGCTACGGCGGGATGCGACCCTTCCATTCCTCAGGGAATCTCCCCTGCCTGAGGCGATGCAGAAGAGCGTGCAGTCATCAACACCGTTCTCCGAAGTCGAGTGCAAGATTGACTTTGAGGGGATCGAAAGACGGGTCTTCCAATTTCCTGTATCAGAGGCGAAGTACACCAAAATCCAGGGGTATGGACGAAAAGTGCTCTGGAGCTATGAGCCGGTGGAGGGAACTTTGGATTTGAATCCAGTGGATCCGGCACCGCAGGGCAAGGAATATGTGGATTGTTTTGATTTCGATACTGGCGCCTTCGAATATTTTGGAACCGGAGTGAGTGACTTCAGGATCAGACCTGAGTCCGGCATCAGGATTGTGCGCTCTGGAAATCAGCTTAGGATTCTGAAAGCACTCGACAAGCCTGATCCGGGTGCAGCAAAGGATCCATCGCCAAAGACCGGGATCATTGATCTTGCGAGGGCACAGGTCATGGTGGAGCCAAAGGAGGAATGGATCCACATGTTCAAGGACGCATGGAGACAGCAAAAGGAATATTTCTGGAAGGAAGATCTGGGAGGAATTGACTGGGACGCAGTATACCGCAGGTATGAGCCTATTCTTTCAAAGGTGAGCTGTCGTCGGGAATTCTCTGATCTCATCTGGGAAGTGATTGGTGAGCTGGGTACTTCGCATGCCTATGAACGCGGAGGGGATTATCGTGGTGTCCCAGTGTATGCGGTTGGCCTCCTCGGAGCTGATTTGAAATGGGATTCAAATGCCGGTGGATACGAGATTCAGCGAATTCATGAAGGTGAGTCGTGGAATCTCCTCCATACCTCGCCCCTCCGGGTTCCGGGAATTGACCTGAAGGAAGGTGATCTTCTCCTTGAATTGGGAGGCATTCGGTTGTCCCAGGAAATGCATCCCCAGTCTGCGACGTTGAATCAGTCCGGGAAGGAAGTGTGGATCAGGTTCAAGCGAAAGGGGCGTTTGGAAGTTGAGGAGGGGATGATCAGAACCCTGAAATCAGAATCCACACTCAGGTACCGGGATTGGGTCAATGAAAAGCGCGCCCGGGTGAAAAAGGCCTCGGACGGCAGACTCGGATACATCCACATTCCGAATATGGTGGGGCAGGGTTTTGCCGAGTTCCACCGGAACTTCATCGAGGAGCTTGAGTGCGAGGGTCTGGTGGTGGATGTCCGATACAACACCGGAGGGCACATTTCCCAACTTATTTTGGACCGGCTTGCCCGGAAGCCTCTCGGTCGGGATGATTCCCGCTGGCTTGGCTCGCGATCGATTCCGTATGAAACCCCAAGAAAAACAGTGATTGCCGTGACCAACGAATATGCGGGTTCAGACGGAGATATCTTCTCACACACGTTCAAGATGCGAAAGATCGGAAAACTTGTGGGTACCCGAACCTGGGGCGGAGTGGTCGGAATTTGGCCACGAAATCAGCACATCGATGGTGGATATACCACGCAGCCCGAATTCTCGACCTGGTTTCCGGATGTTGAGTACTCACTCGAAAATTACGGAACGGAGCCGGATATTCAGGTGGAGTTTCCACCTCATGCGGTTCGAGCCGGCGAGGATCCTCAACTGGATCTTGCGATTCAAGAAGCACTGAAGGAAATTCAATGAATCTTGGGTTAGGGAAGTTTTCTACCGAAAACTTCTCACGATTTTCAAAGAAGTTTACCTCAGTCGAGGTGGACCTGAAGAATTACCTGCTCTGGGATGCCCGAGATCGACAAAGATTCAGGACATGGGTCAACAAAAAAGAGATCGGGGTGATCCCAAGACTCTCTCTTCGCACTTCGAGATCGAAAGAGGAGTTTCAGGATCTGATGAATGCGGCTCGCGAGGAGTTCGAAGGAAGAATCCGCTTTTTTCTGATCGCCTCGGGGCGGAAACGGTTTGATCATGACCAGGATTTGCGTTCCCGAAGAGAGTTCTCTCTTTCTGTCGGGGACGGAGGAGCAGATCTGTGTTTTGAATGGGGAGAAGAGGATACGCCGATGACCACCTCCTGGGTCCGTACCGCCTTTCCTCAAGCCATGATGATGCTCGACCTTGATTTTCATTGGAAGTTTCGGGAAAAAACCGAAAATATACTTCATTTCAAGCTCCACGGCTGGCACCCGGAGCGTTGGATGCGTCGCTATGGCGAAGTCCTCATTCGAAAGTTTCAGAAACGAATGGGTCTTTATCCTGAAGCGATTTTGATTCTTGCCCATTCAGGGCGAATCGAGGAAGCTCCGGAATTCGCATGATTGAGAAATCCTACAAAATCAAGGGAATGACCTGCGCCTCCTGCGTGAACACTGTGGAAAAGGCGATTCGTGCCGTGCCCGGAGTTTTGGAAGTCGAGGTGAATCTCGTCACGGAAAAAGCAAGAGTTCGAGGCGAGATCGACATCCCCGATGAACTGATGGAAAGGGCTGTGGTTCAATCGGGTTATGGGCTTAGGCCTGAAAGCGCGGATGAGTCAGTGGCGCATGAGCGAAGGGAGCGGAATTTGGTGATCGCAGCGGCGATACTCACTCTCCCTTTGATGCATCCTTTTTCCCTACCGTTTTCGATTCAATTCATTCTCGCATCTCTCGTTCAAGTGGGCATCGGGCTACCATTTTATCGGGGGGCACTTGCTGCACTCAGGAATCGCACGGGAAATATGGATCTTCTTGTTGCACTTGGAACCGGTGCCGCTTTTGTCCTGAGCTTTGTGGGACATCATCCTTATTTTGAGAGTGCCGCATCGGTCCTGACTCTGGTCAAACTCGGGAAATGGCTTGAGATCAGGGCCAAAATGAAGACAAAGAAGAGTCTTCAGGCGCTCGAAGAACTGAAGCCCACAACCGCAAGGCTCAAGATCGGAAACCAGGAATTCGAAATGCCGATTTCTGGAATCAAGGTGGGCGATCAAATCGTAGTTCTGCCGGGAGAAAGAGTTCCCTTGGATGGGGTTGTTCTCGAGGGCGAGACCGAGGTGGATGAGTCTTTCCTAACGGGCGAGAGCAGGCTTGTTTACAAAAAACCGGGCGATTCGGTGATCGGGGCTTCGATCAATACGGTCGGGAGAGTGGTGGTGCGCGTGTCCCACCTCGGAGCAGATACTCTTCTCTCCAAGGTGATTCGTTTGATTGAGGATGCAAACTCGAAGAAGGCCCCCATTCAAAAGCTGGTGGATCGGGTCGCTGCGTTTTTCGTGCCCGCTGTGATTGCGATTTCGGTACTGGTGCTTGGAGTTTATTTCTTGATTCACGGAAATATCAATGAGGAGTCAATCGTTCGGGCAATCTCGGTACTGGTGATTGCATGCCCCTGCGCTCTTGGGCTTGCTACTCCCACCGCCATGATGGTGGGCACCGGGCTTGCTGCGAAAAATGGGGTCTTGATTCGTGATCCGGATGCTCTGGAACTTGCGCACAAGATGAATGCCATTGCACTAGACAAGACCGGAACACTTACAGAGGGTAAGCCAAAACTCGTAAGGATTACTGCGGGGGACCCCGATCGGGCACTGAGGGTCGCGGCCGGCATACAAAAAGGAAGTGAGCATCCCCTTGCGAGCGCGGTTTTGTCAGAGGCGAAGCAAAGGGGATTCAATCCCGATGAATTTTCATTCTCAGGGCATCAGGCGATTCCGGGGCGAGGAATCATCGCGCGTGTTCTGGGTGTCCCGTATGTGCTTGGAAATGCAAGATTGCTTTTGGATCATGGATTTAAAGTCGCGGCCGAATCCTCGGAACTTTACACCTGTTCCTACCTTCTGAATCTTGAATCCAGGGAAATCGAGGGAGTTTTCTTTTTCGAGGACGAGCTGAAGCCATCCGCTCCTTCCTTGATTCGAGCTTTTGAGAGAATGAAGGTAAAACCCATTTTGCTCTCGGGCGATAACACCGCGGTGGTGGCGTCAGTCGCGAAGGCTCTTGGGATTTCAGATTTCAAAGGGAACCTTATGCCGGAGGAGAAGGCCAACGAGATTCGGGCTTATCAAAAGGCAGGGCTTTGCGTGGGAATGGTCGGGGATGGGGTGAATGATGCTCCGGCACTCGCTGCTGCTGATATCGGAATCGCGCTTTCCAGTGGTACCGACGTGGCAATGCAGACTGCGGGAATCACCATCATGGGCAATGATCCTGCTCGGGCATTAATCGCAATCCTGATCTCGAGAAGAACCTATTCCCGAATTCGGTACAACCTCATTTGGGCTTTTGGCTACAATGTGGTGTGTATCCCGCTTGCTGCGAGCGGAGCCCTCAGTCCCACTCTTGCGGGACTTGCAATGGCCTTAAGTAGCATCAGTGTTGTGGCGAGCTCGCTGCTCCTCGGCTGGACGAAAATCCCCAAATCTTGAGACGGAAGTTCTCACAGGTGGCACTGGCAAGTCAGCTTTGAATTTCCCTGAGATGGGGCGAAGAACCCTTTTTGGATCAAGTGGACCTACGCTTCAGTTGTTCTCACTGAGAGGATTTGGTTAAAAATTCAGACTGGAACTCTTTGGTCTCTTCCATCGAGCAGGCACCTGAGAAAGATTGACCGGAACTGCTGGAATGATTTGGGTTTCTGCCGACTCTCGCGAGTCAGGACTGACAAAAGCGAGGCCGCAGGAAGCGGCTCGGAGGCAGAAGCCCAAATCATCCCAGGAGTATGAGTATTAGTTTTTCAAGTGCCTGCTCGATGAAAAAGACCAGCGAATGCCCTTGGTCTGAAGCTTGCTTTACTCGCGATGGGTAACCAAAGCTTCAAGGGGTGAGGTGCCGGGGGTATTCAATCCCAATCCTATCCCTATACTTCCGACTTCATCCCTTGGAGCTCCCAAATGTTTTTTCCGGGGGGAAACTTGCTCGAGTACATCTACATCATTTTGGGTGCATTGTTCCTACTGGGTGCTTTCGATGACCTTTTCATGGATACGGTTCATTGGGTGAAAAGACTCCGCCCCTTGAAGATCACCGCTGACCAATGGAAGATCCTGCGCAGATTTCCGGAAAAACGACTCGCAATCATGATTCCCGCCTGGCAGGAGTCGAGCGTTCTTGAGGCGATGGTAAAGACCAACCTTCGACGAATCCGCTATCGCAACTACAAATGGTTCATCGGAGTTTATCCGAATGATCCGGAAACCCTGAGGATTGCTTACGACTTGAGGGCAAGGTTTCCGGAAAAGGTCGAAGTCGTGGTCACAGACCGCCCTGGACCTACTTCAAAAGCACACTGCTTGAACTGCATTTACCGCAAGATTACGAGAAGTGGTTTTTTTCCGGATTTCCTTGCGATTCATGATGCAGAGGATGTGATTCATCCGGATGCCTTCACAGCGGTGAGCGCCTCGGGCAAGGATTTTGATTTCGTTCAGCTTCCGATCTTTTCGCTTCCGGTACCCGTTAACGACTGGGTATCCGGAACCTACCTTGATGAATTCGCAGAGATACATCTGAGAGAGATTCCAGTGCGAAAGGTACTCGGCATGCCCATCCCAAGTGCCGGCGTGGGAACATTTTTCTCTCGTGACATTCTCCAGGAAATCGAAAGGCGACATGGATATGTATTTGATGAGGGAAATTTGACCGAGGACTATGAGATCTCACTCAGGATCTCAAGGCTTGGAGGAAAACAGGAATTTCTTCTGGTTGAGGATGAGAAGGGTGAGGTAGTCGCGACCCGGGAATATTTCCCCCATGAATTCAAACGATCGGTCCGGCAGAAAACCCGATGGACAACCGGGATTGCGCTTCAGACCACGGCGAAGTGGAAAGCCTTTGGAACCATGACGAGAAGGGCTTTTTCGCTGAAAAATGTACCCCTATGGTATGCCCTTTTTCGGGATCGGAAGTCACTTTGGTCGAACCCAACCCTGGCACTTGCCTGGGGACTCTTTCCTGTGGGTCTTTTGAATCCCTCTTCTCTCGGTCCCTCCGCCATCTTGCTCAAGATCAATCTCGGGCTATTCACGATTCGATTGTTTCAGCGAGCGAGGTTTTGCACCCGCCTTTATGGATGGAAGCACGGGATCATGAGTTTTCCACGAGTGCTTCTTTCCAATTTGATCAACACTATGGCCGGTTTTAAGGCATTGTTTCAGTACTTCTCCGCTCCCAGGAAAAAGACCAATCGTGAAATCGTCTGGGACAAGACCGATCATCGTTTTCCTGACTTGGGGGCTGCATGAATTTCAGGTTCACACTTCTGGCTTTGTGGTTTTTCAGATCAGTTTTGGCCTCAGCTACCCCGATGCTGGAGTTGAGTTTCAGGGACTCCTGCACCGGCGAACCGGTTCTATTCACCAATCCGAATGGGACATCTCTTCGAGTGAAGACTGCAGGGTCTCCGAATGATTCGGATCTTCATCTCACTTTCCACTGGCGAATCTCGGGTGCCGCTCCTTCCGACGAATTGAGTTTTGGCTTTGTTCTTGATGGCGGGAGTCAGGAGGAGGTTCGAGTTCATGATTTCGCCATTCCGAGCGGGAAAGTGCTTCGGTCGATGTTGGAACGTACTCCCGAGAGTCGGATGCTGGAGCTTAGGCTCGAGGCCCGCACAGGAACCGTTTTTCAGGAAAAGTCTGCCAACGTGCTAGTGGCCCGGCCGGGATTTGATTTTTTTGTAAAGGATGGTGCAGCACTCTGTGGATACTTTACGAAGGCTTCGGTCCGCTCCTCGTACTACTTTAACGAGGGTCCCGCACCCATGGAGGTGAAACGTAAATTCATCAGAAATTCCGAATCTGGAGTCGGGCAACAGTATTTTCCCGTGTTCTACGGCGGCATGGGGATTGACCGGTATTTTAACTCGAGTTTTGAAATGGAGCGGGAGTGGGAACTCCTCGGCAATCAGGGAGGAGTTTTTGCGGAACGGGTTCATTTTACCCGATATCCGGCCACTCGCTTTCAATGGGATCCTCGGGCGAAGGGCGCATGTGGAGCGTACGTACCAGTCGCTCGTGGAATATTGGATCTTGGCCAGTCCGTGATGGATTTCTTCACAATCCCAAAAAGTGCATCGGGAGAGCCTGACCGAATCGAGGCTTTTCTGAACGCCTTCATTCCGACGGGTATCTCCTGTCCGGCTGGTCCCGTTCCGCTGGTTCGCGAGTTTCCAGCCTTTCCAGAATTCAATTTTCAGCCCCTAGCCAAATAAAAGGAGTCCCTCATGTCATTCGTTCGATCCGCATTTTTTCCAATGATGTTTCTTATTCCGTTCCTATCGGATTCCGCATTTGCCGGGATGAAGGCCAATCTCAGGGTGGAGGGTGTTACGCTTTCGAAATCCAACGCCGTGGATTCCGCACGTGCAGGATATCAGGCTTGCCAGTCTTTCAAGGGGACACTTGCAAATAATACCGTTTGGCTGACACCGTCAGCGAGTGGAGGGAGCGGAAATTACTCGTTTTCCCTGAATTGGCGATTCAACTCAGGATATCGCGATTACGGAGTGGAAGCACAATTTGAGGAGAAGGTGAGGCCCGGTCGAAGTTTTGGAGTCTGGATTCCGGAGCTACGGGACGATGTGCCTTATGTTCAACAAGGCGTCTTGTTGATTGCAAGAGACCGGGAAACGGGAGAGACTTCTCATGCGGAGGTACTCTTCACAGTTTCCAGAAATGTCATTCTTGCTCCGAGCAGTGATCCGAAAGTTCAGGATAAAAACTGTTTTGAGCGATATCCCGCCGTGGAATCGATGATCGGGGTTCTTACGAACGGCAGTACCAATATCAGCAACCTCACCATCAAACAGGGAATTGATCGCTTGTTCGGGTCTTCGAGTGGTCTCTCGTGGGGTTTCTTCATCTCTCCGCTCTCCCTCGTCCCAGCGTACGGGGGAACACTTGGAAACCTGTTTTCCTTCAATCGGAACTACTTTTCGATGGTTTCAAGACAAACATCCGAAACAGTGGAAGTAAGCACGGGTTACCAGCTTTCCCCTGGCGATGCAGTTCAAATCTATACCCAGAGAACACGTTACATCACGCACTATGATGCGACGACCGTCGATGCATGCGGCAATCGAATGGTCATCCCTGGGGCCTATCCGATGCAGTGGTGGGGGTTTGCGTACCATGCGGTACCGGTGCATCCCTTTGATCCTGCTCGCCCGGATCCTGCGAACATTGGTGCTCGCCCGATGAATAGCTGTCCTGCCCCCCTCTCCGAGGCATCGAGTGGATCTGACATCCAGTTCTTTCAAACCAACCTCTAAGGACATGCCATGTTTTTCATAGAACAAAAAATAAAATTCACTCTGATTTGCGTTGGGTTCCTCGGAGCTTTCAGTCCCTTTGCTATGGCTCGCGAGTTTCAACTGGAGGCAGGTGTCCGCGAATATTTCAGCTCTCCTACCAGAAACAGCTATGGAGGGGATGCTGCTGCCAAAATGAAAATGCAGCTCAGCTCCATCGGGTTCCAGCGGGTTTCCCTTCACACGAGAATCGCGTACAGCCCGGACTCAGGCGGCGTTTTCTATCTCCCCACGTATCGCTCCTCAAAAAATGACCTGGAGATCATGATTTCAAGGATCTTCCATGGGGATGCGGATCCCATCCTTAAGCCCGTGGTCTTTGCAAATCCGGCACTTGGTACTCCGGCCGCTCTCACGCGCGGGGTAGGAGGAAGCGATCGGGAATTCAGCGGGTACTCAAGCGCACTTGAACCTTATGCGGCGATCCTGCCCACAAGGTCGCTCGAGGAATTCGTGATCGGGTCGGGGCTCAGCGAGATGTTTCGTCCGGAGCTCCACCGAAGATGGGAGCTGCTTTTGGAGTGGCTCGAGGCAAGAGCCAGTACCGCCACAAAACTTGCCCTTGAGATCTCAAGCGAGCAGGCACTTCGAAGCCTTGAGGATTCCGAGAAAAAAGACCCATCCGGGTTCCTACAGGCCTGGTCCAGGGTAAAGAGGATCCGGTTTACCCTTGATCCCTCTTTTTGGATGAATTCAAGAACTCTTCGGGTTGATGCAGGGGTGCTTCAGCAGCTGCTTCAGGATGAAATGAATCGGATCCAAAAGATTCTACCGGGTCGGCAAATCACGCTCTCGAATGCATTCATTCCCGGTTGTTCCGGTTTCACAACCGTGGGCGGTGAAGTGACTTGTCCGAAGGACGTACGGGCCTCCCAGGATCTTCAGGCAGGTGCGCTCAAGGTCTTTCTTGATGCGGTGAAGGCAGCACCCGTGTCACCGGATTTTGTGGAACTGATGCTTGCCACAACACTCGATGAACCGATGCCGGAGGAGGCTGATCCACGGTATCTGATTCCGAATTCCAAGATGGAGAGCGTGCTTCGCGAGTTTCTGAAGATCCGGACCCATGGGTCTCAGGCGTTTTCAAGTCCCAGAAAATCTTCATTTCGGTTTTTTGAGGCAGCGCCCGACAGAAAGCATGCCTGCATCTATTTCGATGAGGCGGACCCAAAGGATTCGATCGGGGCGGTTCATGCAAGAATGATCGACAACCTTGTGGGCGCATTTCCAAATTGGGCCAAGGAAAGAAGAACCTTGTCAGGGTTTCTTTCGGGAGATCTTCAGGATTGTGATATCGTTTTTTATCTTGCCAGTAATTTTTCTACCCCCGTGAGTGAATCGTTTCTGACCGAGCTTGAAACCTTTCTCAAGAAAAAAACCGTGGTCTGGTTCAACTATAAGTTTGACCGATTCTCGGATCATTTTGAACGGAACTCCGCTCATCATGGACTCCCTTCTCTTGCATTCCGGGTTCCCCGTTTCATTCAGGCGGACGCGGCACCCACTGAGGCGATTCCTGATCCTGGCTTTTTTCGATATTTTCACTACAAGGGAGAAGTATTCGAAAAGCCTGCACGGTTTGATCCCTTGAACCATGTGTTTGCCGCAAGTCCTGAGATTGGTGCGGTGACCCTGGGACTTCCTGACCAAGTCGAAGTTCTCTCACACGCGGAACATTCAAAATCCCACGAACTCACACCCTACATCGTGCGGCAGGAATTTGGGAATTCGAGTGCGCTTTATTATGTTGCCGACCTCCCGTTTTCCTTCAATCACTACGAGGATCGATCCCTCATTTTTTGTGATGTGATTTATGACATTCTGAGAGAACCGGCTCCTGCGCGTCCCCCTCTTGCATTGATTCGTCTTGAGGACATCAATCCAAGCATTGCGGCGCGGAACCTGATCAGTGTGGTCGATTATCTTGCGGATCGGAACATCCCTTTTTCCATGGCGCTGATTCCGTTCTATAGCAATCTCTTTGAGGACCCGATGCAAGGTCGTATCGGACCGGTATATGTTCCTGTCGATCGAGTACCGGAGTTCAAGGGGGTCATCGACTATGCGAAAGCCAGGGGTGCAAACTTTGTGATGCACGGGGTGGCTCATCAGGCTGGTGACTTGATCAGCGGATTCAGTGGCGATACTGGGTCTGATTATGAGTTTTGGTCCTGGCCCGAGGATAGACCTCATCCCAGAGATCACGCATCCTGGGTGATTTCCAGAATCGAGAGCGCAGAGGGCGTCTTTGATCGATTTAAATTGAAGCCTATCGCGTGGGAAGTGCCTCACTATGCGGGGAGCGCGCTTGATTTCGTGCTGTTTGGGCGGATGTTTGAGTGGAATTATCACAGGGGGCTCTACTTCAAGTCCGAGATCGTGCGGCCAACCCCTCTCGGGAGCAGGGAGTGGTTTTTTCATTGTTCGGATTCAAAGTGCCGAAGCGATCGTCTTAGAAAGGCTTCGGAACTTGAGGTTCTTGCGGACTATTCGAGTCTGGGAAGTCAGATTTTTCCCTATCCCATCTTTGAGGACAGTTATGGTCAGGCCATCATTCCGGAGTCTCTTGGGATGGTCGATTACCCGTTTTACAGAGCAGATACCTGGAGGCAGGTGAGTACACCGGAAGATCTTCTTCGACGGGCTCGCAAGCTGAAAGTGATCCGGGGTGCGATGGCAAGTTTCTTCTGGCACCCCATTTTGCTCGATCCGACGAGCGTCTACTACCGGGAAGTCCCGGGAAGTTTCGAGGCCCGCGGAGGCCTGAAAACGCTTGAGACCCTGATTGGGGGGTTGAAGGCTCTTGGGTATGAATTCGGAAGCATCGGAGATTGCCGGTGGTTCCCGAGGAAGGATTGCAAAGGGTGAAAAATATGAAACAAGGTCGAAGGAGTCGAGTCCTGGGCTTGGTGCTGTTTGGAATCGTGTTTTACTCCGGAGCGCTTGGTGCGGAAGCTCCTGTTCGAGGGATCAACCTCACGGAACAGGATGGCTTTGTCTATGATGCGAATCCTGCCGGGACCCAGAAAAGTCCTGCACAAATTGCTGTAGATCAAATCAAGGCGCTGGGTGCAAACCATGTCATCCTGAATCCACGCGCGATCATGACGGATCCGAAGGGATCTGATGTGGTTCCCGTTACCCAGATTCAGGAGCGGGCGAAAGAGCGGAGTCGGTATCTCAGGCTCATGGAGTACATCCACTCGCTTGGGATGACGGTAGGGATCCGTCCGATCTTTTTTGTGGTACGACCGGATGGCAGCTTTCCTTACATTGAAATCAAGCCGGATGGCAGCCGCAAAATCTGGTGGCATGGAAATATCGAACCTGCGGATCCGAATCAATGGTTTCGCTCGTTTCGATCGTATCTGGATTTGTATCTGATGATCGGAAAGCTCGGGCGCGCCGATGAGTTTACCCTGGGTGCCGAGCTTTACAGCATGACAGTGGGAATCGAGGATCAGTGGCAGGAGCATCCCTTTGGGTTTCCGGGGCGATGGCTGGATTTGCTCCATTATGCCCGGAGAAAGCTCAATCCTGAAACTCGCATCATGTACGACATCAACTTCACGGACGACTCCGTGAACTCCGGCGGCATGAGTTCCATTGGGGGAGAACTTGAGCGTTGGCGGTACCGGCTGGTGGACCTTGCAAACCCCCAAGATCCGGCCCAGTTCGTGATCTGGCAGGATCTTGTGCAGTTTTGGATTGAGCTCGATGGCATTGGAGTCGACATGTATCGATCGCTTGCAGGAAAGAAGGACGCGATTCCGAGTGATTTTGAATCCCTGGTTCGTTTGCTTCGAATCCGTTCTGACCAATTCGCCTCCCAGCTGGATGATGCTCTTGTGAATATTGAATCGATCACGCATCATTCGGCCAAGGTTCATTTCAAGGAGATCGGCTTTCGAAGCATCGAGCGGGGGTTTTACGATCCCTTCAATTACGAGAACGGTGCGGGTACTTATAATGCCGTTCATCAGGCTGCGGCCTTTCAGGCGATCTTTGAGTCCTTCTGGCAATCCGGGTTCAGTTGGTTTTATGGAGGTTCACTGTGGGATGTTGGTGTGAATCCGGCAAGGAATGGAGGAGTCGGGGACACCGGCTTCAGTCCTCTTGGAAAACCCGAAACCTTGAACGTGATCAAAAGAATATTCTCTTTCGATCTCTTACATACTGATTCCGAGCGATTCGAGCAGGGTTTCGAGCGTATGGGGCTCCGTAAGATGGACGGCCTTGATTCCCGTCCCTGCAGCACCGAGAATGTGTTGTTTTGAGTCATCAATGAACAGGGTTCGCTCGGGCTCGAGACCGTTCTCGTCAATCAAGTGCTGAAACACTCCCGGATCCGGCTTTCGCATGCCGAGACGATGGGAGAGGTACATCCGTTCGAAAAGTCTCGAGAATGGCTCGGCGCTGAGTCGCTCATAGCGTTTGTGAAGGACTGATTCGTGGATCTCGTTGATATTTGAAAGAAGGAAGAGTCGCTTCTTCCTTCCAAGAGCCTTCAGCCGCTCGATTCTTCCGGATGGAAAATCAAGAACCATGGAATTCCAGCAATCCGAAAAAAGATTCATGTCCAGGGTTGAACCGTGGTGCTCATTGAATTTTTTTAGCAGTTCATCTGCCTCGATCTTCCCGATTTCAAAATCCGAATAAAAACCCAATTGCTGTGGCTTCCCCACAAAGGTAGTTGGATCGATGTTCGGAACGTGTTCGAGGAAGCGCTCAAAGCAGCGTTGCAAGTCAAGATTGATGATGACTCCGCCAAGATCGAGGATGATGGCATCATAGGGGGCGGTGGAAATCGTCGTGGGAAATGCCTCGGAACCAGAGTGGCTCATGATGTCCGAGGCATTATTACACAAACTCTATTGATCCACAATGGTGCTTTCAAGATGATCCGAGATCCGGATGGCAGCAGTACCGTCGCCGAAGATGGGCTGAATTCGGCTTGCGCTTTTTCGTGGATGGAGAGCGCGGGCCCAGGCCATGGTGGAGAGAATGGTGTCGGGTTCGGTGCCAGCTAAGCGCGCGATTCCCGCTTCCACCGCCTCCTGTCTTTCGGTTGTATTCCGACAAATCACGGTAGGGATTCCAAGGGTTGCGGCTTCCTCCTGAATTCCTCCTGAGTCCGTAACCACCATCTGGCATGCTGCCAAAAGATGGCAGGTTTCTCCGTAATTCAGGGCTGGGAGAAGGCGCACTTGAGGAAGCGGGCTCAGGTGCTCTTCGGCTGCGGCTTTTGCAAGATGATTGGGGTGAATCGGATAAATGAGTCCAAGGTCCGGATTGATTCTTAAAAAATTCTTTAACGAAAGGAACCACTGATCCATGGCAGCTCGATTCTCCCTTCGATGAGCGGTCAAAAGGACGGGCTTCAGTCCCTTTTCTTGAAACGAGCCCAGCACTTGATCGATCGATCCTGGTCTCTCCAAGGCCAGAGTCCAGAGGAGTGCATCGATTCCAGTGTTCCCGACAACAGCAATCCTGCCATCGGCGGCACCCTCGCGCAAAAGAGCCTTGCGTGCGTGTTCGGTTGGAGCGAAATGAAGATCGGCAATCGTACTGATCCATTTCCGATTCGCCTCCTCTGGAAAGGGGTGGGCAAGATCATAAGACCTGAGCCCAGCTTCATTATGGGCAATCCGGACGCCGTTTAAGAAGCCCGCCCATGCTGCCATTGCAGCACTGGTGGTGTCTCCTTGGACGATCAGCCAATCCGGACGATCTTTTTGTAAGAGCGAGTTCATTCCCTGAAGCACCGCACCTGCGGAATCCGCAAGGCTTTGACCCGGCCGCATGATCTCCAGATTCAGATCAAGTGTTTCGCCGAAATGATCGAGTGCCTGATCGAGGAGTTCCCGGTGTTGTCCTGTTCCGATCAGTTTTACGGAATCCACGCCGTGCCGTTTTTTGAGTTCCCGATAGAGTGGAACTTGTTTGATGACCTCAGGGCGGGTGCCGACCAGGATCCAGAATTTTTTCTTTTGCATGTTTTCATTCTCCCTTGCTGTGATAGAGGTATGGGCGCGAAATGGTGGTTGTCGATGAAACACACAAAAAAAACCTTATTTTTGGCTTCATTTTTTATCTTTATTCAATCCTTTGCTGAGACAAACGCTCCGGGATGGGACCGTTTTTTCAGCGCGTACTATGAGAGCGCCTACCTCAATCGAGCTGGAACCGGCGCGGGTTTATTTGTCCCGCGAATGGGTTTTTCAAACCCGGAGACAGGATTGGAAGTGTATCTCGTGGCACGGACCGGGATCGACAGCAGGACCTTTCTGGAACAGTCCGATCAGATCTATAACGATAACTTTTTATTCATGGGTGCCGGAATCGATCAGACAAGATGGGTGAAGGGAGTGCGGTTCTCCTTGCAAGCCGGCTATTCGATGGATTTGAATCCAAAGATCAAACTGGGTGGCGCTGACCTGAGAGCGGGCATGCTCAGCTATCATGAATTCGAGTGGATTCCGAATTCGCTGCGAACGGAAATCTATTCCGAGGCTTTTTATGTCAGACGCTATCGGAACATGCTTGGAAGCATTCATCTTCGAAATTTTTGGCCCGTGATTCAGACCGGGGCTGATCGATATCAAGGTGCCGAATTTGGCCCGCTAATTCAGGGCGTTGCATCCGGGGATACTGCCGGATTTGATTACAATCGGTTCCTTGAAGGGCAATTCGGAGTGAGACTGCTGTTTCACAAACCGATTACTCTTGGTATCCACGCACTTGCCGTGCGTGGATACCGATTTGAAAAGAGCAGCCCGATTGGCGCATATCAGGATGCGCGTGCCGTGATCACCGGGATGCTTGCGTGGTGAGCAGAGGCAAGAGCCTTCAATGAAAATGCGGCTCTTCCGCGGCTTCGCTTGATGCTGAACCAGAGGCCGCTTTTTTGGCCGCACTCGATGAGGTTTGGCGCTTCCGCATCAAGTTGACAAGGGCGATTCCTGTGATTGCAAGTGCGGTCAGGGCAACCAGGGGCTCGGTTCGGATTACGGTTTCGACTCTTTTGAATAAGGAGTTCAGGCGCGAGGTGGCGCCTTGCACTGAATCATTCAAAAGACTCTCGACATCGTGAAGCACTTTGCCGCCAAGATTCGAGATCGTCTCCTTTTCTTTGGAGATGAACTCGGTTGCGGTTGCTTTCAGGGATTCGATTTTCGGCTCTGGCTTATATTCGGAATTGATATCACTCATGGTTTGATTTCCTCTCAAGGAAAACGAAGCAAGCGATGTGCCGGGTTCTAATTTGGTATGGGCCAGGCGCTTACAGTGAAGTGGGACACTCGCCCCACGCATCAGGGTCACTTAAGACCAACGACATAAGCGATGAAAAAGTCATGATTCGGAGCCTCTTCTGCGGGAAGAAACTCATGCAACGGAGCGCCAGACGCATCGGCTTTTTCCCAGAGTACCACTGAGCGCTTAAAGCCAGCCTCCTGAAGCGCATCTCTCAGTTCCCGGATTCCCCAAATTCTCCAGTGGTAGGCAAAGGCCTGATTGATCCAGGTGCCATCCGGCATCTTGAAGTGAATGGCATAGTCATTCACTGCGGTGATCGGATCAAATTGAGACTGCTCCCAGGCGTGGGTAACTCTTCCAAGTCCAGGAACCGGTTTTGTTTGTTTTTCGAGGGAAGCCTCAAGAAACCCTGGTCCCCCGGCAACTTCCAAGAAGAGAGTTCCGGTTCGCTCGAGCGATTGATAGGCCGCCTTGAAATATTTCAGGAGCTCTTTTCGCTCATGGAACTCAAACACCGAAAAGTTAAAGGCCCCGATCCAATCGAATTTC
>CANGWP010000029.1 GCA_947457605.1 Bdellovibrionales bacterium | reverse complement strand
TAGTTTAATGCGGAGTGACTCAGTTAACAAGTTTCACAACTTTTGGGGGGAACCGCGCATCTATCAAGACCCGGGATTTTAAATCGAAACTTTCCGCTTTCCGGCACCAGGATGATTTGAAACCCGGGCACAACCGGCTCAAGAGCGATGGAAGAAACAGGATTTCCCGCAATTTCCACCTCATTCAAGTTTTCTTGAAGAAACGAGCAAGGATGATCCAGATACTGAACCCGATCGGATGCCGCTTGAAGTACGCCGAGGAAATGCCCGTTTAAATAAAACCGAAAAGATCTGCCAGCACCTTCTTCCGATCTGGAGCGTACGGAAAGCGCACAAAGCGGGTGCCCCGGATCTTCCTTTGTCGGCTCATCCTCCCACCACTCCCGATTTTCCTGAGCTCTGACTCCTCGTTCAACTTGTTTCATGAACGAACGAAACCTCCGAACCGGTGGCCCAAGCGGTTCACCACTTTCCTCTTCCCGACAATCCTGATTTGACACAAACAAGGAGCGCTCCGGATGGTAGGCCAATCTTTGGGACATCGTCTGGCGAAGCTTGTAGTGTTCGATCACCGCCTCCCCAAAACATGCAAAGATGGACAGGGAGCGAAGATTCGGAGAGATCTGCTCAAAAAATGTGCCGGGAAGCTCTTCATCCAGATCATCCACCAATCTTCCATCCGGGAAGGATCGCAAGAAAAGAACCAAATCCTGAGTCCGCCGACTTCGAAGCCCCTGATGGAGAACCTGCAGGGAGTCCGGAGTCTTTTGCTTCCAATGGAATCTTAGCTGCCTTGGAACCTCGGGCCCGAACATCAAATGGGATTCGTCGCCGTCAGGATCAATCGAGTCCGGAATCCTCACATACCGACCATCTGGAATTTCAAAGTACTCTTCCAAATGAATGGGGTGAGACTTGAACCACCCAAATCCGAACGCTTGTGCAGGAACCCCGCCCGTGACCCAAAACCACAGCACCATCAGGACAAATTGCCTCATACCCTTCCCCCCCGGGAGATTGAAAAAGTATCCGCTGTTTTTGGAGCAAGCTTCGGGCCAGTGCCCTCATAGGAGAGAGACGGCACGTTGTTCCCACTTTACATCCGCGATTTCCTTTGATTTGATAAAAACATCTTTTTAGAGGGGGACTAAAAATGAATCACACATTGCTACTTTGCATTTTTCTGAGTTCGATTCCGGCATCCTTTGCAAGCGAGAACGATCCGGTCCATACGCCGAAATCATTTTCCTATCAAAATGGAAATGCCATTTTTGTCGATTTCACCAAAGCCCACTACGAAATTACTTATGATCTCGATCAAAAATCCGCTCGAGCGCTTGCGGAAATTGCGTTCACCGCCCGCGAGACCGGATATCCGATCTTTGATTCCGTCACCCCACCCCGCTCCGTGGTCCTCGACGGGAAAAAAGTGATTTCCGAGGAAACCAAGACTCCGGATCAAGCCACCCAACTTCGGGTCATTGGCCAAAAAATAGAGGCGGGCGAGCACACGTTGAAAATTGAACTGCCCCTGACCGAGCTGGTGGATTTCAGGCTCGGAGGGGTGAGAAGCGCATTCTGGACCTCGGACCTGGATGAACGGAACTTTCTCGAGCGCTACTTGCCGTCCAACTTTGAGTTTGATCAGGTAAAAATGGACTTCTTGGTGCGCTTCAAGGGGCTCACCAAACCCCAATCCATCTATACCAACGGTTCAGTGCTTCGCTTGGATCAAGAAACCTTTCAGATCGATTTCCCTGATCACTTCACTGCTTCCAGCATCTTTTTCCACACCACACCCGAGGGAACGATGGATGAGACTCGCTTTACCCTTAAATCCATCGATGGTCGGATGCTTCCTGTGCTTCTTTATGCGACGAAGGGATCCTGGATTGCCTCTCTGGACCGCCTGAAGGAGAAGGTCTCCTCCGTATTTAAGGAACTCGAGGCGGATTATGGTCCCTTTCCCCATCCTTCCATTTTGGTTTACCAAGCCGGCTCTGGCGGAATGGAGTACTGTGGCGCAACCATGACCGATTTTGGCTCGGTTGGACATGAGCTTTTCCATTCGTACTTTGCCCGAGGGGTAATGCCGGCAAACGGCAATTCCGGCTGGCTGGACGAGGCGCTTGCTTCCTGGCGGGACAACGGCTACCCCACGCTGAGTTCCTTGAGTGGAAGCTCGGGAATGTCCTCTCATCCCTACTACACCCGAATTACCGATATGGCGGCCTATTCTTTTGGTGCCCGCTTCATGAGCCTGCTCGATGGGGAAACCCGCGGCAAAGGCGGCATGAAGCCGTTCCTGCGCTACATGGTGGCCACCCAAGCTCTGAAACCGCTGTTTGTGGAAGAGTTTATCTCAATGATGGAAGGGTTTTATCAGCAGTCCTTCAAGAACCTCTTCAAGCGCTACACCTATGGATCCGGCCTGAACCTGGATCAAGCCGGACTTAGAACCGAGAGTCAGCCGCATCGGAAGATGAGCCTCACCGAACTCAAGGACTACCTCTAGGCTGATCCTCGCGGATGCGGATTTTTTTGATTGCCAAACTAGAGCGTCAAAGTCAAACTCTGCCACATGTTGACGAGGTGCGTCTTTTTTGTGCTTGGACTGCCCTTCTTTCTACCAACGCATCCAAGGGGTTTTCGATTTTTCTCAAAATCACAAACTCTCAGATCAAAAATGATTCCTTGATCCTGACCTATGCAGCTCCCGTCCCCGATCCCGGTTCAGAGCCCTCGGATTGGATGAGTGAACTCTCGTCCCCTTCCGCACCACAGAAAACCAGGAGCTCGCCTTCCGGGTCGGCCCCGAATACAATTCCTTGCAACTCTACCGCCCGAACGACCTCGACCACGTGAGTGAAAACTTTTGGCGCGTCATTGCAAAGATCTACTACTACTGGGTGATCTTCGAGGACCGGGTGAATTTGACTCTTGGTGCAAGCGGCGAGGCCAATCTCACCTATCGCGATCGCTCTACCTGGTCCTTGAACGGACAAGCCACCTTTCAGGTCAGCCGGGCGCTCTCGGTGAGCGCTGGCATGAGACGCGTTTTTTCTGAAAAACCGATGCTCTGGTATCCCGGACCAAACTCAAATACAGGTTCAACCAATCCACTTCAGGGGGCATTTCAGACGGGCCAGCCCGGCGGGCAGATGATGGTAAACGTGGGGGTCTCCGTATCGCTTGGGAATACCATCAAAAAACAGCGCGATCGCCGCTGGGCGAATTGATTCCCGGACCAAAACCTGAGAGCCTCAGACCATGAAAAAGGTACTTTTTGCACGAACCAAGGTGAGTGCCCATTGGGTGGGCGATGGATTTCCGGTTCGGAACTTCTTCTCTTACTCTGACATTGCAGACCAGATTTCGCCCTTTCTACTTATGGATTATGCGGGGCCCAAGGTGTTTCCTCCGACCGAAAAAAGACTCGGGGTAGGAGAACACCCCCATCGGGGCTTTGAAACTGTCACCATCGTCTACTCCGGAGAAGTCGAACACCGCGACTCCACGGGAGCCGGCGGCACCATCGGCCCCGGCGACGTGCAATGGATGACCGCCGCATCCGGGATCGTTCACGAGGAATTTCATGGCCGTGAGTTCGCAAAACGGGGCGGTGACTTTGAAATGGTTCAGCTCTGGGTGAACCTTCCAAAAACCTTCAAGATGAATCCCCCCGGCTACCAGGAGATCAAAGACCAGGCAATTCCAGCAATTCAACTTCCGGACGGATCCGGAATTGTGCGAATCATCGCCGGGAACTATCAGGGAGATCAGGGACCTGCCCGCACCTTCAGCCCGATCAATCTATGGGACTTGAAACTGAATCAAGGCACAAATGCATCGATTCCACTTCCGGACAATGAAACGGCGGTCGTCTTCTTGATGAAAGGAACAGTTACGGTATCAGGCACTGAAACCCTGACAGGCCCCGCCCTTTGCGTTCTCGATCCCGAGGGTACCGAGCTCGAACTAAATGCAAGTAATGATGCGAGGATTTTGTTTCTTGGCGGCAAACCCCTCCATGAACCCATTGTGGGCTATGGCCCGTTTGTGATGAACACCGAAGCAGAAATCCGGGAGGCTTTCCAGGATTACCAAAGCGGGAAATTCGGTAGAACCTGATGATTCGACTTCTCGATGATTTCACCCACATCGGTTTTGCCTGCACCCGACTCCAAGAGAATCCCGAAGACCGATTTGCCGTGGTCGGATTGAATTGCATTCTCGGGGAGAACATCACTCACACGAGAATCGCGTCGCTGATCGTGATCCTTCTCACGCTCATGATTTTGGATTTCACTTTCTTCCGGAATCGAAACTGGAGACGACCACTGCTCATGGCGCTTCACCCCTTGATCCTGATTCCGTTTTTTTGGGCATCCCAGATCAGCACGTCTCTGACCACTCTTTTTGCAGCCGTGTGGGCCTTCTTTGCCGTGGCCTGGATTGAGGGAACCAAAGGAAATCGCCCCTGGTGGGCCTGGCTCTTCATCCCCGCATCAGGTGCCTGCATTCTTGTTCGACAAGAGACCGTCGCCTACTGCGGCGTGTTTGCCATCCTTTGGGGCATTCAACACTGGAGAACCATCAAAGATCGCCCGGGAGCCGTTTTGAGTGCGATTTTTCTGTCGGTTGGTGGATTCCAATTGGCCAAAAAGCTTTTCTTCAAGACTGGCTTCACAACCATCGCAAGCTCGCCCCTGATCCAGAACATTTCAAACTCACTTGCAGGTGAAGGCTCCACCACTCCAGACTACCCGGTTCCCAGCTGGCCCTTTTTACAACTGGACTCCACCCTGCGCTATCTCGAGGGCCTCCTTCTTCCATGGCGGACCTCCTTTTACGGGAATTGGTACAAATGGTGGGAGATCCATCAAAATCCCTTCAAAACGGCACTTCAGTTCGCCGCATTTGCGGGGCTGATTGCCTTGTCTCTTTGGATCACTCGAAATCTTCTAAGGAAAAAAGGACGGGGCAGCGACATCGTTTCTCGAATGAGCCTTGGCCTTGCATTCTTCACCGGGAGCTCCCTTTTGCTCTCCGCAGTTCCCAGAAGTGATTGGTACTATCCTGCGCGGGCCTATCTTGGCTCTCTTGCGTTTTTCATCTGGGTATCCCCCCTCCTCATCAGGAATGGACGGATTTTTGCGATCTTTGGAATTGCATTCAGCGCATCCAGCCTTGCTCACGGCATTTTCCACTTTCAGGATGATCGCTCCTTTGTTGCCTACGAAACTGAAATTACCGGAGCAAATCATCCTTATCTTGACCTCCTGGACGCAGATCAAAAACTGAAATCCGGCCAAGGAGAAGAAGCCATCAAATCCCTTTTCAAAATTTACTCCCTGATTTCGAAAGACTCCGCTGCCGCATCCCTAAGGGCAGGATTCTTCTGGTCGGAGGGGCTCTATGAAGCCTGGAGGACTTACTCCCTGCTCGGGAATGAAACCAAAGCACTTGAGGTTTACCGGGTCCTTCAAAATTCCACCTATTTCCAATCGACACATGCCTGCTTGCAAATTCCCTCGATCCCCGTGGAAGAGTGCCTGGCTGAGGACAGGAAGTCCCATTTCTGCGAGTCTTTTTCACTTTCTTATCCAAGGACAAAGACGGTCAGGCCCTATCGATTGGAGCCTGAGAAGATTTGCGGCTACAAGCCAAACCAGGGGGATTGAAGCATGTCTTTGACCAGAAACGCTCTGGAATGGTAACCCTGTTCCTATGAGATCTCTCCTTCTTTCCCTGTCTTTTTTTCTGATGGCTTTCTCGAGCTTTGCCGGAAATGCACCGAAGTACGGCCCGACCGCAACGAGACTTTTTGATTCACGCGAATTCATCCGGAAGAATCCGGCGCGCGATTACTGGGCTTTGTCCCAGTATTATCTGCCGCAACAGGATTCGCGTTCCTGTTCCGTTGCCGCAGCGGCAATGGTTCTGAATGCCGCCCGGAGCAATCAGGCCCTCACGGCAAGTGATGAGTTGATTTCTCAAAAAGGGCTTCTCGAAAAGGTGAATCTCACTCTCTGGAAAGAAGGCGTGGGCGAAGGCGGACGAGGCATAGCACTCGATGATTTTGCTCCCATCATGGAAGCAAGTCTCAAGGCCTATGGATTTAAAAATGCGACCGTGACACTGACTCATGCTGACTCAACCAATGAATTCAAGAAAAAAGTGCACTCTGACCTCGTTCAAAATGAGAAAAGCCCAACTGATTTCATTCTTGCAAACTATCTTCAGAGTGAATTCACGGGTGACCCTGAAGGAACGGTGGGTCATTACGCACCGGTTGCGGCTTTTGACTCGAAGGCAAAAAAAGTCCTCATTTTCGATCCGGATCGGCAATACTATGAGCCGTACTGGGTTTCCGAGGAAACCTTCATCAAAGGGATGAACACCCTCGACCCGGGAAAAAAGAAGACCCGGGGGTACCTCTTTATCAGGCTTGGAAATCAGTAGAGTGAATATGGAATCGAGCAGTCGAAAGAAAATCCTGATTCGGACCACCCTCACCGGTGCTTTGATCGGCTGTTTTTTTCCGATATTGGCATATCTTGCCCGCCAAAACCCAAATGTCCTTTTCTACATCATCTGCACGGCTCCCATGGTTCTTGGTCTTTGCGCGTATCTGGTATCCAGAACCAGAATCCAGGCCGAGGACCTCTTGATCAACAAAAGATCCGAAAAAAAGATCAATGACCAGAAAAGACTCCTTGAGACCATCCTGAACCACCTGCCCAACATGGTTTTCGCAAAGGATTACCAAAACGGACTTCGATTCGTGCTCTTCAATTCAGCGGGAGAGGAGCTTCTCGGACTTAGGAATCAGGACCTGATCGGAAAAAATGACTATGACTTCTTTCCCAAAGATCAGGCCGATTTTTTCACGGCGAAAGATCGAGAAGTATTCCAATCGAAGAAAAAGGTGGTGATCGAACAGGAGCCCATCAACACACCGCAAGGAAGCCGGGTTCTGAAAACGGTCAAGGTACCGACATTCCGGGACGATGGGACACCTGACCTGCTCATTGGGATTTCAGTCGACATCACAGAGGAACTCGAATTGCAGCGAAGCCTGGAATCCGAACGAGGCCGCAGCCTCCTTCACTCCAAGCTTGCAGCCCTTGGTGAAATGTCCGCAGGCGTTGCCCATGAGATCAACAATCCCCTTGCCATCATCGCAGGAAACATCGGCCTCATTCGACGATATCGGGAAGACCCTGAAAAATTGGAGACCAAGGTTCAGGCCATCGAAAAATCCGTCGAGAGGATCGCGAAAATCGTTCGAGGGCTGAAAAAGTTCGCCCGAGTCTCGGATGAACCCCATTTCGAGGAAACCGCGATCTCAGAGCTCATCCGCGAGTCGGTTTCCTTGACGGAAGCAAAGGCACAGCGCCATCAAACGCGGGTTGAAATCGCATCGACCATTGATGCGAAGATCACCTGCGACACGGTTGAAATTGAGCAGGTGATGGTAAACCTGATCAACAACGCAATCGATGCGGCCAAATCGACCCCTGACCCTTGGGTCAAAATCCATGCATTTCTTGACTCCGATCAAGTGGTGGTTCAGGTGATCGATTCGGGCACCGGAGTGACTCCTGATGTGGAAGCCCGTCTTTTTGAGCCCTTCTTCACGACAAAAGAAGTCGGCGAAGGAACCGGCCTTGGGCTATCGATTTCAAAGGGGATTCTCACTCAGCACAAGGCGACCCTTCAACTGAACCGGAACATGAAACATACCTGTTTTGAAATCCGTTTTAAGAAGGTATGATTTTACCATGGGGCGAATCAGGATTTTTTACCTTGATGATGAGGAAGAGCTCCTCGCAATTTTTCAAGAAACCTTTGAGTCAGACCGTCATGAAATCCGGACTTTTTCCAGTCCAAACGACCTGATTCTGGAAGTTGCGAAGAATCCGCCCAGTCTCATATTTCTGGACTACCGCCTCCCCTCCACGACCGGACTTGAAGTCGCAAAACTCCTACCGGACTCCATCCCGAAGATTTTGATCACTGGAGATCTCAACATCTCAGGAGCTTCAGGTTTTCAGGAAATTCTCACAAAGCCGTTTTCCATCTCTGAAATTCAAAAAATCCTCGACCAGCTCTGAAGCCCGCTATGGGTGGTGACGCCTGGACACCTTATCAAAATGCATCATCACGCTTTTCGCCCAATTCCGCTTTTCGATATAGTCCCCCGGGTAAAAGCTTTTCTTAAAGCCATATGCCACGATGTCCTTCAAATGTTTGAGTGGCACATCAAAGTGATCCGTAAGAAGGCTCCACTCCCGCGTCACAGTGGTATCTGAAACAAGGCGATTGTCCGTGCAGATGCTCATCGACATCCGATTCGAGAGCATGTCCTTTACGTGATGGTTTCGAATGTTCCCGATCGAAGGATTGGTCTGAAGGTTCGAAGTCAAACACACTTCGATGGTGGTTCTCTTGTCTGCAACAAAAGAAATCAGATCCCGAATGTATTTCTTTTTGTCGAGAATTTTTGGATCCACGATTTTGTTCTCGTCAAACAGATAATATCCATGTCCTATCCGGTCCGCATAGCAATCCGTGATCGCCTGAAAGATGCTCTCGGCCCCATAGGCTTCACCGGCATGAACGGTCTTGTGCATGAAGTTCTTGTGGGCATAGTCATAGACTTCATGAAACTTCGCGCAGGGGTACCCTTCTTCCTGGCCCGCAAGATCGATGCTGACAATGGGAATGCCCTTTTCGTCCCGGAGCTTTACCACTCCTTTGACCATTTGCAGAGCAGCCTGAACGACGATCTCCATGTGCTGGGAATACTCCATGGTTTGAAAAAATCGGGAATACCAAGGGGAATAGCCCTTCGGCCCAAAGTTCCTCATCGCACAGCTGACGATCCCGTAATGAAACTCGGGCCGATCCCCTGCGCGCACCTCAGGCTTCGAGTTGTGCTCCTTTTTTGCACGCAGCAAACCCCGATTCACGGCCCCCATCACGCTCTCAAGCGTCACGCCACGATCCGGATCCATCATGAGCTGAGGGGCAAAACGAGGCTCGATGTAATAGACGTTCTCGTTTTGGTTGTCGATTGCAAGCTCATAAGCGACCCGCTCGATCGCCTCAGGATCGCGAAGCACCGCGCAGGTATATTGAAACCCGCTCAAGTACTCTCCAAGGTTTGCATAAGCGGTCTTAAAGACCTTTTCACGCAATCCTTCCTCGGTATACGAAGGAAGACTGACCTGAAGCCGTTTCGCAAGGTCGATCAGAGTTGGAATCCGAAGCGATCCATCGAGATGCAGATGGAGATCGGACTTCGGCATTTCCTTCAAAAACGCCTGCGAGTAATGGGTGGTCATCGGGGCTTACCGGTACCGCCCCGCGGTTTGGAGCGCCTGATACAGATTTACGCGTCCCCCGCTGACCATGAGCCCCTTGAAGGAGCTGACCGGAGTTACGGACTCGATCGCGATTTTTTTCAACTCAACCGGGGTAAGCGACGGAAAACGTGCGAGCACTTCGGCCAGAACCCCGACCGTAGTTGGAGTTGCCATCGAGGTTCCAGACATCGGCCCGTAGCTGTCGTTCGGGATGGTCGAGAAGATGTTTACCCCGGGCGCTGCCACATCAACGGATTTGCGACCCACGTTCGAAAAGGATGCAAGTCCGCCGCTCGAGGAAGTTGCGGCGATGACCAGTAAGCCCTCTGAATCAAAAGATGCCGGATATTTCGGGTCAGTATCGATGTCCCAGCGGACAAAGGGATTTGAATCATTCCCCGCGGCGGCGACCACGAGTGTTCCGTAGTTGGCGGCAATGTGATTGATGGTTTCCGCAACCACCATTCCGCCTTCATTCGTTTTCTTTCCGAAAGAACAATTGATGATCCTTGCACCGTGTTTTGCGGCATAGAGGAAAGATTCCACGATATCCACATCGGTTTCATCCGCATCATCCGGAACCGTGCGAATCGCCATGATTTTCGCACGCGATGCGATGCCCGCGATCCCGATGCGGTTGTTCTGGGCGGCGGCAATCGTCCCGGACACATGGGTTCCATGGGAATGACTTGCCATCGGGTTTCCGCTCGCAACACCATTGGAGTCACGCATCAGGGTGTTGATGCCATGTACGTCATCGATGTAGCCGTTTCCATCATCATCCTTGCCATTGCCCGGGATCTCGCCAGGATTCACCCACATGATGGACCGAAGGTCCTCGTGCCGATAATCCACGCCGGTATCCACGACGGCTACGATCACGTCCTCGCGCGCCTGGGATCCCAAAACCGAATAGGTCTTGTTCACAGAAACTCCGAACCCTTTGTCATCAAGGAAGGACCAGATCTTTGAGACCTGGGGATCATTGAAAGGAGATGCCTCTGAAAAAGACTCGAACGCCAAAGGAGCCTTTTCCACCTCGGGCAATCGTTGCTTTCCATGGAAGCTGTTCAATTGGACATAGTCCACGGCTGCGGAGTCTTTCAGGTCGCGGGCAAGAGCCGCAGCATCCGTGGCCTTCACCAAAACCATCTGCCCAAAGAGCTCTTTGGAGGAGATGATTTTTGCGGAACCCGGGAGGATCCCCCCCGGCTTAAGCTTCACGAAAAGCTGGTTTCTCTGACTGCGATCCCGATTCGAATCATGGGGCCAGTTTTCACCCGTCATGCGACAAAGAGTGCTTACGTCGTTTTTGGTTTGAATTGCGCCCCGAGTAAGGATGGTAGCTTCACAATCATAGTGGATCTTTTTTTGATCCCACCGAGAATAAGAATCCCCGGAAATCCTGATCTTGAATTCATCCCTTTGTTTGAAATGGAGATCATCCATGGACTTGACCGAACGAACAAGACCTTCGTCCTCAAAGAAGATGTCTTCTTGAATTTGTTCAAAGATGATTTGCTTTGCAGCCTCGGGAAGTTCGGCTGCACCAGCGGAGTGAATGAAAAGAGCCAAGAACGGGACCAGGATGATTTGCTTTGTCATGGCAGAGGTCGTAGCACGAAGGCTAAACATTTATAATGGATTTTTTTCGAGCTGCATTTTTTCAGCGAATCAAACCCCCGAAAGACCGACCAGCAATGTCTGACTTGGGGCAAGCGTAACGACTCCGCCCGAGAGAAACTACCGACTCGCAGGTCTCCCTGTGAAATCGCACTCATAGGGATACCCGAGGTTCCGCCAATGATACCCGCCCCTGGGATTCAGGCGAAACTCGGCGTTTCCATCGGTGCAAACGCTCCCCTTGCAGGGGTAAAGGTAAGGCCCCATGCTGCCGCAATAACCGACATACTCCACCTTGAGGGCGGTGATCTTCTGTCCGGTACGGAAAACTGTCACTTCCTGATCGCAAATGTCCGGATTCCCCGGGCATTGATACAGGCCCGATTTCAAAGAGGCAAAAGAACCCATGACTTGGAATTCCGCTTGCATTGTTTTTTCCTGAGCCCTTGAAATACCCCGAGCAAAACAAAGAAGGAACGATGCCAAAAAAATCATTCCCGACAGGCGAACCAATGACATTGGTTTTGAAACGTTCACGAAGTACCTCCCGAATTGCACAACTCTTTTACTGAAATTTGCGCGGCTGTAGTTCGCTTCAGTAAACCCCTCCTTGCACAGATTTACAAGTGCATCCTCGGGGAGCGGTTTCATGTTATCGCGGCAATTCGTCCGGTGATAGGCGTTGTTTGCACCACCACGAAGAACGGTTTTGAACAAGATCAGGCCATTTCTCGCTCCATAAAGACGCTCCTCGCCTTTGTTGTCGACGTTTTTTTTGAAACGGGCGTGTACCCCATAGCGACTGGAATAATTCACGGTCGCTGCGGCATGGGATGGCGATGGGACAAAAACGGGCTGACTTGACCGCGCCTTGATTCCTACTCAAATCAGCCAGTACGGAATCTTACTTCGCTGTTTCCAGTGTCAGGGTCAGATTCCCGCCTATGAATTTGGTTTTCTCTGCATCAATTGAAAATTTTGCCCCATCTTTCTTGGACAAACTTCCCTTGATGACGAGCTCATTCAACTTCTTTTTGATGCCTACGATCTCCGCAGGTAGCGCAGGATTGGTGTCACAATCTCCCGTAAAGCACTGCGGATACTGATCCTTGACCGCCTTCACTGCGACCTGAATGGCATCGTTCAGTTCCTTTTCTTTTTGATCGTGAGTTGCTTTCAAATCATCGACCGAGAGGTTGCCCACGGGACCTTTTGAGCAACTTCCATCGGAAAGCTGATGACAGACTCGAACGCTGTAATTCAAGAGATTGTTATTTGTGCCGAATTTCTTGAATTTTGGATCAGAGCTCTTCCGCTCGGAGATCTGTCCAAGCGCCCAAAGCGCTGCCGCATCGGTTTCGGTGAATTCGAGACCTTTAGGCGCGTTCGCTTCAAACTTGGAGAGATACAACACCAAGGCCGAAGCGGAATCATTGTCGAGGCGGTACTGCTTCTGGTAGCTGAGCGGCTTGTCTTTTAAAAATGAAAGGCTGTTCTTAATCCTTTCGACATCCTTCTCTTCACCGTAGTTTTTGTAGGTATCGACCAAAGTTTGCTCGAAATCCGCCTGATCCTTGATCTTCTGTTGCAATCCGGAACCACTCACATATTTTTCAATTGTGTTGATCGGAGGAGGCGGTTGATTCGCAATCCGATAGACCATCTTGAGCTCTGCAAGCTCAACCATCGCTGCGAAGGCTTTTTGATTTCCACCACTCTTCAGCAAAGCCTCCACGACTGCAATTTGCGCGTCGTCGCAGGATTGATTGGCCGAACTGCCAGTGGTACCCGTGCTTCCGCTACCGGTGGAGCTTGAGCTCTCACTGCCGGATGCGCCTGTGGTTCCGCCACCAGTGACGCTTGAACTCTCACTGCCAGATGCGCCTGTGCTTCCGCTACCAGTGACGCTTGAACTCGCATTGCCAGATGCGCCTGTGCTTCCGCTACCGGTCGAGCTTGAGCTCCCACTGCCAGATGAACCGGAATTTTCATCGGGCTTTGGCTCCCTTGGACTTAGTCTGGGAACGGACTCACTTGGATACTTTTCTTTAAATTCTCGGAGCGCTTTTTCATCCGCATCTCGTTGAAGCTCTTTCAGGTATCGCGCCTTGACTCCGTTGGGATCGGTCCTGTCCCGCACCTTCCGGTTTTTGTTGAAGTCCTTCCCGGCTGCTTTCAGAATTTCAGAATCCACGTTGGCTTTTTTGGCTTCTGCATTCAATGCTTTAAGGGCTGAGTCCGCTGATTTTTCATGTTCTTGCCAGTTTTTTGCACGACCCACCAGGAAATCTCGCGACGTTTCTGCCTTATCTTTGGCATCTGTAATCTTGGCACCGATCTTTTCCTTTTCCCTCAAAAGTGCTGATTTTGTGTCCTCTTTTGTAGCCAACTTCAAAGCCTGGTCAATCTTGTTCACTTGTTCTTGCAAGTTACTAAGATCAGAATCACTACTTTGACTCAAATTTAATGCTCGACGATATTCATACTCCGCACTGCGACGTTTGGTTTCAGCTTCCAAATAGACATTCTCGGCTTTTTCCAAATCCTTAAAATTGTTTCTTTGTGCCTGGCGATAGGTTACTTTTTTACTCGAGGCGCTCGATGCTTCTTGCTCAGTGGAGGATTTCGACTCTTCCACTGGGCTCTCTGGCTGAGACACCTTCGTGCCTTCAAGGGCGGTTTCAAGAGTCCCTTCGAGATCCTGAAACGGTCCTCCTTCACGCGCGGACGCCACATTCAGGGTCATTCCAAATGCAAAAATCATGAAAAGGTTTTGGAATCGCATCATGGTACAAGTGCTCCTTCTTACAGTTTGACTGTTTTGCTTTTCTTAAGAAATAGGAAAATTTGACCGATAGCGTGGAGTTTTACAGTCAAATCATTGAATCAACTCAAGTTGTTTACACAAACAAACCAAGATCATAGTTGCTCTTTTTTTTGTCCACCGGCAGATTTCCGCATGGGAGGACCCTCATGCTTGGTCTCATTTTGTTGATTGCAGCACTATCCTCTTCGAACACCGAGGCACGCACTGAATGTCCGGATCGCCCCGTGGATGTTCTGGTGCTTGGAGATTCCCAGACTGGCGGGAGTTGGGCCACTTCCTACTTCGGGAATTTCGTCCAGCTCTGCTTAAAATCCCACCCACTTGCCCCATCCTTCGCCATTTATGGAAGAGGCGGAACCCAGCCCGTGGACTGGGTGAACCGAAAGAGCCTGGACTCTGTGGATGTGGTCTATCGGGATCGGGACCATCACCAAAAGGTGTTACCCGGCCCTCAGAAACCTGCATGCCTAAAGCGCCTCCACCCTCTCCTTCAGGGCCACAAACCGAAGAAGCTGGTTTTGTTCTTCGGAGACAATCTGCTCTCTGCGGAAACCAATGAGATTCGGCGACAATACCGACTTTTTCTTCAAGAGATCAAAGATTCAGGAATCGCACCCGCGGATTGCCTTCTTGTGACCCCAACCTTTGAAATGGAAGTTTCAACCAAGCGAAATGTTCCCTCAAAAAACATCACAAACACTCGGAAGGTGCTGGCCGCGATTCGCGCCGAGGTGATCTCCGATATGAGCGCCGAGTGCCGGATTCTCGATGGCCTTGAGCTGATGAAATCAAGTCCGCTTTTGAAGCATGAAACCTTACGGCGCGTAGCAGTCGAGGGAACCAATGGCTGCTTTCAAGCGGCGGCCAACGACAATATCCACATTTGCGGAGAGGCCGCGCGCGAGTTTGCAAACCGCGTGTGTGCGGAAATCAGGAACTAGGGTTTTTCTCATAAACAAAATCAGTATATTTAAAATCAAAGAAAATCATCACTTTTCATAAGATTGCTTTATGGGTATACCGGACCCATGAAAATTGTGATCTTGTTTGGTACCCTCTTCGCATCCGCCATCACTCCGGTCCTAGCCGCGGCCTTGGCCGATGGGTGCGAGATCCGGGAGTGGAACAACAAAGATGGATTCTCATCCTATTACCGGGTTTCTTCCCGTGGCCGCACCGTGTACTGGAGAAAGGAATCAGAGGAGGGACTCCACCGGAATTACGGGAATTTCGATCGGGATGGACTCATCACACTCTCGGATGCAGCAAAGACCTGCTCGGACCGGGGACTGACTCTTCCAACAAAAGAAGACTACTTGGCACTCCTCGATTGCTTTCAGGAAAAAGCCCACGAAAAGACGCCATCCGCACACCATAAGTTTCTGGAGAGTTTTTCAGATCGATGGTTCTGGTCCTCATCCATCCATCCGGCCGATGCCGGGTCTGTGGCCTATTTTTACAACGGAATGGACCATCAGATGGATCAAGGATTCATCGGAAACCCACACTTCGTCCGCTGCGTGTGGAAACGCAAAAAGTGATTGCCGCACCTAGCGAACCAAAAGTGCTATCCCAAATCCGACCCCAAGGATGATCATAAAGAACTGAAAAAAGCCAAGCCCCGGGGAATCATCGCGGCTCGCGGGACCTGGTTTTTGATCGCTTCGCGAAGAAATCCCGGTTCCGGGAATTGAGGTTTCCGTATAACGGGTGCCATCCGCCTTGATGCCGGTTCGAAAGCCACGCACGCCGATGCTTGCACCAACACCCTTTTTTGAAAAATTGACCCGGATGGGTCCGAAGTTCAAGGATTTGCGAAATCGTAAGGCCATGGATCGTTTTCTCCGCTCGTCTTTGATTTTATCACAAGCCCCGTTTACGCGCTTCCGTCGGTTTCGGGAATCTGCTTGATCCGGCCCTCGAACCTCACTTGGATCCATTGATCTTTTTCTAACATGCGAGGAGCAGGTGCGGGCTTTTCCGGAACCCCTTCGCCAAACACCAGGTGATCGATCGTGGTGCCAAAGGCATCTGCCACGCGCTTCAATTTTTGAATGTCGCGCGGTGCGGTGCCGCCCAGCCAATCAGAGATGCTTTGCTTGGGAACTCCTGAGAGGCGCGCAAGATCGCTTGCGGAGATTCCACGGGATTGAAGAAATAACCTGAGCTGGGACTTGAGATTCATTTGTCTTGTTTTATCCACAAAAAGAGGCCCTCTTTACAAGTGAAGTCCGGAATTCCGGCCTTTGTCCGGAGTCAAAGAAGCTCTTGTCCGGATGGTTTTACACTTGCACGCACTTTAGAGCAGCATTGTGACAGGAGGGGACGCGGTGGAGGAGAAAACCCTAGCCCTCGACCGGTGTGATCCTTGCGATCAGGCGTCCGTGCTTGTGGAGTTCCACGACATTCCCCTTCAGAACCTGCTCGAGGATCTCGCCTGTTTTGTTCTTAAGCTCCGTTGCCGAGTACCTGATGCCTGATTTTTTTGATTCTGAAATCAGCCAGTCTTCTAGCTTCAAAAAAGACTGAACCGGAAGTCCATCCTCGGGCAGAATCCCGTTCGTCAAAATGAACTGCATTGCGGATTCAAAACGAAGCCCAGGAAAAGCTCCAGCCCGGATTTTTTCGCCCAAGGCTTCCATCAATTTTGGAGTGAGACATTTTGAGAGGTTTTTCATTGAATCCGCTCCTTGAAAAATCGGGTGAGGCGCTCCAGATCACCGCCATTTGCGGCTTCAAGCGCTGAAAGATGCGAGATCTTGTCCTTCAGACGAAAGGCAAAAAACCTGCCGGCCTTCCAGTGCAACCAATAGGAAATCAGAATTCGACCGATTCTTCCATTCCCGTCTTCAAACGGATGGATCCGTTCAAACTCATAGTAAAGGGCTGCCGCAAGTGCCGCAGCCTCACCGGTCTTTTGCCTGACCGCATCGGCTGGCGCCTCATGAAACCGCTCGAGCCATTTGCGAAGCGCGGACTCGACCCGTGCCGGAGCTTCATAATCGAATCGGCTGCCATCGGATCGATAGGTAAAATTCTGGGTGCTTTTGAATCGGCCATGATCGCCCGCGAACCCGACAAACAAGCGCGCATGAAACAAGAGAATCAAGTCTTGCGAGAGATAGGGCGACTTTTCGAGCTGCCCCAGCAGCCATTCCACGGCTGCCCGATAATTCAATAGCTCGCGCACTTCGGAAAGTGGATGACCGGCGACGGTCTTTCCGGTCAGTACTTCCCGCGACTCTTTTTCGCTCAAGGTGGACCCTTCGACCAGGGTCGACCCGATGAGCAGATGTTCTTGCAGGTTTTGAAGAGTCCACTTCATGGAATTATTTTAGCTAATATAGCTAAATTAGTCAATTTTGATCCTTGCTCTCCATTCAATCCCCGCAATTGAAAAAACAATGTTCTCGGATTTGTCATCCAAGGTCACGCGCCCCTAAGTCCGATGATCCGGGCATCTTGGCAAAACGGGCATTTTCTGTTACAATTCCTCACGTATCACGAGCGAAGAACAACTCTTCCGGCAACCGAGAAGCATATGCCTTCCGCGGTGCTTTCACGATACGGCCCAAAGGAGGCAAAACATGAAGTCCGCACCAGCCGCAAATCAAAAGTCCGCATCCAAACCAAAATCAAAAAAGCGCAAGACCGGCAATCCGTCTGCGAGCTCCAAGACCCTTCCAGTAAATCCGTTTCGGGACCTCGGTAAAGATAGCGCAAACCTCTTAACTCCCCTGCTTACCACGATCGAGCAGGAACTGAAGCTTCGTGGCCTTGACCCAAGCGAGATCCGAAGTCTTGATGCAAGCGGCGCCGAGTTCCATATGACGGTGAACCACACGATCTCGGTCATGATTGGCGTAGTGGTAAGCGAGAACCGCGAGCAGTTGCACTTTACGATCCATGCCGACCTTGGCCGCGCACGTCGTGTGCCGGAGCGTGCGTTTCTCCTTGAGGCTATGCTCGGGATCAACCTTGGCACGCGCGATTCGTTTCGGCTTGCACTCACCCAGAACGATTGCATTCGCCTGCTTTACAGCGCCCGGGTATTTGATCAGATGAAGCTCGGTTCGGTTGGTGAAACCCTGGACCAAATTGTATCAAGAGCAACACACATCCGAAACCAACTCTCAGGCCAGCGGGTGTTTCAGGAGCTTCTTTCTTCCGATGAAACCGATGAGAAGCCCTTGGCCCTTTCTACTTCCAAGGGACCGAACGGATGGGTTCAGTAAGAAATCCATCGGGCCGATTGTCCTTTTGTGACAATGGCCGATGATAGAGTTGATCCATGAACTCAATCACACCACTCTACGAACTCATTACGACCCATCACTCCGGCGCAAAGACCCGGGCCCAGGAAAAGGACTTCTGGCATGGGGCCGACATCACGATCACCTCTCGCCAGGATCATCCGGGCATAGAGGATCGCCATACGATCATTCTTGATCCGAATGCGCCCGAGATCATCGCGGCCCTTGAGGAAGTGCTTCCGCTGCTGATGGAAGATGAAGCGATCGGCTATGATTACATGACAAAGTACCCGATCATTGCGGGCTTGCTCTCAGACCTTCCTGACGAGCAGCCAGGGCTTGAGCTCCTCCGTCGTGCGCTCGATCTTGCGCTCAAGGCCCATGGGCGGATTTTGTATTTTGCCTACGGCTCGAACATGGATCGCCTTCAGATGACCTGGCGCTGCCCTAAGGCCGAATTCCTGGGCACGACGAGGATTTCGGGGTTTGAGTTTTTGATCAATTCCCGAAGTGTCGCGAGCATCCGGGCAAAGACGGGCGCCACCGTCGAGGGTGCAGTCTATGCGGCAACTGCGGATTGTATGAAGGCGCTCGACAGCTATGAGGGAACCGCCCAGGGGCTCTATTTGAAGGAACAGGTCACGGACGCGCTCGGGCTTCGGCATGAGGCGTACTTTGCGACCGATTCAAGTCCTTCCTACGGCAAGCGCTCGGACTACCTTCTTCGGAT
>CANGWP010000028.1 GCA_947457605.1 Bdellovibrionales bacterium | reverse complement strand
GAGGTTTGGCTCACCGAGATTGATGGTAGTTTTGAGGGCGATGCCTTTTTTCACGGGTATGCCGATGGGAAACTTGATCTCCCGCAGTTTTCAAAAATCAGTTCAAGGCCGGGAACTGAGTGTGATTCGGCGCCGCATCGGTACTTTTTCTCGGTTTTTCGGCGCGTAAAATCCTGAGAGAAACGACTCGCTCAGGAATGATTTAGCGGCAGAATTCAAAAATCCTGATCCAATTCAAATCGTTAACTCAATTTAGATAAAAATCCTTAATTTAAATATTATCGTTGAATAATTGAATTAAACGTGATTAGTTGAATCCACTTCGGAAGGAATGGCGGAAATGCGATCAAGCGTTCGACCGGACTCACGGAGTCAACGAAAAAGATTGAGTCAAAACCCGCACCCGGAGGGTGCAAGGAGAAAAGCATGAAAAAGAGAGGTCGGCCAAAAGGGCAATCCAGCGACAAACGATCATTCGGCCCGCTCGGAGACTTGATTCGGAAGAAACGCCTTGAGCGGGGTCTTGGATTGCGAGATGTTGCCAAAGCTGTCAAGTGTTCGGTTCAGTTCATCTCGAACATCGAGCATGGGCGGGCACCTTTGCCCTGGGAAAAGGCAAAGCCTTTGTCATCGTATCTGGAAATTCCCATGGAGGATTTGCAGTCTGCAAACCTCTCCATCCGTGCGGATTACAAGAGTTTCGAGGCGACTCTTCCCAAGAAGACCATTCCAAAGGCAAACACCGCACTTGGTTCGGTACGGGATATGGTGGGGATCATTTCTCCCCAGTCCGAGTCCGATTCCCAGCTGAAGGATTTCATCCGTTCCGTTCAGTCCCTTCCGATGGCGAATCGGAAAAAGTTCTACGCTGAAGCCAAAAAGTTGCTCGAAACTTTGTAGCCGAGGGGTGATTTAACATGGGAAGAGGGCTCGGGGTTGTGATACCCTGATGCCCTCCTTTTTTATGGGCTCCGATGATGAATTTTACTTTTTAAACAAAAGCGATACCGATCCAAAGAGATTGAAGGCCGAGCGTGAGAAAGCGCGGGAGCTTCGGAAAACCCCGTGGTGGAAGGAAAAGATCCGCGCCGGGATTTGTCACTACTGCCAAAAGAAATTCCAGTCCTCCGAACTCACCATGGATCATCTGGTTCCCTTGGCCAGGGGCGGGCGATCCGCAAAAAACAATCTGGTACCGGCATGCAAGGCCTGTAATTCAGAAAAACGCCTGTCCACCCCTGTGGATTTGCTCTTGAGGCAGATTGAATCCGAGAAAAAAGACGAATCTTGACTGACCGAGTTAGGTTTGTGGAGTGCTGCTTGGCAATGCTCTTCATTGATGCGCGGTGCGTTGCGATTTGGATTTTCCATTTTGTCATCACAAGGTCATTGCCAATCCATTGAGTTTTCAATACCGTGTCTCCATTCCAGCAGTACGGTTAAATAAGTGAAAGCTCTAGCGAAGCCCTAGGCGAAGCTCGGGTTTTCCGTTATCAACAAAGGAATTGGAGCAACCCAGCATGAACTCTGGTCTGCGCAAATTTGCGTTATTTGGAGTGGTGGTAAGTATCGGTCTTCTCGTGGCGGCATGGCAAGTTCTTCCGAGAACTTCGAATCAGGGATACCAGCCAGAACAGCCGATCCCCTTTAGTCACAAGCTTCACGCAGGAACTTTCAAAATGGATTGTCGGTATTGCCACGGCGGGGCTTACAAGTCTGCTCACGCCACGGTGCCTTCGGTCTCTACCTGCATGAATTGCCACTCTCTTGTGTATCCAGAAAGTCCGTGGATGCAAAAAATCAAGAAAGCCTACGCAGAAGGCAAGCCGATTGAGTGGGTCCGAATCCACGAGGTTCCCGACCATGTGCACTTCAATCACAAGCGCCACGTGGCAAAGGGGGTTTCGTGTGAAACCTGTCATGGAAACGTGAAGGAAATGGATCGGGTGTACCAGGCCCAGCCCCTCACGATGGGATGGTGTTTGAACTGCCATCGCGGCTTTGAGACTCCGAAGTATCTGAGAAAAGCGATTTATCCTGAAAATCCAGAGGGAACGGATCCAGTCGCGCCGTTTACCTGCAACACCTGTCATTATTAATTTTGGAGCGGATCAAGATGGAACTCACACAAAAACCAGCATCTGAAATGAAGTTCGAAAAACCCCGTCATTGGGTGAGCGTAGAAGAGTTGAAGCCGGAATATTGGACGGATGAAGCGATTCAGACCCGACACGCGCAAGAATTCTACGATAAGCCCATCGAGACCCTCGAGAAAATCGAGGCCATGGATCGTGCCGGCGTATCCCGCCGCGACTTTCTCACGGTCATGGGTGCAAGCATGGCGATGGCCAGTTTTGCCTGCGCCCGTCGCCCTGTGAACAAGATCATTCCCTATGTGGTGCAGCCACAGGAGATGACCCCCGGGAATCCGCTGTATTTCTCCTCGACCTGTCGTGAGTGTGCGAACGCCTGCGGTCTCCTTGTGAAGACCCGCGAGGGTCGTCCGATCAAGCTGGAAGGAAATGAAGCTCATCCGGTAAATCGTGGTTCATTGTGTGCTCAAGGTCAGGCTTCGATTTTGAATCTCTATGATCCTGATCGTTTGAAGAAACCGATGAAAGGCGACAAGGGCGGTTCAAAATCCTCCGTCAATTGGGCCGAAGCAGACGCTCTCGTGGTTGCCGCCCTGAAGACGGCGAAAAGAGTCAGAATCGTTTCTCTTCCGGAGTCGAGCGAAAGCTCTCGCCGCGCCATCAAGGAATTCATGTCTTCCTTCGCGGATGCAAAATGGATTGAAGCTGATCCAACGGGGCTTGATGAAGTTGCTGATGCTCAAAACGAAAGTTATGGAACCCGGGTCATTCCGGAGTTCGCATTTGATCGCGCTGAGATGGTGGTTTCCATTGGTGCGGATTTCCTCGGAACCTGGGGTGATTTCGTACAGAACGCCCAAAAGTGGTCGAAAATGCGGAAGCTCTCGCAAGCGAAAGATGCACTCTCGAAGCTGGTGGTGTTTGAAAGCAACATGAGCAATACGGGCGCAAGCTCGGATGAGCGGTTTCCGATTCTTCCGGGGTCCGAGGTGGCAGTTGCACTTGCCATTGCCCACGAGATGATCGTAGTGCAGAAAAAGGGCAAGTTTTCCGGAAACGCGGATGTCGCCTCTTACCTTGCAGGATCATTTGAGAACTGGGCAGCCAAGGCGGGGTCGCTGGATGGCGAGAAGGTGAAGAAGATTGCCTCCGAACTTTGGGAAGCCCGAGGCAAGAGCATTGTCGTGGGTGGTGGCTCACGCGCACTTCAAGTGGTGGTGAACCTCTTGAACAGTAACCTTGAAAATGATGGCAAAACCATCGATGGAACTGCAAATGTGGGCCCTCACACGGGTTCCATGCATTCCCTCGTCGCCCTCCAGTCCGAACTTGAGTCCGGAATGGTGGATGTTCTGATCGTTCATGGAGCAAACCCCGTTTATTTTCTTCCGACCGGGAAGGTCTTCGGGGAGGCCATGAAAAAGGCGAAACTCGTTGTTTCCGTCAGTGACCGCATTGATGAGACTGCGACCTTTGCCGATGTGGTGCTTGCGGAGAATCATTATCTCGAGAGCTGGGGAGATGCCCATCCCAACGCATCTGCATACTCAGTTCAGCAGCCAACCATTGCTCCGCTTTTCGATACACGCTGTTTAGAAGATGTGATCATTGGCTGGGTCCGTGGCGGCATCAAGGCCTCGGGTCTTCTTGCACAGGTTGCCCAGAATCCAAAGGGTAGCTTTTATGACTTTGTCAGGGAAAACTGGAGGCAGACACTTTACCCGACATTTGGGAAGGGTCAGAGTTTCAATGATTTTTGGGAAACCACCCTCCAAAATGGGGTATTGACCTCGAAGTCCGGAACTCCTCGTGAACGTGCATTCAAGCCTTCTTCCTTGAAGATTGCCAAGGATGCAGCCGCAAAAATCAAAACCATTTCTCTTGGCAAGAAGAACACCGGACCTGTGGTGGAGGCCTCCGGGCTCATGCTCGGTCTTTACTTCAAGGGCTCCATGGGAGACGGCCGTTCCGCGAACAATGCTTGGCTTCAGGAAATGCCGGACCCTATCAGCACGGTCACCTGGGACAATCACCTGAACATCGGCCCTGCTCATGCGGCAGAACTGGGAATTCAAACCAATGATGTCGTTCTCTTGAAGGGGGCGAAAGGATCCTTTGAGATTCCGGTGAAGGTACAGCCGGGGATCGCAAAGGGTGCAGCAACTCTTGCGCTTGGATACGGGCGCACCGCTGCAGGTTCCGTCGGGAACGGAGTGGGTCAGAACGCATACGTGTTCGGGCAGCTTAGTAGCGAAACCGGAATGTTGTATTCCGGAGCGGAAGTGTCGATCACGAAGACGGGCAAAAAATATCAGCTCGCAGAGACTCAGCTCCATCACAAGATTCTGGGTCGCCCGATCCTGAATGAGATCAGCTTTGATGAGTTCAAGAAGAATCCAAATGCATCCATGGAGACCGAACCTGCGGTGAAAATGGACAAGGTTCCAACTCTTTGGTCCGAGCCCTTCGATTACTCGAAGAGTCCTCACCGGTGGATGTTGGCAGTGGATCTCAACTCGTGCACGGGCTGTGGCGCGTGCGTGGTGGCCTGCCAAGCGGAAAACAACACTCCGGTTGTCGGACGTGATCGCGTTCGCCAGAGCCGGGAAATGCACTGGATGCGGATTGATCGCTACTACATGGGGGATGAGAACAATCCTACCGTGGCATTCCAACCCATGATGTGTCAGCACTGCGAAAATGCTCCGTGCGAGACCGTATGTCCGGTGGTTGCGACTTCACACAGTGAAGATGGTTTGAACCAGATGACGTACAGTCGTTGTGTTGGAACCCGCTACTGTCAGAACAACTGTCCTTACAAGACCCGTCGATTCAATTTCTTCGATCATTGGAAGGACGTGAAGGATACCAAAAACATGGTCTGGAATCCGGACGTCACCGTTCGTTCCCGCGGGATCATGGAGAAGTGTACCTTCTGCGTTCAGCGGATCAATGAAGCGAAGAGCAAGGCAAAGGATAAAAAGACCAGCATCAAGGATGGCGATCTGAAGACGGCTTGTCAGCAGACCTGTCCAACCGATGCAATTATTTTTGGAAATGTGAATGACAAGGATAGCGCGATCCATGCGTGGATCAAGAATCCTCGGGCGTTCCGATCCATGGAGGTACTCAACACCAGACCAGCGGTTCATTACCTCACCAAGGTGAGAAATGCCGAAGGTGAAGCAGCAGAGGGAGGTGCGCATCATGGCCACAGCTAATCACGAAACGCTCAAGCCGATTCAAGATGTTCTCGTGACCGGGGACAGGACTTTTGCCGAGGTAAACGAGGATGTTGCTCGTCCACTCGAGAGTTTCCCGACGGGGAAATGGTGGGTATGTTTTATCGCTGCAATGGCGGCCTTCTTCATGGGAGCGGTATTGCTTCTTCAGACCTTTAAGGATGGAGTGGGCATCTGGGGTCTGAACCAGCCGGTGGGCTGGGGGAACGATGTGACCACCTTCGTATTCTGGGTAGGTATCGGACACGCCGGAACCCTGATTTCCGCAATTCTCTTCTTGTTTCGTCAGAAATGGCGTACCGGGATCAACCGGTCTGCCGAGGCTATGACCATTTTTGCCGTCATGACCGCCGGAATGGTGATTTTGACCCACACGGGGAGAGCGTGGCTTGCGGCATTCTGGCTGTTGCCCTATCCAAACCAACGCCAGCTTTGGCCTAACTTCCGCTCACCTTTGGAGTGGGACGTGTTCGCGGTTTCCACCTATTTCACGATCTCTCTGATTTTCTGGTACACAGGGCTGGTTCCAGATCTTGCATCCATTCGGGATCGCGCAAAGAACAAGGTGCGTAAGTTCTTTTTGACCATTCTCTCTCTTGGGTGGCGTGGATCAAACAAACAGTGGCTGCACTACGAACAGGCCTATTTGATTTTCGCCGGTCTCTCGACTCCACTCGTTTTGTCGGTACACTCGGTGGTTTCGTTCGACTTCGCAGTGTCTCAGCTTCCCGGCTGGCACACCACGATCTTCCCTCCGTACTTTGTTGCGGGGGCGATTTTCTCCGGGTTCGCGATGGTGGTGACTCTTCTTGTTCTGGCGAGGGAGGCTTTTGGACTGAAGCACTACATCACGATGGATCACTTGGAAAAGATGAACAAGATCATCATGACCACCGGGATGCTTGTAGGATACGCCTATGCGGTTGAATTCTTCATCGCATGGTACTCGGGTTCGACCTTTGAACGGGCAACCTTCATCAACCGGGCATTCGGGGATTACTGGTGGGCGTACTGGATCATGGTTTCTTGCAATGTGTTCATTCCCCAGCTTTTCTGGGTGAAGAAGTTCCGTCGCTCCATCCCGGTAATGTTTGTGGTCTCCTTGTATGTGAACATCGGGATGTACTTCGAGCGTTTCGTGATCATCGTGACATCACTCCATCATGATTTCCTTCCATCCAGCTGGGCGAATTACATTCCAAGCTGGGTAGAGCTCGGGATGTTCACGGGTTGGATCGGATTCTTCTTTATCTGGTTCCTTCTTTTTGTTCGCTTCCTGCCGTCCATTGCGATGGGCGAAGTGAAATCTGTAATGGATCAACCTCGCAAAGGAGCAAGTCATGCATAAGGAAAACAAAGTTCCTGCTTTGTCCGGAGTGGTTGGATTTTTCGATGACCCGCAGAGCCTGACCGAGGCCGCAGCGAAGGTGAGGGATTCGAGCTACAAGCAGTTCGATTGCTTCACTCCTTACGCGGTTCATGGCCTTGAGCATGCTCAAGGGCTTCCAAGGTCCAAGGTTCCGTATGTGACCGGGATTTTTGCTTTCACGGGCACCGCGACCGCATTCGCTTGGCAATATGCCGCATCCGCAACCTGGTGGCCGCACATCATCGGCGGAAAACCGATGAACTCCCTTCCTGCGTTTGTGCCGATCATTTTCGAATTGTCGGTACTGTTCGGAGGCATCGCGACCTTTTTGGGTATGCTTGCCTTCAATCGCCTTCCGAACCTCTCGAAGCGGTCCTTTGATCCATCCATCACGAACAATCGGTTCGCGATCATGATCGACAATCCAAATGCGGAGATCGAGGACGAGGAAGAACATGTGGCTTTTTCGCCGGAGCAGGCCGAGCAGTTTCTGAAGTCGCTTGGAGCGAAAGATGTAAGAAAGGTTTACAACGAAGGGTGGTTTTCATGAGTGCCATGAAGCATCTTGGTTTTTTTCTTGGGAGTGTTCTGGTTCTGAGTGGTTGCTATGTGAAGCACAAGGATCCTTACTATGTTTATGCTCCGGACATGCATTACAGCGTTGCGCTGAAGGCGCAAGAAGAGGGCGCAGTTCGCCCCATCCCTGCCGGTGCCATTTCCCGCGAAGCACGCCCGTATCAGATCGCAAGCATGGAGGAGGCTGCCCGGAACCCAAATCCGGTGGTTCGCTCCCGTGCAGCTCTCACCAATGGTCGTGATCTATTCAATGCTTACTGCATCGTTTGTCATGGAAAATACGGTGAAGGCGATGGCACGGTGACCTCGATGCCGAATTGGCCGCGCCCACTTATGCCGCGTCCTCCAAGCCTCCAAAGCGAGAAGGTCCGCGACTACAAGGATGGACAGATTTTTCACATCATTTCAATGGGGCAGAACACCATGCCCTCATATGCTGAGAAGATGAATCCTGAAGAGCGATGGCAGGTGGTTCATTACATCCGAGCGCTGTATCGCGCGAAACATCCGTCTGGCGAAGACCTGAAAAAAGCCGAAGGCGTTGTGGAAGAGAATATCTAAGGAATATCTAGGAGAATCTATGGGTAACGCACACGTGATGGATCAGAAAATCGAGAATCCGGGAGTACTGAAAGGGTCGGGGACCCTGACTGCAATTTTCGGGGCGATGGTTCTGATTGGAGTGGTATCGTTTTTCGTGCTTTTTGGCTCAAATGCATCCCACGCATGGTCCGCGCTTCTGCGAGCGCACTTCTATTTCCTTGGGGTTTCCATTTGCGCGATGTTCTTCGTAGTGATCCAGTGGGTGACCACATCCATGTGGAGTGCGCCGGTTCGCAGGATTGCAGAAGCGTTTACCGCCTACCTTCCATTTGTGTTGGTTTCCACTGTGCTTGTTTTTGTGGGTGCGCACTCCTTGTTCGAGTGGACCCATGTGGATCATGCCAAGGCTGATCCTGTGATTGCGGGGAAGCTTGGCTATCTCAACATGAACTTCTTTGTCATCCGTACGCTCATCGCAGTTTTCGGGTGGATTCTTTTTGCCCGTAAGATCGTGGGCGGCTCCCTTCGTTCGGACACAGGGGTCACGTATCAGCCGATTTTTGAGGGGAATCGTAAGTTTGGTGTCGCGTTTTTGGCATTTTTTGCGATCACCTTCTCAATGGCGGCTTTCGACCAGCTCATGTCGCTGGATCCTCATTTCTTCTCGACCATGTTCGGGGTTTACACCTTCGCGGGAAGTTATCAGACTTTCTTCGCGTTTTTTGCGATCGTCGTGATTATGATGAAGCGCGCAGGATATCTGGGCAAGCTTGTGAATGAGAACCACATTCATGACATTGCCAAGCTCATGTTCGCATTTACGGTATTCTGGGCGTACACCGGATTTTCCCAGTACATGCTCATTTGGTACGCAAACCTTCCGGAAGAAACCGGATACTTCCTGTTGAGATTCAATCAAGGATGGGAGCCTTGGACGATTTCCTTGTTTGTTGGGAAGTTTTTCATGCCGTTTTTCCTTCTTTTGCCAAGAGGGAACAAGAGAAGCGAGGAAGTTGTGTTCCTAACTGCTTGCTGGATCGTTGCGATGGAATATTTTGATTTGAATTGGATGATCCAGCCGCAGATCTTTGAAAATGGACCGAAGATTCACTGGGGTGACGTTGGGGTGTGGCTTGGGTTCCTCGGAGTCTTTGGAATCCTGGTAAGCCGATTCTTGAAAAAGAACAACGTGGTGGCCATCAAGGATCCGTATCTTCCGGATTCCGTGTTCCATCACCATATTTAAGAAGTCCTAACGAGAAAAAATGGGCGGTGCTGAAATCCGAAAGGGAGCTCAGGCCGCCTTTTTCTTTTGAAAGGCCCGCTGTTCGGCGGTCGGGAAAGGAATGACCTCGGCCAGGGGGGCGTCCTCTGGGATGGCCCTGGGTTCTTTTCCTTCTTTTTCTCCTTTGATCCGATCAATCAGTTCTCGGTTGACCTTCGCAAAGTAAGCTTCTTCTGCATCATAGCCACTGTGGGCCCAATAGTTTTTCAGGATCATAATTATAAAGTTTAACTCTAGGCGTCACGAACTCAAAGTGGAATGTAAGATTCGCTTAACGATGTAAATGGTATTGGTTGAGTTCCAAGTGTCCATCAAGACCGGGGGTGAAGCAGGATGGACCAAAGGTCCGCTGAAATTACAAATAGATAGAGAAGCAGACTGAAATTAACGCTGAGGAAGAAGCGAAGCCATGATTTCTTTTCGGGCTGCCGCAAAAAGCGACGAAGCTCAAAAAGGAGCCAGGCGCTGACCAACACGGATCCGGCAATTCCTGGAATTCCGGTTGGGAAGAAAAAGGACGACAACAGCCCGACCGCAGCGTAAGCCAAGCACCAGAGGGTGATTTGAAACCGAGTGACCTCAGAGCCTTTTGCAACTGGCAGGGTTGGGAATCCGCCCTGGTCATAGTCATCGGAGTATTTTAGGGCCAACACCCAGAAATGGGGCATTTGCCAGAAGAACAGAATGGCAAAGAGATAGTACCCCCGAAGGTCGGAAAGATTTCCCACGGCAGCCTGAAAGCCAATCAGAATGGGGAGGGCGCCCGGAATTGCGCCGGGAATGGCGGCGAAGGCAAGTTTTCTTTTCCACCACATGGTGTAAAGGCAATTGTAGCTCACCACTGCAAGCACGCCGAGAAGCAGTACCGGAAGAGAAACGAATTGAAGGAAAATCGCCCCGAGCGCGAAGAGCAAGATGGTGAGGGACCAAGCAAGGGGGAGTGAAATCCGTCCACTGGGAATGGGGCGGGACCGGGTTCGCTCCATCAAGGCGTCTTCACGGTGTTCTTGAATTTGATTGAGGGCGCCCGAGCCTAAGGCAAGAAAAGCGGTTCCCAGGAGGGTGTTAAAAAACAGGACCCAATTGATCGGATGCTCGAGCGAGTGCCCGATCAAAAATCCCGCCGCAAGAGTGATGATTTCAAGCAGAACGATTTCGGCCTTGGTGAGCTTAAGGATGTCCCGTGTGAGGTCTTTGAATTTCGCCATGTTTTTTTAATTTTCTATTACCGAATCAGAATCGAGCTGCTAGGGTATTCATCATACGAAGAAGGACATTTGTGAAGTCGCATTTTTTACCAAATGCTTTTTTTTGCGCATCTTTAGCATTCTTTTCTGGAGTGATACCTTCAGGATCGGGGCGTCCTTTGCCTGCGAGTGTGGCGTACGCAGTCGATCTTCAAGCTGATCCGAAAAAAGTGCCCGAGGAATTGGCCGGAGTCGGAGTGAAGGAGCATCTTGGAGAAACGCTTCCGCTTTCCACGATCGAGGTAATTGACTCCAATTCGGGTGAAAAACGTGCTTTGTCGACTTATTTCGAATCCGGGAAGCCGGTGCTCCTGAACCTCGTTTATTACGAGTGTCCCATGCTTTGCACGATGGTCTTGAATGGTGTGAACGAGGGTCTGAAAAAGCTCGCATGGTCGGTCGGGCGTGAGTTCAATGTCGTCACGATCAGTATCAATCCAAATGATACTCCCGCCATGGCGCGGGCGAAAAAAGAAAACTACCTGAAGGATTACGCGAAGGCCGGGCACGATCTTGAGGCTGCAAGGTCTGGCTGGAGTTTCCTTACCGCAGAAGAAGCACAGGTTAGAGGTCTTGCCTCGAAGCTGGGCTTTGAGTATAAGTACGATGAAATTCAAAAGCAGTACGCCCATTCAGCGGTGACTTTCGTTCTTACCTCAAAGGGTTTGATTTCCCGATATTTGTACGGAATCACCTACGAGCCGAAGAACTTGAAGCTTTCGCTTTTGGAGGCTTCCCAAGGCAAGATCGGGAGTGTTTTTGATCGGTTGTTGATGTTTTGTTATCACTACGAGCCGCTTGCGAGGGGTTATTCCCTTCAAGCGATGAAGGTGATGCAGCTAGGAGCCATGGCGTTCATGGCGATGATGAGCGGATACTTGTTGGTGTTTTGGACCAGGCAAAGGAAAGGAAGAATGAAATGACAAAGCTCGTGCTTTGCTTTTTCGCGTTGATGCAATCAGCCCAGGCGGCAACCGTCCCCGTGGCGGCTACGGATTTGGCGGGCAGGTGGGATGGAATCTATTGGTTCCTCGTGTGCCTCAGTCTCTTTTTCTTTGTAGGAATCGTGGCTGCAATGATCATCTTTGTGGTGAAATACCGCAGAGAAGTTTACAAAAAGCCAAAATACATTCATGGCCACACGGGCCTTGAAATTGTTTGGACTGTGGTTCCGACCATTCTCCTCTTTGTTTGTTTCGGATGGGGTTGGGCCGTGTATCGTGACATGGTTCATGGTCCCGCCGACTCGATGGAAGTGCGCGTGATTGGCAAGCAGTGGCTTTGGCAATTCGTTTACAAGAACGGCACGACCACAGTCGGTGACCTGTATGTTCCCGTCAATCGCCCCGTGAAGCTCATCATGTCTTCCGAAGACGTACTGCATGCGTTTTTCATTCCGAACTTCCGAGTGAAGTCGGATGTGGTTCCTGGAATGTACACCTCCGTTTGGTTTGAGGCGAAGGTGCCGGGAATTCACCAGGTGTACTGCACAGAGTATTGCGGAACCTCGCACTCTGGGATGCTTGCGCGAGTGGTGGTTCTTTCCGAAGATCAGTGGAAAGACTGGCTTGGAGGCAAGAAAATCGACGTGGACGCACTTCCTGCCGATCCGACCTTTCCGGGTTACCGCGCAAACCGCTTGGGTGAAGGGCTTCCGGAGGCGCAGGCTTCCTCAGGAGCTGGCGGCCAGTTGAGTTTGGCGGACAAAGGCAAGGCCTTGGTTTCATCCAAGGGCTGCATTGCGTGTCACTCAGCCGATGGTTCAAAGCTTGTGGGTCCTAGCTACAAGGGGATCTATGGCATGGAAGAAAAGGTTCTCGATAATTCTGCCGGCGGCAAGGTGATTACGGTAAAGATCGATGACAATTACCTCCGTGAATCCATTGAAAACCCAACCGCAAAGGTGGTGGAGGGGTATCCTCCGTCCATGCCTCCGTACAAGGGCCTTGTGAACGAAGAAGAGATTGCGGCAATCATCGAATACATCAAGAGTTTGAAATAAGGAGACGAGCAAATGTCACATTCAACAACTGCACATGGTGATAACTACCTCAATCACTCCCATGGCCTGAAGTCCTGGCTTCTGACCCTGGATCACAAGCGGATTGGACTCATGTACCTTTTCGTGATCCTGGCGATGTTCCTTTTGGGAGGAATCTTTGCGCTCCTCGTGCGATGGGAATTGTTCGCTCCAGGAATGCAGTTTTTCTCTTCCCCAAACACCTACAATCAAGCTTTCACGTATCACGGCGCAATCATGGTGTTCATGGTGGTGATTCCACTGATTCCGGCAGCAATCGGGAACTTCATTTTGCCAATGCAAATCGGCGCGAAAGATGTCGCCTTTCCGAGATGGAATCTGGTTTCGTACTATGTTTATCTTTTTGGGCTCCTGATTGCCGCGAGTACTCTTTTCATCAACAAAGTAGACACAGGTTGGACATTCTACGCGCCTTACTCCATCCGAACGGGCACGAGCGCCACCCTGGTTTTGATGGGCGCCTTCATCATGGGTTTCTCTTCAATTCTTACGGGGCTGAACTTCATCGTGAGCATCCACAAGTTGAGAGCTCCCGGGCTCACTTGGGATCGCCTTCCTTTGTTCCTTTGGGCGCTCTATGCAACTTCGATCGTTCAGGTTCTGGCAACTCCGGTTCTTGCGATTACTCTGTTGCTTTTGATTTTAGAGCGCACCATCGGGATCGGAATTTTTGACCCCAAGCTCGGCGGCGATCCGGTTTTGTTCCAGCATTTCTTCTGGTTCTACTCGCATCCGGCCGTTTACATCATGGTTCTTCCTGCAATGGGCGTGATTTCGGACGTGATTCCCGCCTTCTCCAGAAAGCCCATTTTCGGATACAAGGCGATTGCGGCTGCAACTTTCGGGATTGCTCTTGTGGCGTTTGTGGTGTGGGGACATCACATGTTTGTCAGCGGACAGTCCGAGTTCGCAAACTTCGTGTTCTCGTTTCTGACGATGCTGGTTGCGGTACCGACAGGCGTAAAGGTGTTCAGTTGGCTTGCTACGATGTACAAGGGCTCCCTGCGGATGGACACGCCGATGCTTTACGCGTTCGGATTCCTCTTTGTATTCACGATTGGTGGACTCACCGGGGTGTTCCTCGCGGTAGTTTCGGTGGATGTGCATTTGACAGCGACCTATTTTGTGGTGGCCCATTTCCATTACGTGATGGTCGGCGGTACGCTTCTGGCTTTTCTCGCGGGACTCCATTACTGGTTCCCAAAGTTCTGCGGCAAGATGTACAACGAAGGTCCAGCCAAGCTTGCAGCATGGCTCATCATGATCGGATTCAATGTGACTTTCTTCCCGCAATTCATTCTTGGGGTTCTTGGGATGCCGAGGCGTTATGCGGATTATCTTCCCCAGTTTGAACAATTGAACCGGGTTTCAACGATCGGTTCTTGGTTCCTCGCTGTGGGTTTTGTTCTGGTGGCTTGGAACCTGGCGAAGGGTCTCAAGAGTGGTGTGAAATCCGGGCCAAATCCTTGGGGTGCTCTCACGCTGGAGTGGCAGACGCCTTCTCCTCCTCCACACGAGAACTTCTTGAAGGAGCCGGTGGTTACCGAAGGTCCGTATGAGTATCGTGGTGAAAAAGCATTGATGGGCTCGAACGCCTAAGAAAGGAATCGAACATGGCACAAGGAACTGGCTCAGTTTCTCATTTGGATCGGCATCACGCCCACCATTTCAAAAGCGGGCACGAGGAGTTTGAAGCGTGCAAGCAGGGAATGTGGATTTTCCTGGTTACAGAGGTTCTCTTTTTTTCGGGAATGTTCGTGGCCTACGCGGTGCTTCGGGTTTTCTATCCGGACATGATGCATGATGTGCATCATCATAAACTTCTGGACTGGAGGATGGGGGCGCTTAACACGGTGGTGCTGATTACCAGTTCATGGACCATGGCCCGCGCAGTGAGCTCCTCTCAAAGAGGGGAGCAGAAGAATACAGTGGGATTCCTCTGGGCAACTCTTCTTCTTGCCGGAGTGTTCCTTGTGGTGAAGTACTTCGAGTACTCCCATAAGATCCATGAGCATATCCTGCCGGGCGCCCAGTACGCCTATGAAGGGTTGACTACTGCAAAGGTACCGATCTTCATGTCAGTGTACTTTGTGATGACGGGCATTCACGGACTTCACGTGGTGATCGGGATGGGGGTCATCTACTACCTCATTCGCCGGGCGAAACGCAATGAGTTCGGACCTCGTTATTTTACTCCGGTGGAGATGACCGGTCTTTATTGGCACTTCGTAGATCTTGTCTGGATCTATTTGTTTCCACTTTTGTATCTGGTCGGCTGAGGAGAGGAGAATCAAATGTCAGAGCATCATTCCAATGAACAACACCATATTCTTTCCAACTCCATGGCGGCCAAAATCTTCGGTGCGCTCCTGGTACTCACTGTGGTCACCGTATGGGTGGCGCAATTTGACCTGGGTTCGCTGAATTTCGCTGTCGCAATGCTTGTGGCTTCCGTGAAGGCAACGCTGGTTTGCCTGTTTTTCATGGGCCTCAAGTATGACCATAAGGAAAATACGGTAATTTTTTCGACTTCATTCATTTTCATGATCATCTTCATGATTCTCACCTTCGGTGATCTTTTGACCCGAGGTGATGTTTACGTGAAGGACATGAGCAAGATCATTCCGGATGGCGCCGTGGCGGCCCAGACGAAGTCCAAGTATGAAAAAGCTTGGGTTTCCAATCCGGAGCTCTTGGCTCATGGGAAGGAACTTTTTGCTGCCCAGTGCGTGACCTGTCACGGTGCGGGTGGGGCTGGAAATGGTGTCGCTGCCGCAGGCCTGAACCCGAAACCAAGGAACTTCACCGTGGCAGACGGCTGGAAAAATGGTCGGAAGGCGAGTGCGATTTATGGAACGCTTACGAAGGGGCTGAATTCAATGCCAGCGTTTGCTTCGCTTCCTCCGGATGATCGCTGGGCGCTTTCTCACTATGTCAGAACTCTCGGGCCACACGAGTCAGAGAAGGATTCTGCCGAAGACCTGAAAAAGGCCGGAATCGACGCTTCCGGTGCGGGTGGAGGCTCTGCAGGCGAAAAGCAAATACCAATCGACGTAGCGATCGATCTGATGAGCGAGAAGAGTTAAGCTTCGAACAAAAGAAAACAAAAAATGGGAAGTCCGAATCGGACTTCCCATTTTTTGTTTCAGAGGTATCGATCCTCGATGGGGTCAAGATTGGAGTTCAATTCAAACAGCCAGGGGGAAGCGGTTGGAATGTTGAGTTCCAGAACTTCCTCAGGAGTCATTTTTTTCAGGTGCTTTACGAGTCCTCTCAGGCTGTTTCCGTGAGCGACAATCAGAATGTTTTCATTTCGTTTTAACCTCGGAGCGATGTCGTCATTCCAAAGAGGCATCACCCGGTCAATGGTGATTTTCAGAGATTCACCGAGTGGAACTTCAGGCAAGCTCTGATACCGTAGATCGTGTCTCGGGTTCAGCTCTGATGATGGGTCAAGTGTGGGAGGTGGGGTGTCGTATGATCTGCGCCAGATTTTCACTTGGGCATCGCCATATTTTTTTGCGGTCTCTTCCTTGTTCAGTCCTTGAAGAGCACCGTAGTGGCGTTCATTCAATCGCCAGGAGCGGGTCACGGGGTACCAAAGCCGATCCATTGAATCCAACGCACCGAAATGTGTCTTGATGGCGCGTTTTAGTACAGAGGTGTAGGTGTGGTGGAATTCCACGCCAAGGTCGCGCAATTTTTTCCCTGCGGAGGCGGCTTCTTCAACGCCTTTCGTAGAAAGATCCACATCCACCCAACCGGTAAAGCGGTTTTCAAGATTCCATTGGCTCTCGCCGTGCCGAAGAATGACCAGTTTTCCCATAATGCGCAGATCATAGCCGAAATCTTGACCGCCGAGAAGCCTTGAGATATAAAATGAGAATGATTCTCAATAGCGAATCCTCCCAAAAACTCGGATCCCTTGAGCCAGGCACTCGGGGTGAAATTGTGGGTTTCGGGGTAGCCGAGGACCACCTCGATTTTCTGATTCGTTTGAATGAAGTGGGCTTTGTAGTTGGAGAACAGGTTGAGGTACTCGGGCGCGCCCCTCTGGGGCAGGACCCGATCAGCATCCGGGTCAAGGACGCAGTCTATGCTCTTCGCCGGGATGATGCCAATCTCGTTTTGGTTCAGGTCATGGGGAATTCGTGAAAAGTAGAATTGCCTTGGTTGGGACCCCGAATGCCGGGAAAACCGCTCTCTTCAACGCTCTCACTCATTCCCATCAGCGAGTGGCGAATTATTCCGGGGTGACTGTCGAGAGTGCCGAAGCCGATTTTTTTCTTCCGGGGGGCGATGCCCTGAGTCTGGTCGATCTTCCCGGTGCCTATAGTCTGAGGCCCTATACGGAAGATGAGAATGTTCTTGCGGATGCTTTGAAGGGGACTTCGTTTGCGGGAATGATTCTTGTGGTCGATGCAACTCAGCCCGAACGCGCAATTCGTTTCCTGCTTGAAGTGCTGGACTCCACGGATTCCCCTGCGGTGATTGCGCTCAATATGAGCGATCTTGCGGAAAAGAGGGGATTTGAATTCGACATGGTTCAGTTTGCGGCCCTGATGGGAGTTCCGGTGATCCCTACTGCCGCAACCCGAAAGAAGGGGCTTCCGGAGTTGCTTGGGGCGCTTGAGATTTCCCTGAAAAACCAAAAAAGAAGAAGGTCCGCTTTTTTTCCGGCGCCTGCCGAATCCGTTCCTGCGACCCGTGTCTCGGAAAGGGTGCTTGAGTTTTACAAAAGAGCAGACCAGCTCTTGAAGCGAATCATGGTCCGAAAGGGTTTTCCGGATGAGCGAAGCCGGAAGATCGATCGGGTGATTCTTCATCCGGTCGCAGGACCGCTGATTTTGATTCTTGTTCTGGGCATTGTGTTTCAGCTCATGTTCAATCTTGCCCAATTTCCGATGGATCTGATTGATACAGGTTTTTCGTGGCTTCAGGGATTGGTCCAAAATTCGGGGCTCTCGGTCGGGGTGAAGAGTTTTCTCTCGGACGGAGTGATCGCAGGGGTGGGAGGTACTTTGGTATTTCTCCCCCAAATTCTGATTCTCTATGCATTGATTCTTTTTCTTGAGGACTTTGGATTCATGTCGCGTGCGGTCTTCATGCTGGATCACTTGATGGGGAAGGTTGGGCTGCACGGACGCTCCTTTTTGCCCCTTCTTTCGAGTTATGCGTGCAACGTGCCCGGAATCATGAGTGCGCGGACGATTGAAAGCAAAGCGGACCGGGTGATCACGACTTTGATCATTCCACTCACCACTTGTTCTGCGCGAATTCCGGTCTATGGGCTTCTCATCTCTGCGTTTATCCCGAACACGGAAGTTTTTCTGGGCTTGAAGCTTCAGGGACTTGTGATGCTCGGGCTTTACGCCACAGGAATCTTTTTTGCGTTTTTAATGGGCGGCATTTTCAAGCGGTTTTTGTTTCAGGGCCGAAGACCGCCACTCCTGATTGAGCTGCCATCGTACAAGCGGCCATCTATGCGGAGCTTGCTCCGAGGCATTCTTTATCGAATCAAATTATTTTCGAAGCGTGTCGGAACCGTGATTCTTTCGGTCACAGTTGTGATCTGGTTTTTGTTGAGTTACCCGCAGGATGGGGGAGCGGTGGCTTCCGGAATCGAGCACTCCTATGCAGCTCAGATCGGACAATGGATCGAGCCTTTGCTTCGCCCTATCGGATTTGATTGGCGAATCGCCATGGCGCTGATTCCCACTTTTGCGGCCCGTGAGGTGATGGTGGGGACTCTTTCTACGGTTTACTCCATAGAAGGCGGAGCCGCTGTTTCTGATGTTGAGAAGCTCAGCATGATTCTGAAGCAGGAGTGGAGTGTTGCTACCGGAATGAGCCTCTTGGTTTGGTTCATTTTCGCCCCGATGTGTGTTTCCACCCTTGCTACGGCTCGGCGAGAGTTGAAGAGTACCCGGTACATGATCCTCATGCTGGTCTATCTTTTTGCTTTGGCCTACCTTGGCTCCTACCTAGCGTACCGCGCATTTTCTTAGAAGTGCGTTTGCGGCCCGTTGTGCAAAAAAATCCAATTGTTTCAATCGATTAGGCTCCGGTTTTCGGCTTGAATTCGATTTCCAATTCAGGCACAGTTCTCGCCATGGGATACGACATCAAAACAATCAATACCGTTCGTGAACGCAAATTCAAGCCGGCTCCGCGTCCTGCGATTTGGGCCGATGCGACCGAGAAAGATTGGAATAACTGGATCTGGCAACAGCAAAAACGGATCAAAACGATGGAGCAGCTGGAAAAGGTGATTCATCCCACTGCGGATGAGCGAGAGGCCTTCGCCCAATCCCATGAGATGTTCAACATGGGCATCACTCCTTACTATGCAAGCCTCATGGATCCGAACGATCCGAATTGCCCGATCCGGCTTCAGTCCGTTCCGGGGAAGGGAGAGCTCCACATTGCTCCGGAAGATCTTGAGGACCCCCTTGCCGAGGAGCGGGACATGCCTGTGCCCGGAATTACACATCGGTATCCAGACCGAGTCCTGTTTTACACGACCCACAATTGTGCCATGTATTGCCGACATTGCACTCGCAAAAGAAAGGTCGCGGATCCGGATTCAGCAGCATCCGCGAAGGCGCTTGAGGATGGATTGGCCTACATTGAGCGCACCAAGTCGATTCGCGATGTGGTGATCTCTGGAGGAGATGCACTCTCGAATTCAGACGACCGGATTGAATACATTCTCTCGAGACTCCGGGCGATGGATCACGTCGAAGTATTCCGGATCGGAACGCGAAATCTCGTAACGCTTCCACAGCGGATCACGGATGATTTCTGCAAAATGATTAAAAAATATCAT
>CANGWP010000027.1 GCA_947457605.1 Bdellovibrionales bacterium | reverse complement strand
AATGTGATCATTCGCTGATCTCTTCGTGTTTCGATTGATTTGCAGTTCCTAAGACTGTAAATCCGTACCCATGAAGCGACCAGAATTTGAAATCAAGGGGATTTTCTATGTTTTCATGGGCGTACTTTGCGCCACAGTAGGATTGCGGGCGTTTTTGATTCCAAACGGCTTTTTTGACGGAGGGGTCATGGGCATTTCTCTTCTTCTCAATCAAAAAACAGGTTGGAACCTTTCCATCCTGATTGCACTCCTGAACTTTCCATTTGTGCTTTTGAGTGCAAAACAGATTTCTTTGAGGTTTGCGATTCGGAGTGTTTTTGCAATTCTTCTATTGTCGCTTTCTGTTCACTTCGTTCATTTCAGCGCTGTGACTGCGGATCGACTTCTGGTTGCGGTTTTTGGAGGCGTATTTCTGGGACTCGGAATTGGCTTGACGATCAGAGGAAGTGCCGTAATTGATGGCACAGAGATTCTTGCCATCACCGTGAGCCGTCAAAGTTCCTTTACTGTGGGTGACTTCATTGCTTTGTTCAATTTTGGGGTTTTTAGTCTGGTTGCCCTTCTTGTGGATGTTCAGACGGCCATGTACTCCATGCTCACATATTTTTCGGCTTCAAAGACGGTGGATTTTGTCATCAACGGGATTGAGGAATACATGGGTGTAACCATCATTTCAAACCACTATGACCGGATTCAGCACAGAATCGCACATGAGCTCGGGCGGGGAGTCACGATCTACAAAACGGAGGGGGGGTTTGGGAAGACCGGGGTTCGCGAAGAGCGAAAAGCATTGTTTTGTGTTCTCACTCGTCTTGAGGTGCCAAGGCTTTTGTCCGAGGTGGAAAAAGAGGATCCACACGCGTTTGTGTTTCAACAGGCGATTCGGGATACCAAGGGCGGAATGATCAAAAAAAGAGCGGTCCATTGATTCTCTTGGTAATGGCACTTTCCTCTGCGAAAAATGCGAACGTCCGGGCCGAACTGGTTCGTGGGGCAATTGATGGATTCAAGGGAATGAATCCAAGGGACAAGCGAATGTTCGTTCTTCCGATTGCCCAGGGAATGATGAATGTAAATGACCCATCCGCAAAAAGATTCATCAATGACCTGGCGCGGAAACACGGTTCCGAGTCAAATTTGCTCTTGAACTTGCTGTCGATTGCCAATCCGGATTCTGCGAGGGCGGACTATCCTGAACTTCTTGCAGCATCTGCAAAATGGGTCAAGGAACACCGAGAGTATCGAATTGAACCATCGATCGAAAATCTAAGGATGGATAATGCTAATGCAATGCAGGCGATCGAAGGATCGAAATTTGTGGCACTTGATGTCTCAAGTTTCAAATTCTATCTGAGAAGAATTCGATAAATAACATTCACGGCCAATTTTCGAACCCCCGTATGCTCTCTTGAACCGACAATCGGATATCAAGAGGAGGTACTGGATGAAGGGATTGATGTTATTCTCAGCGTTGGGTTTGATGCTGACCGGATTTTCGCAAGCAAGGATTACGAAAATTGCGATTCAAAAAGGGCCGTATCGGGTCGAAACCGGCAAGTGTTCGCCCCCGCTTTCCGTGGTGCCCGTGAACTCTTCCGGGGTCTCGCAGACCCCAAGAAGAGGCATCAAGGTTTTCACAGATGCTTCTGATCCGGGGATTTCATTTTTCTCAGATCCGTTGTGTCAATCGGGGGTCACGAGTTTTTCTTTGACCAGCGCAAATCCGATTCGAGATTTGTTCTTCAAGTCAGGGACGAGCGGTCAAAAGAAGGTCGTGGTGAGCACCAGAAATTATGAAGATGATTCCCAAGTGCAAACCTTCATCGCTGGGGCAATTCCCCCCGCACCGACGCCTTCAGCAACTCCTGTAGCAACACCCGGCCCGGTGGGCTCTCCGGCTTCCCAGATTGTAGGGGTCACTCTGGATGATGTGTCCGATTCGATCCGGGCCGGTGAGATCGCCGCAATCAAAGCACTCGGTGTCCCCATTCGGGCACGGGTGGTGTTTGATGGTGGGGTGGGGCCTTCCTATTATCAAAAACCTGTTTCGGAACTGAAAACCGTGGCATCCATCATGGGTCAGATCGCAGACTCAACCGACATGAAGAATTACACCCCGTCCTCCTATCAGGCTCGGGCAGAAAGCTATCTTCAGTCCATTGGGAACAATGTTGAGATCTGGGAGATCGGCAATGAGGTAAACGGGAATTGGCTTGGCAGCGGCACATTCGAAAAGCTGAAGGCGGCATTTTCAGCAGTAAAAGCAAGAAATGCAAAGGCTGCTCTTACCTTCTTTTACATGGGCGAACCCGGTGATCCCAAAAATTGCATCGATAGTCCGGGAAATGACCAGTTTTCCTGGATCAACTCAAAATTTCAATTGGGCCTTCCTCCAGCATCACGCGATCCAGGAGGAGAGAGCATGCGTCTTGGCCTCGATGAGGTGTTGGTAAGTTGGTATCCGGATGGTTGTTCAAACATCAAGCCCAACTGGACCTCCATTTTTACTAAGCTCGCAGCAATCTTTCCGAATTCAAAAGTCGGATTTGGAGAGATTGGCACTCAAAATCCCCAGTATGGGTCCCCTTACGAAAAGGCACTGATTCAGGAGTTCTATCCAATGAGATCCAGAATCCCCCTGCCTGCGGCCTTCAATGGGGGATACTATTGGTGGTACTTTGCCGAGGAGATGGTTCCGCATCGGAACAATTCCCTGTTTCAGACGCTCTATCAGGCAATTCGTTGATTTTTTAAATAGATATCATTGACTATCTGTGCATCCTTCGATACATCCTCCCGCAAGGAAAGGGGCATTCGAGGATGCGAATTTTGATGGGTTTGGCCTTGGGTATGATTTTTACAGGTTCAACAGCAAAAGCCGATGATCTGCGCAGAAGGGACGAAAAGAGGGTCCTGTTCGCGATTGATCAAATTTGCGGGGACACCTGGTGCGAGGGTGATTACAACTTCCATTTTAGAAGGGTTCGGTGCAATTTTACCTTGGGTTCTTGTGTGCTTGAGTTCAGGACCGCACCTTGGAAAAGCGGAAGCAATCAGGAATTCGACTGGAGCGATCGAAAAATCTGTGTGATCCGGAATGTGAACTCACTGGATCAGCTGATCACAACGGACCGTCCGACAGCTGAACTTAAAAGTGATCCATATGAGCAAATCACCGATTGCATGGAACATCTCGAGTCAAAACGATAATCTTTGTTTACTTCAGATCACAAACCGGATTTTCCCGGATCTGAGAGTTCAGGTTCGTAAAGAATCGTGCAAGAATTTCGGGCGTGATGTCCATCGAAGGACGAGCCTGAAGCTCAGTTTCGATTGCGATCAAATCCTCGAATTTCAGCGGATCAAAATCCCGTCTTCCATCCAGCCATCCGTTGCCCCACCTTTCCTCCTTTATCTTGAAGGGTGAGTAGGAGCCAATTCGGACTCCCAAATGCATCAGGAAGGCAATTTTCCGTGCGCCCGTGCTTTCCACGCAATCCATTAGTCTTTTGTCAGCCTCAACTCGATACTTTTTGCATCCCCCCGCCCAAAAATACAGATCGTGTTCGGCACAGCAGTGTTTCCACTGATCCGGATTGGTTTTTGTTCCCGTAGGAAAGGCAGTGCAGTAATTGGTCTCGAATGGCTTCATTGAGCCGGCTCGTCCCTGAGGCATGGAGAAGAGCAAGAATGCAGAAAATGCAGCAATGCATTTTGAAAATGGCATCGACTAGATTAAAACACCTTTGTGGGCCCATTTGAAGAACATTTGCGTGATGCCATTTCCATCAATACCAAAAGAGCACCCTTGTACTCACAATTGTCCGGGGGACGATCGGATTCTGTGTCAAAATGGGTTGTGCTCTCTGAACGTATCGCTCTTCCCCTTTGCCGGGTGCCGGATCTGTGGGGCCGTAAGTTTTTTGATTTTGGGGTTCCCATTGTGAAAGAGGAGTTCATGCCCATGGATACCATCCCCGAATTCAGGGAAATCCTTCCATTTGCACCAGCCTCTTTGCGGGATTTTGAGCCAAGACACGGGAACTCCATCGGCACGGCAATTCTTCGGGCATATCGAACTGGCGGTTTTGCAGAGGCCGCGCATGTGGCAGGGAGTGAGCTCAAGTCCCTCGAGGCGGATCCAACCTTCCACCCCATGCTTCGTCACCTTCTCGAGTCTGTAGTACGGGTTTGCAATCTTGCGCCACTGCACGAGAAAAGACGTCTCGCACTTTCCATGCCGGATTCCACCATAGGTCTTTCAAAGTGGCTCTTTTTTTCGCATTTCAGTGCATTCCAATTCGCGACCTGGATTGATTCAAAAGCGGCCCCTCTTCATGCGGAGGGCTTGCCAATTCTTCATCAAGACGTTCCCCGGATCCCGTCATTATCCGAATTTTATGAAAAACTTAACGTTCGCTGAAGATTCTCAGCTTTTTCGGATGGATCGAGAAATCGAGGGAGGGTGAGGACGAGAGGATCTCTCCGTCGCCAAATGCCTGGATTGCTTCTCCATTCAGGGACACGATTCGAAGGCATTTTGTTTTAAAGGAGCGAAAGAGAGAATCCATGCGGCCGAGCTTCATTCTTGCAAGCGACCTCAGGGTACCTGCGCCACAAGGGTTTCGATGAAAAAGAACAGTGAATTCCTCCTGGTGCGGCGTTTGATCCGGAGCTACCTTGAGATTTCCGGCCAAGGTGGATTGATTGCAAACCATGAGAATGGACGTATGAACCACTTCGTTCAATTCTTCCGAGATCAGCCTTACCAGGTGCCCCCGGCCCCAGTTCTGAAAGATGGTCTTGGTCGCGAGCATGGAATAGATCTCGCAATTGAATCGCTTTGGAAGTTTCTGTATCCACTGAAACCGTCCGCGCATGCGGTTGTATTCGTCGCATACTTTGGAACCGATTCCGATCCCTGAAATGGTGGAGAATGGGATGCCATTTACCTGAAGCACCCTGTATTCCCGAATGGATTCGGTCTGTACCAATCTCCCCAACTGCTGAGGGCATCCGGTGATCCCGTTTTCCTTGGCCAGGTCATTTGCAGTTCCAGAGGGGTAGGGGTAAAGCGGGATGTTGGATTCCAACAGTCCTCTCAGGGCGTGATTCAGGGTTCCATCCCCCCCGAATATGACTGCGGCCCGGGTATCTCCGGAAGGCAACTTCTTACAGATTTCGGTAAGCTCCCGTGCAGAGCGTGGAAGTGAAGATTGAATTCGAAGACTTGGCAGGCCCTCTTTCGCCAGTTCGGCAAGAGCCCTCGCCTCGCCTTGTCCTGAATTCTCATTGATCAGAAACGCAACCTCCTGCTCCATTCAAGGGGCACACTATTCAATGAGTTTAGTTTTGTAAATAAAATAAATTTAAAAATCAGGAATCGAGACCCTCGCGAATCGAAGCCCCTGCCGCGCGGGCCGAGGGAATCAGTCCGGCAAGAACGCCTACCAACAATCCGGCAAAAAAGGTTTTCCAGACTGCATCGATCGGCAATGAAAATTTCAAGACCCACCCCATGAGGCTCGAAACCGTTCCCATGACCCAGAAATAGCAAACAAAGATCGCGATCCCGATGGCGACGCACCCTCCGAGCATTCCCTGAAGAACCGATTCGGTCAGAACCATCGCCAGAAGCTGGGTCTTTTTCATTCCGACGGCTCGCAGCACACCAAATTCCCGTTTCCGATCCAGAACGCTGACAAAGAGGGTGTTGAAAAGCCCGAATAAACCGACCAGCAGAGCAGACCATTCGATGGCGCGGGTATAGGTGAAGCTTTCATCCACGATTTTCTCAGCGTCTTCATTCAATTCCGAATTCAGTGTTGCCATCAATCCGAAACGCTTCCCAAGGGATTGATCGAGACTGGCCCGTAGTTGTGAGGGGGTTGTTCCCGGGCTTGCCATCAGAAAGAATCCGCTGACAAGATGGTCTCGGTAAAGCCTCTTGTAGGTTTTCCTGCTCAGATAAATCACTCCCTCAGGATTGGTAAACTCCGAGACCACGCCAAGGATTCGAATTGAATGAACTCCGGTTGGGGTAGAGAGATCGAGTTTGTCCCCCGTGGTTTTCTTGAAGTGCATGACGAAATTCTCAGAAACCAATGCCACCGGGTCATCTTCGGAAAAGAAGCCATTCCTCACCGTTTCGGGACTCCCTCCGGCTTTTACCTCAATCAGTGAATTTTTCAGTCTTGGATGTGGGGGATCAAAAGCCTTGATTGCCAGGGTCTTTCCCTCATACAGCTGCTTCACATATCGAAGCCCCGTGGCCCCGACACCCTCACTCACATCCACTCCCGGAAGGCGGTTCAGATCCTTGATCAAACCTTCTTCCAGCGGCTGGACTCGAAAGCTGAGGATTCTTCCGGTGGAAGAAACCACAAGATCGGCAGAAAGGGTGTTTCGAAACCAGGAGAGCACGCTGTACTTTATGCTTCCATTCAGAAGGGAGAGGACCATGACCAGCAAGAGACCTGTCATCAAAGTCATGAGATTTGACGATGTTCTTTTTGAATTCCGAAGCAGGTTGTCGCTGGAAATGCGAACGGAAGCCAGGGGGATCAGATAGCGGATGATCCGGATCAGAACCCGAACCAGCAGGGGACTTGCCAGAACGGCTCCGAAAATCAGGCAAAATGGATTTAGATATCGAATGACCGGGAATTCATGGCTTAATCCTGTTTTAGCATCCAGCACGATGAATCCCAGAAGGCCAAGTCCGATCACCGGGCCCAACCAGCCCGGAGATGCAGGTTGCACGGCGGATCCCCGGACCGCCTCAAGAGGGGAGATGTCCAATCCCTGTCTTCCGGCAAACCAGGTGGCAAGAAGAGTGGTACCGATTCCCAGCAGGAATCCCTTGATCGCGGACTGAAGTGGAAAATGGATGTGATCCACAAATACCGGGATCAGGTATTGGTTCGCAACCGACCTACTGATCATCCCGACCATTCCCGAGGCGACCCATCTTCCCAGAACCAATCCGAAAAGCGAGCCAATCGCCCCTAAGACAAAGCCCTCCTCCAGAAGTGAGATCATCAGAATTCTTCTGTCGGCGCCAATGGCCCGCAAAATTCCAAGCTCCCGGCGTCGTTCCGCAAGGGCAATGATCATCGCGTTCAGCACGAGAAACAAACCCACAATGAGGGCAAGGATGCCAACAAAGGAGAGGAGGCCTTGATAGCCCTCCACAAGTTTCCTCATGTTTTCGCCTTGAGTCGCAGGGCTTTCCACAGTCAATCCCTCGGGCAAATTCTTATCAAGTCGGAATCGAACCTCGTCCGTCGGCACACCCTTTTCCGGAACAACGTCGATTCGATCAAGCAGACCCTCTTTTCCGAATTGAAGGCGTGCGGCATCGATGTCCATGATTCCAAGATTTCCACCGTACGCGCGCGCGGGACCGTGCGGGGTAAGAAGCCCCCGGATCACAAATCGGCGAGGTCCAGTCGAGGTGGAAATCATGACCGAATCCTCGACTTTCAGTCCGTGCTTTTCTGCAAAAGATTTTGTGAGAATCAAGCTATCGGGCTGATTGAGGAAACTCAGGGGATCATCGATCACGGGCGCATCCTGAACCTGATAGGCACGAACCGAACTTTCCCGCAGCAGATCCACGCCGAGAATGACCAGCGTTTCATTGGAGGTACTTTTGGGCGGAGTGAAATAGGCCTGAACCTCAATCACGGGGACGGCGTTTGCTATGCCGGACGTGGTTTCTACTGTGGCGAGAATGGACTCCGGAAATCCCCCTGGTCCACCAAGCACGCTCCAGGTCGCTTTTCCGCTCATCGCCTCAACACTTGAGCCAAAGCTCATTAAAGTGGATTCATTTACAAGTTCGATCGAGGTGTAAAGTGCGACGCCGAAGGAAACGCTGAGCAGACTCAGGAGATTCCTGAATTTGCGGGTTTGCAGCTGCTTCAGGGTAAGAAGTGAAAGAAGACGCATTTTTTGGATGATTTCAGTTTTAATGGGTTCGGTCAATGAACTATGATCGCGGGGCGTGGGATTTCGCTATTTTGAAAAGCTCAATTACACCCTGGCAAACGAGGATCCATCGTTAGAGGCGCATATCCTTGCGCCGAATCGGGAACGGGTGGTTGCAGTCGGTGGAAGCGGATCACGCGTCCTTCCCTTGTTGTCAAAAGGACCTCGTGAGCTGCACATCGTTGACATCTCCAAAGTCCAACTTGCCCTATGTGAGTTGCGAGTGGAAACCTTGCGGCTTCTTTCTCAAGAGGAGTTCCTGAGGTTCTGGTACCCATGGGTATTCGAAACACCGGACGCCCCTTTGTCAACATGGAGAAAGAAAAAGTTCGAAGAGGCGAGGATCTCCGAGGAATCCGCTGAAATTCTTCGGGAGCGTTTTTCCAGAATCGGGTGGGAGGCAATTACCCTGACAGGAAAGTGGGAGAAGACCTTTCAATTCTTCTCCAGGCTTTCAGCGCTGTTTCTTGGACAAAAAACCCTGAGCAGACTTTTTTCTTTTCAAGATATGGAAGCGCAAAAAAGGTTCTTTCGCGAGGAATTTCCAATGTGGCGCTTCAGGCTCCTTATTCGGATTGCGGGAAGCGCAAAAACCTTCAATGCTCTTTTGTACCGGGGCGGTTTTCCAAAAAACAATACCGGTGTTCCCTATGTCAAATACTATGAGCGGGCTTATCTCAAGTTGTTTCATAACGGACTTGCATCAAGGAATTTTTTTCTTCAGCTAAGCTTGCTTGGCAAAATCCTGAATCGGGAATCACTCCCGCTTGAGGCGGATCCGGAAATCTATCTTGCATCAAAACAGGGTCTTTCGAATGCGGCCATTTTCTATCATCACGGAGATTTGGTCCAAGTGGTGCAGGGATTGAGGAATGTGGATTTTGTGTCCATTTCGAATGTTCCTTCCTACTTTACCGGGGATTTGGAACGAAGTTTCCTTCTTCGGATGAGACCATCGCTTCGACCCGGGGGGCGGCTCGTGATTCGGCATTACCTTCATCACCCCGAAGGGCTTGATCGAAGCGGTTTTCAGGACGTAAGTGGGGAGTTCTCAGGAGCCATCTCTTCTGAAAAAATCCAGATGTATGCCCCGGAAATTCTTGAGGCGCGGTCATGAGGGGGATTTTCAGGGAAGTTCCCGGCCTTCCTTTTTTTGGAAATGCCCTCGAATATCGAAGGCGAAAAATCCCGTTTTTGTCGGAACTCCGGGATGATGGAAGCAATCTCACTTCATTCAGGCTTGGGAAACACCGGATTCTCCTCCTGAAGCGTCCCGAAGATGTGGTTCAGGTGGAACACCGGAATGCAAGGAATTATGCAAAGGCAACCATGCTCCGGGATCTGGTCGGAGATGGCATCCTGATGAGTGAGGGTGAAAAGTGGCGAAAGCAGCGCAGACTGATCCAGCCAAGGTTTCATCCGGCCTCTGTGGCATCCCTTGAAAGTGTCATGAACCGAAGGATCGGGGCCTTTCTCGATTTGCTTGCGGAACGTTGCGATGCCGGTGAGGCGGCGGTTGATCTCGGATTCGGGCTGAAAAAGCTTGTCTTTGAAATCATTTTGGAGTCCCTTTTCGGAGAGTTCACGGATCGGGATTTCGAAACCCTGCTTGGGCCCATGGAGTTTGTGAATTCCTTTCTCACGTTTCGATTCAATGAGTGGGTTCCTCTCCCTTTGAACCTGCCCTTGCCAAAGTACTTGAAATTCAAGACCGCCCGCCGGGCAATTGATGATGTGATTCACGGCTACATCGAGCGCAAGAGAGCTGAAATTGCCAGGAACTCACCTGGATCGGATCTGCTGACGCAAATGATCCTCGCGCGGGACCCGGATACGGGTATTGCGATGGATGCCACCCAGCTGAGGGACGAGACGGTTTCCATTCTTCTTGCCGGGTTTGAGACGACGGGGAATCTTCTTTCCTGGCTGGTTGGATACCTGGGCGTAAATCAAGGTCCTCTTCTGAGACTCAGGCAGGAAATTGATTCGCAGGTCGGAAATAGAGTCCCGGGAGCCGCGGATGTCTTGGGACTCCCGTACCTTGCGGCAGTGGTGGACGAGACCTTGCGATTGAATCCTCCGGTTTGGGCATGGACAAAGAGAGCTTTGGGGCAGGACTCGCTTGGAGGTGTTGAGATCAAAAAAGGGCAACTTCTTTTTTTGTCACCGTATCTGATTCACCGCGATCCGACACTATGGAAGAGTCCGGATGTTTTTGATCCCGATCGCTGGACGCCTGAAATCAGGGAAGTCTCGAAGGGCTGCTATTTTCCGTTCGGAATTGGACCTAGAACTTGCGTCGGGAGGCACTTTGCCATCCTTGAAACGAAATTGATTCTCACTCGATTTTTGCAGAAATTCGAATATCAACTCATGGGCGAAGACCCCATGAGACCCGACTTCAAGATCACCCTCGGCCTTGCAGTCTCTCTCAAGGCGACCCTCAAAAACAAAGGCGTGCCATCATGAATGCTTTGGAGCTACTTCTGGAGCGCGACATTCATCCCTCGCAGCTTGCCTTCTTTGAGCTTGGAACACGGCCTGTGAGCTATGGTGAGCTTCTCGACTCCGCGAGGCGGGCACAGAAGTCTCTTCGCGGTCTTGGTTTTTCGGAGAGCAGCTCGATCCTACTTGCGGATTCAATCAGTGCTGATTTTTATGCCGTCGTCATGGCTGCTCTGGGACTTGGTGGAAAGGTGATCCTTGTGGAGCCATTCCTTCCGGTTCGTGAGATCGAACAGGTGATCTCGGTTTGCAGACCCTCTGTCTTTGTCGCATCTTTTTTGGGTCGGGCCTGGGGAGCTCGTGTGAGTGCAATCCGGGATATCCCGCATTGGAAGTCATCAAAATCCCTTTGCAATGAAACGGGCATGGTGCGGGATTTTTGCGTATCCGATCTGCCACCCGAAACTCCGGGAATCATCACGTTTACCACCGGGACCTCTACAGGACGCTCAAAAGGGGTGGTTCGAACCCATCAGGGACTGACGGCCCAGAACCGGGCGATCCGAACCTCGGCTGAGCTGGAATTGTTCCGTGGACCCGATCTCGCTATTTTTGCGAATCTGACTCTGGCCAATCTTGGAATGGGTCGGGGAACTGTGTTTATCCCCCCCGGTTGGAAAGCAAAGCATTTCAAGCAACTCGCGGATTTGCCAAAAGAGCTTAAGCCTGAAACCCTCTCCTGTGGTCCGACCTTTCTGAAAATCCTCCTTTCGAGAAATTCGGTTCCAGAGACCCTGCGCTCGGTACATGTGGGGGGTGCACTTACGGAATGCTCCCTGTTCGAATCAGCTTTTGATGCCTTGCCCGAATCGCGTTTCATTCATGTTTATGGAAGCAGTGAGGCTGAACCCGTTGCATTTGTAGACGCAAAAGAATCCGTTCGAAAATCAAAAGAGAGAGGCTTTGTGCATGCTCTTCTTGCTGGGAATATCGTACCCGGACTCATGACCCGCATGGATGATCGAACACTTTGGGTGAGTGGAGATCATGTGTGCGGGGAATACCTTGGCAACGCAGAAGAGAATCTGCGATCAAAGGAAAAAGACCCAAATGGCAGACTCTGGCACGCCATGGGTGATCGAATGGTAAAGAATGAAGACGGCCTCTGGTATCAGGGCAGGTCTTTTCAAGACCCCGATGATTTTCTATTGGAACAGAAAATCTATCGGGTCCTGGGCCATACGAAGGCATTTGTCTTTCGGGACAAACAAAACCTGCCGGTACTTTCGGGAGAAAGCCTTAAGACGAGATCCGGGGAATTGCTTCGAAAATTTCCTCAAATTTCCCGGGTTCAGGAAAAAAAGATCATTCGGGACCGAAGACACCGGGCAAGAATTGATCGAGGAGCAAGTCAATGAAGTCAAGATGGGGCATTTACCTTACGGAACGGTTTCCCGTGATCCCGAACTTTCTGATTGCACTCGGGATCACCATGAGCGCAAAAAAGATATCCGGAAATTCAAATCCTGGATGGATTCCGATCCTCCTTTCCCTGTTCGGCGGAATGGTTTTTCTTGCCCAGATTCGTTTCATGGATGAGCTAAAGGATTTTGAAAAAGACAAGGTCGCTCACCCTGAACGCCCGCTTCCCCGTGGACTCTTCACTCTGGAGGAGTTCGTGGGATTCATCAGGATTTTCAATGCATTCATGGTGGCCGTATCCATTCTTGCCACGATGATTGTCAGCCTGAAAGCCGGGCTCTATTTTGCCGTTGGTGCCTTTTACCTGTTCCTGATGTTCAAAGAGTTTTATGTGAAGGACTGGCTCTCCCGACGTCCCTTGATGTACGCGGCCACTCATCAGTTCATCATCATTCCCATGACCGCGTTCGTTCTCGAATGTTTTTTGCCCGATTGCATTGAGAGCAAAGAGTTCGTTTGGCTTTCCGGCCTGCTGCTTTTCTCATTTTTCGCATTTGAGGTCGGGAGAAAATTGGATCCCTCGGCACATCCCGTGTTGAATACCTACTTGCGCCGGTACGGGAAAGAAAAGACCTCCTTCCTTTTGCTGATTTTGCTCGGACTTGCGTACAAGTCCGGGGAGCAGCTCGGACTCCTGATGCTATTGGGCCCTCTCTATGTCTTGATTCTTCTGCTTCTTACCCTGCTTTGGTGGGCACCGCGGAAATTCAAATGGATTGAAGGCTTCGTAACCTTGTTTCTTTTGCTTGCGATCTGGGGTGTTCCCATTGTCGGGAGTTTCCAATGATTTTCTTGGATCAGGACAGCCAGGATCAGGACTTCAGACTCTTTGGTGGTGGAAAGGCCAGAAACCTGGCAGTACTGAGCCGCTCTGATATTCCCGCTCCCGAGTGGTTTTGCATTCCGAGCACGGTGCTGGATGCACACTTGAAATCCAGTGGGCTTGGGGAACTCGTGAGTTCCTCCGGGACCTTCAAGGAGCTGGAGGCAAGGATCGAGGAAGCGTTCTTGCGAATTCCTCTTTCAGCCGAATTCGAAACACGATTGAAGTCCAGGCTTGAGACCCTCGGGTGGGAAAACGAGAACCTCGCGATTCGATCGAGCGGCCTCGATGAAGATTCCTCAGACCATTCTTTTGCAGGCCAGTTTTCAAGCTTCCTCTTTGTTAGGGGAATGGAAGAGGTTTCACTGGCGATCCGCAGATGTTGGGCCTCAGCTTGGTCGGAGAGGGTACAGCGGTATCGCCAGGAGCGCGGGTTTCCTGCGTCGGGACAAAAAATGGGTGTCATTTTGCAGCGAATGGTTGAAGCCCGGGCCTCAGGGGTGTTGTTCACGCGGAATCCTATGAATCCTCTGGATCGGGATCATCTCTGGATCGATTCGGTTTTTGGCTTGGGGGAGGGCCTTGTGAGCGGCGATCTTGTTTCGGATCACTTCGAGATCGATCGTACGACACTTGAGATCAAAAAAAGTGTGGTAGGAGAGAAGCACTTTGCCTATTTCAGAGGCGAAAATGGCGGCCTCATCAAAGGGAAGTTGCCCGAGGGAAGGGCAGGCGAATCCAGCATTGCCTGTGAGAAACTTCAGGAATTGTGCAAGGCTGCTTTGCGTCTCGAAGGGATCGCCGGAGCTCCTCAAGACATTGAGTGGGCGATGGATGAGCGGGGGATTCATTTTGTTCAGATGCGCCCGATCACCTCTTTGCCACCCGAGGCCTTTCATGATGTCCAGACCCGTGGGGAAGAGCCGACGCTCTGGGATAATTCCAACATCATTGAAAGCTATAGCGGGGTCACATCTCCATTCACCTTTTCGTATGCGAGTCATGCATATCAACACGTGTATCGGCAATTTGCGGAGATGATGCAAGTCCCGGAGAGCATCCTGCTGGAGCAAGAACCCAGATTCAGAAACATGCTTGGACTCATCCGGGGCAGGATCTATTACAATTTGATCAACTGGTATCAACTCCTGCTTTGCATGCCAGGCTCGGCAAGCAATCCATCCTTCATGGAAACCATGATGGGAGTAAAGAAATCCCTCTCCGTTGAGCATCAGAAAATTTTCGATTTCGCAAAGACTCCGCCAACTTATGGAGCACTCTTCAAGTTGCGCTTGACCCTCATGTCGCTTTATCGCTTTTTCAGGAGTGATGCGATCATTGCGGACTTCAAGCATCACTTCAACCGGGTGTATCAAGAGGCGAGAAAGCAGGATTTCAGATCCTGGTCCCTCTCAAAGCAAATCGCCTACTATCTTGAGCTTCAGCGCGAGTTGCTTCCAAGATGGAAGGCCCCGATTGTGAATGACTTTCTATGCATGGTCTTTTTCGGAGTGCTGAAAAAACTCACTGCGAACTGGATGAAGGAGGAAAGTGAACCAGACTCTCTTCAGAACGATCTGCTTTGCGGACAAGGCGACCTTGAAAGCACCGAACCCACAAAAGCGTTGATGAGGATTGCGGAAACGATCGACCTAGGAGCTCCTTCTTTCCGCGAACGTTTTGTCTCGGATCCCCCGGAAAAAGTATGGGCTGATCTTCAGGCAGGCGCCAATCAGGAGGTCCTTTCGAGATTTCGAGAGTTTCTTGACCTGTACGGGTTTCGATGTGTGAATGAATTGAAGTTTGAGGAGCGGGATCTCAATGACGATCCGGCTTTTGTGATCGGAATGGTCGCAAGCTACATCCGAATGAAAGCGTATTCCATCGATCGAATGACGGAAAGAGAGCGATTGATCCGGGATGTGGCGGAGGCAAGGGTACATGCCCGTCTCAAGGGAATTCGCAAGATCATTTACTTCTGGGTGCTATTGCACACTCGAAAGGCTGTTCGGAATCGCGAGGATTTGCGTTTTGATCGAACCAAGAGTTATGGATTGGTCCGGCACTTGATGCGTGCCGTAGGCGGAAATCTGGTGAAGCTTGGATTGCTCGAGTCGGAATTCGATATTTTCTATCTCACGGTCGATGAGATCATTGCATTTGTAGAGGGGCGTCTGCCCACGCATTCTCCGGCAGGTCTGGTTGCCTTGCGGAAGCCGGTTTTTGAAGGGTATCGAAAGTCTCCAGCGCCTCCGGATCGATTTGTGACATTTGGAGCTGTGGGAGTTTCACTGAAGTATCCTTCGGTTTTGCTGGAGTCCGACTTGCTCCGGGATCTCACGCCGAGGAGCACTGACCCATCCTTGCTGTATGGCACCCCCTGTTGCCCGGGAGTGGTCGAGGGAGTGGTTCGCGTAGCCCATGAACTGAAAGACACAGCAGGCCTTCAGGGGGAGATTCTTGTGACCTCGAGAACCGATCCGGGCTGGGTTCCTCTTTACCCATCATGCTCCGGGCTCTTGATTGAACGAGGAAGCCTATTGTCCCATTCTGCGGTGGTTGCGAGGGAACTCGGACTTCCAACCATTGTAGGAATTTCGGGTGGTCTCATGGAAAAGCTGAAATCCGGCCAGAGAGTGCGAATCGATGCCGGAAAAGGGGAGGTGAAAATCCTTTGATTCAGTTTCAGGAGACGGGTCAGGACAGTCTGGTCAAAACCTTTGCCAGAACCGAGGGGGAACGCGCGGCACTCACTTATCCCTTTGAATTCAAAAGGAACCATTTTTTGGCGCTTCTTCAGGGCACGGTCGTCGGAAGAATTTCGGCAAATCTTTCCGCAAGCGATCCGAAACGTGGCTATTTTGGCTTTTTTGACGTGAATTGCGGATCTGATGTTTTGAATCGCGAATGCGCGAAAGGGCTCCTTGCGAGCGCCGAACTCTGGCTCTCCTCCCAAGGTGCGGATCATGTCGTCGGGCCTGTGAACTATTCCACCCTGTTTGAGTATCGCCTCCGTTTGGATGAGGGGAATGACCCCGAGGCCTCTCCCGTCTTCTCATGGGAGCCGCCCCGGAGGAAAGGTTTCATCGCCTGGCTCCAAGGTTCCGGTTATGAATTGCTCGAAGAATATCACTCCAGGGCATTTCGTGATCCAAGGCTGGTCCTGCCTTTCTCCCAGAGGAGATATGACGAAGCCCTGGCATCCGGCTTCAAAACCCGACCCATAGAGTTTAGCGGTGCGGAGTCCCCGGATCTTCGGGCGTTGTTCCGAATCAATTCAAGTTCTTTTCAGGAATCCTTCCTCTCAGAACCCTTCGACTTTCGAGCCTATACGACTTTAAACATTCCAAAGCACTCCTCGCTCCTGTCCGAGTTCAGTTTTTTCATTCTGAATCCAAGGGGCCAAGAGGTGGGCTATTTCTTTACTTTTCCGGATCAAGGATACCTTGTTTGCAAGACCATAGCGGTCCTACCCGAATATCAAAAGGCCGGACTTGCCAGCTTTGGGATTCATCACGCAATAAGCCTTGCAAATGAAAAAGGCATCAATCGCGTGGTGTCGGCGCTGATTCGCAGGGGAGCCCCCAGCGAATCCTTGCTCTCGAAGGCTGAGTCACTGATGATTTGGGAGCATCGGTATGGAGTGTTCAGTAAGAAGCTTCTTTGAGGATATGCTTTGCCTCGGCGACCACTGCGTCCACCCATGCTCTCACATCCGATTCGCGGGAATAGTGAATCCCATCACCCTCGTGCTCCGGATAATGGGTGTGCGCACGACCGTCGATTACGGTACATCGGTCCCCGACAGCTTCCATCACCCATGAAAACAAACTTGATCGTTCTGTACGCTTGATTCTGGAATCCGGAGCGCTTACCCAAAGGCAGGCAATGGGCTGATCTTTGATCAGTTCGATGATTTTTTTCATGTCTGCAATGGCAGTCGCTTCATCAAAGCCCTTGATGTAGTTCCCGGAAAGCTCAACGACCAGAAGATCCGGCTTCAGGGTGGCCAACATTCCAGGGAGCTTCGGAGTATTTCCAACACGGCCTTGAAGCGTCTTGCCTTGTTCAGTCTTGAAGAAAAAGCCACACCGTGTTTTCGAACCGACAAACCAGCTGGATGCCACCGTTCCGCAACTTGCGTAGATTGAACTTCTCGGGGTGACTTGCTTCAGGTCATCCACCAGTAGGCGTCCAAACGGGCCAACCGCATGGGAATCGCCGATCACCAGAATTCTCGGCTCTCCATTCGCGTGGATTGCAGAGGCGTGACTGGAAAGAGCTCCAAAAAACAGAAGAAACGGGAAAAAAATCTTCATACGCCCTCGCACCTTAGCCTTGAACCGACCCTGATTCAAGGGTAGAACCTTGCGAATGATCTATACGTTTTTAAAAGCAAAACTTCACCGTGCGACCGTCACCGAAGCCAACCTTGATTATGAGGGTTCCATCACCATTGATCGCAATCTTCTCGACGCCGCCGGCATCCTGATCCACGAGCGCGTTGAGGTTTACGATGTCTCCAACGGAAACCGCTTTTCCACCTATGCAATCGAAGGGCCTCGCGGTTCGGGCGTGATCTGCATCAATGGAGCCGCGGCTCATCTTTGCAAGCCGGGCGATCTTGTCATCATTTGCGCCTATGTGGGTTTGAACGGGTCGGAAATTGAAGCGCATCAACCGAAGGTTGTTTTATTGGATCAATCCAATCGGATTAAACCCCCGGTCGCGCATAATTAATTATTAAATTAAAAATATTAATAAACGAAATCCATTGGGTTAGCGTTCGAGCCGGAGATGGCTCGAATGAAAAATACCCCATGGATTCCGTTGCTGCTCAACTTTTGGTTTGCGACCGAAGGTCTGGCTTTTGAGGCGCTTAACCTCAATGAATTTTGTGAGGGACAGTCCCATAAGGCTGAAGCCACGCCCTCCTTGAAATTGGCTGCCCTTCCCGAGGAGGATATGCTCTTTGTTGATCGGGGCTTTTGTTCTGTTTTTCGAGAAACACAAAAAAACGATACCCCCGCTGGAGCATGGAAAATCCGGTTTTACGCAAGCCACTCCATTACCCGGTATTTCAACTCTGACATCAGTTTCCAGTCTTCGCGCTATAGCGTTGAGATCAAGGATTATGAGTGCGAATCGAATTGAAATTAACTCAAAAAATGAAAAATTCGGCATCTTCTACGAGAACCGGGTTGGGTACCACAAAATGGAAAACAAGTTCTTCGATGGGACCCAAAAATTCAATCTTGGGTTTGTTGGAAACAGCGTGGGCATGAAATTCCTGTTTCGCCATAAAAAGTACAGAACCGCCTACCGCATGGACTGAGACACGAGCCGAATCGCAGCGAATGTGAGTAGGGCCGCGAAAAGCCGTTGGAGCCATCGCACATCCAAGCCCACTGCGATCTTCGACCCAAGATACGCGCCCGCAAACATTCCAAGCGCAATCCAGGCGCCATAACGAAGATTGTCGGTGCCGATTTTCCCGGCCTGAAAATATTGCCATACGCCCAATGCGCCCACCGGTAAAAGCATCGCAGCGAGAGAAGTTCCACTTGCCGCATGCTGAGGAAACTTGAAGAAGAACACAAGCGCCGGAACAAGAACGATTCCGCCTCCGATTCCAAACAGCCCGGAGAGCACTCCAGCCAATCCGCCGATTCCAATCATTCCTAGCCAAAGCATACGGTGAACTCCTTTCTGGGATCATTCAAAATGGCGCATTTTGGCTTTATTTTCAAATCTAAATTCATTTTATTCGCGATAACTTTTCTTATCGTGAATTCAAGAACGCCACTCAATCGAGGTCAGCAAAATCGAAAAAATTTTTGAAATCGGGGTTGAAAAAAAGGGGGCTAGTTTGGTTTCGGGAACTTGCGTTCCGTTTGTCCGTAGTCGATCGAGTGAACCGCGGATTTTTCAAGACTGCTTTTCCGTTTGTCGTACCGAGTGATCATTGTGGTTGTCGACCATCCGGCAAACTCCTGGATCGCGCGGTCCGGAACATTGTGATCGCGAGCGTTTGAAATTGCGGTGGCCCGACAAGAGTGGGGTGATACACGATGGGTGATTCCAGCGAGGTTGGAGTACTTTCGAACGATGTAAAATACAAGTGAAGAGTCGATCGGTTTTTCTATCCGGAATGTCCTGTTGTTGCGAATGGGTGTAAAGAGTGGATGGTCACCCCCAGGGGTCTTCCGATTCACATAAAGATAGTGCTCAATCGCATTCCAAACGGGATCTCGAATCACCACAATCCGCTCGGCGTTTCCCTTTCCTCGAAGGCGAAAAAAACGGTATCCGCGTTCCGTTTGAATCTGGTTCATTCGCAGGTCGCAAAGCTCAGAACGCCGAAGTCCGCAGTAAAACAGAACCATCAGAATCGCATAATGGAGGCTGCCAGAACGGGTGTGAAGGTCGGGGCCTTTCAAGACCTTTTGTACTTCCTCATCAGTGAACCCCTGTGTCTTCGATTCCCGCTTCGGGTTGAGAAAGCGAACATTT
>CANGWP010000026.1 GCA_947457605.1 Bdellovibrionales bacterium | reverse complement strand
TGACCCTCGCTTTCTCCGAGCTTCTCAGGCTTTTCCTTACCAATGAAGACCAGTGGACACGAGGGTCACTCGGATTAAAAGTGCCGCTTCTTTGGCCGGATGCTGGCCGTGGCATTCTTGCACAAAAAATCCCGGTCTTTTTCATTTTTGCATTCGTACTTACGGGCCTTTTGTTTTTGATCCGCACCTTGGAAAAGTCAAGAACGGGGCTCCATCTTCGCGCCATTCTGAGTGATGAGCTCGCGGCGGCAAGTCTGGGTGTTCAGACAGAGAACCTGCGGGTTGCAGTGTTCTCTGCATCGAGTGCGGTTGCGTCTTTTGCGGGGGCGCTTTACGGGCACTATCTTGGTTTGATTTCGCCCGAGATGGGCGGTCTCTCACAAATGTTTCTGGTTCTTGCAATGACGATCCTTGGAGGGATGGGTACATTGCTTGGGCCCGTAGTCGGAGCGGTGCTGCTCGAGGGGCTCTCGGAGGGATTGCGTGACTTTGGACAGATTCATGTTTTTCTTTATGCGGTCGTGGTGCTCTTGATTTTTCGCCTCAAACCACGAGGCTTACTTGGGGGGCGGGGATGATTCGCTGTGAAGGGATCCGGATTTCATTTGGCGGCCTCCAGGTTCTGACCGGGGTGGATCTTACGGTGAACGCCGGAGAAGTACTTGGTCTCATGGGCCCGAATGGTGCCGGAAAGTCGACGCTTTTCAATGTTCTGTCCGGCGTGCACGCGCCTGATTCTGGAAAAATTTTTCTCCAGGGGTTTGAGATCAAGATGCGGAATCCCGCAATCGCCGCGAATCTTGGAATCGCCCGTACCTTTCAAACCCCACGGCCTCTCACTTCACTCAGTGTTTTGGATAATGTGGCGGTAGCCACCCCTGATCTGGACCTTGCCCTTCGGTGTCTTCAACTGGTCGGACTTCGAGAACGGAAAGATCTAAATTCCGGCGGGCTAAATCTCATGGACCGGAAGCGACTGGAGGTTGCCCGGGCACTTGCGCTTAAGCCGAAGGTTCTCTTGCTCGATGAGGCCATGGCCGGACTGACCACGGGTGAAATGGAGGAAGCCACTCAACTCATTCTGGGCCTCAAAGAAAGCGGCCTCGCGGTCGTATGGGTCGAACATGTGATGGGGCCGCTCTTTCGAACCTGTGATCGAATTGCAGTTCTCCATCAGGGAAAAATCATGAGGGAGGGGGCACCCGCAATGATTTTCGAAGATCCGGAAGTGCGGCGGGTTTATCTGGGGGATGAGGCATGAGTTTGCTAAAGGTCTCAGAGCTCAGCGTGAATCGTGGTTTGCTTAAAACGATTCACGCCGTTTCGTTTTCGATCCATGCGGGTGAGTGCGTAGCGCTGGTGGGTCCGAATGGGGCGGGAAAATCCACTCTGATCGAATGTTTGATCGGGCTTCTTCCCGGGGTTGCGGGAACGGTGGAAAGGCCGCGAATCGGTTGGGTTCCCGAAGGGCGTAGGGTATTTGCGGACCTTACGGTCCGCGAGAATCTCGAGGTAGGTGCGGATGGATTGAAAGATCGCGCGAAAACAAAGCAGCTCATGGAGCGGGTCTTCCGGGTATTCCCGGATCTTGCCGGACGGCCAAACCAGGCGGCCGGGACCTTGAGCGGCGGTCAGCAGCAGATGCTTGCGATTGGCAGAGCGTGGATGAGTGATCCGGAGTTGCTCATCGTGGATGAGCTGTCTTTGGGGCTTGCGCCTCTTGTGGTGATCGATGTGTTCCTGGCTCTAGATCAATGGGTCCGGGAAGAACCTCGTCGGGCATTGTTGATCGTGGAGCAAAACGCCCGCCTTGCCTTAAAGCACTCGGATCGCGGATTGATCCTGGAGTCGGGTCGGATTGTCCGCGAGGGAGCGGCCGCTATGCTTCTTTCTGATCCGGATCTGGCTAAAAGCTATTTTTCTTAGCCCCGATGAATGAATCCAGTCAGTTAAAACGCTGACTACTCACGCCCCCGACTTCAAAATGAGGTGAGTGATCTCGCTTCGTTTACCAAGGCGATTCGGGGGGCCCCAAAATCCGGTGCCGCGATTCACATAAAGCTGGGTCTTGTCGTTTACACGATACAGGCCCTCTGAATATTTCAGCACTGTCTTTACGATAAACGAATACGGATAAAACTGACCGGCATGCGTGTGCCCTGAAACTTGGAGGTCATAGCCTGCCGCTGCGGCTTCCTTGATGCTGAAGGGATTGTGGGCAAGAAGGATTTTGCATTTCACCTCGGTCTCATTTTTACAGGCCGCGAATGGGTCGGTTCTGTGGCTTTCCTCATACCTGTGGGCCGAATGATCGTACACTCCCGCAATCATCACATGCTCGTCTCCCCCCGACCCCTTTCTGGTCAGAATGCGATTCGAGTTCTTGAAGACATGAATTCCAATGCTCTCCAGGTGCTTGATCCAATCATGAACACCCGAGTAGTACTCGTGATTTCCAGTACAGAAATAAACGCCGGAGGGTGCCTGAAGACGGCTCAAAGGTTCGATCTCCGTTTTCAACTGATCCACGGTTCCATCAACAAGGTCACCCGTGATGAAAATCGCATCGGCTTTCAGCGCGAGCACGCGCTGCGCCACATTCTCAAGGTAATCCCGATGAATGAGTGGGCCGATGTGGACATCCGAGATTTGCGCAATCCGGAATCCATCGAAGGACTTGGGGAGAGCGGGAAGCCTGATGGTCACTTCCTGGGTCACGGGCCCCGCAGTCGCCTCGAACATCCCGATCATGGAGGAGGCTGTGGCTCCTGCCACGAGTCCCCGTGAGACTCCGGTCGTCAGAAAGATTCTCTTTGCAGGATCAAAGGGCTTGGAGAGGAGTTGCAGGATCTCCAAAAAGACGAAAACCAAGAACAGGGTTCCGATCCAACCGAGCAGTGTGAACTGGGACCATTGAAGAAAATAATCTGGCAGGGATGTGGCCGGGGTATTGAATACCCGGTTTGAAACCGGGCCCATGATCATGAGAAGCCCGCAAAAACTTAAAAAAAGTGCAAGATTCCGGTTTGCAGTGGAGGAGAGACCGAGCCTTCTCTTCAGGATCCGGTAGGTCAACCAGCATACCAAAAAAGTAATGGTGCCAAAGACCAGTGCGAATCGAAGAAACAGACTCATGAAATCAGGCCTGACTCACGCTCATCATTTTCATGAATTTTTCCCGCCGATGCATGAGTTCCTCGCGGGAAAGTGTCTTGAGTCTGCCGATGCTGAAATCCTGGATGGTGAAGCTTGCCATGACAGTCCCATAAACTACTGCGCGACGAAGAAGCTGATCCCATCCGTTTGGATCATGTTTCATCATGTCTCGTTTGGCCCCATTTTCGGCAAGATAGCCGACCACCGCTCCGGCAAAGCTATCACCCGCACCGGTTGGATCAATCACTTCATCAATGAGGTAGGCGGGCGCGAGAAACGCGCCGTTTGGGGTGAAGAGAGCCGAGCCGTACTCGCCGCGCTTGATGATGATGTTGGATGGTCCCATGGTTTGAATCTTGCGAGCCGCCTTTTCAAGGCTTTTTTCATCAGAGAGCAAAAACGCTTCTTTTTCGTTGATGCAAAGTAGGTCCACCCGCTTCAGCGTTTCCTTAAGTTCGGATGGCTTTCCTGTGATCCAGAAGTTCATCGAATCGCAGGCCACGAGCTCGTGGCCATTCACTTGATTCAACACTTGGGTCTGAAGAACAGGATCAATGTTTGCAAGAAAGACAACAGGGCAGTCCTTGTGGCTCTCCGGAAGCTTTGGATCAAAGTGTTCGAAAACATTGAGGGCTGTCGCAAGAGTCTTGGCTTCGTTCAGATTGGTGTCGTATTCGCCGACCCAGTGAAAGGTCTTTCCTTTTGCAACCTGGATGCCGCTGACATCGATGTCGCGGCGGCTTAGAAAATTCAAGTGATCTTTTGGAAAGTCATCTCCCACCACGGCCACAATCTTGATCGGCGAAAAGAGGGACGCTGCGAGCGAAAAGTAGTTTACTGAACCGCCCAAAACCTGGTCTGCGCGTCCCGCTGGAGTGCGCACTGAATCAAAGGCCATGGAACCTACGGTCAAAATCGGGCGGTTTTTCTTGGAGTTCATAGGGGGCCAATTCTAATAGCGGATCTCCTTTGGGTCAATGGATTTGGCTTGATTGGATGTGCGCTTTTGAGGTCGCGCGAGTGATTTCTCGAGCAAGGTTTGGAGTTTTTCGAGGCCGCTCAGATCATTCGGTAGATCAACCCAGTCGGCATACTTCGGATCCAGAGCATCACGATGCCAAATTTCCAAAGTTTCAGAGAGCGCGCCCCTTGGGAAGATCATTGTCTCAAGGCCCGGACTGATTTGAATTCGCACGGGATTTTCTGAGAACTCCTTTTGAGAACTCATGAGATTCTCCTTCTCGTGGGTGGTGGCAGGCGAATACCCTTTTGCATGGAGCAGCGCTCGCCAAAGAAATCCATGTGGGCGGTATCTTTCCCGATATTCAACGATTGTCATTTCGCGAGTCGCTGCCACGCTGATCCAGGCAAGGATGCATGCGGCCATCAGAAGTCCGACCGCACGAAGCAATTTCAGGGTTTCAGGCGGGCAGCTTGATTTTGAATTGCGACCTTGAAGCCACGATAGCGCTTGAGAAAACTTCGCTCGAATCCAATCAAAGTGATGAGAATGATAAAGCTCCATACACACATCTCCAGAATTGCGGATCCAGCCATCTTACCGGGACCATCGAACAGACCATTCATGAATTTTCTCCGGCTCAACCAGAGCCTCTGTGCTCAATTTTGCAACGGACAGTGACAAGCGGACTTCGCCTGGGGGATTTGAGAGGTAGGAGCTGCTCTGAGTTTCAAGAATCGAAGCCTCGGGACTTACGATGCTGAAACCAAAGTCAGGAAATCGACTGCGCTGAGGTCTGTTCCGCAATCCGCATCCGACACCCGGAAAATCATTCCACCGCGTCTTTCGTTCCTCCCAACCCAGTTTGATCGCGCGCTGAATCATTGCTTCGACTGTGAGAATTTTCCGAAAGATTTCAAGTGCCGCGGGTCCCGTTGGGGTTGGAAGGAGAGGAAGGGTCGCAAGTCGTGAGGTTTCGACTCTTAGGTGTGAGCGTGTAAGGTCCCGGAGCATGTGGCGCACAAAGTGAGCTGCGCTTCCGGCGCACCGATCCAGATTGATCTGGCGCTGAGCAATGGCCCTAATGTGAATCATGCTCAATCCGATCCCTGCCCCGAAGAGGAAGACGAGAAGTGTGATAGCTCCTCCAAGAGCGAGGAAGCCCTGACGACCCATCCCTCGATGGAAGTAAGAGGATCCTGTGCTTTGATCTCGCGAAGGGGGGTCAGTCGGACAGATTCCGTAATTCCAGAGTTGCAGGTTATTTTTGCCTCGACCACCCGGTTCTCTGAAATGAGACGCCTCCGTGCTTCTGAAAAGGCGGCATAAGCGCACCGAGTCCGCTCGAATTCCAGCGATCCCCAGCGCAGGATTCCCGCAGAGAGCGGGAGAATCACCACAATGAGCATGATCGAGTGTTCGATCAGAACCTGTCCTCGCTGGCTCATGGAACATGAATCTGTTGGAGTTGTTCATTGATGTTCTCTAGCTTGGATTTGATGGTGGCACCCAGTGTGCGGGATGCGGCGATCGAACCAACTACGATGAGCATGGCAAGAATCATGTATTCACTGAGGCCTTGGCCCGATTGGCCCTTGATTTTGATTTTTTTCATGATTTGGTCTCCTTTTTCCTTACTGAGTACCTTCAAAAAACGGGCCAATTCTCGTGCTCAATTGACTTCGGCTTCGGCTCTAGGCACAATCAGACCAAGATGCAGAAAAGCGAAAAATTTTACATTTTCAGTTGGAAAGAGATTCTTGTTTTGGGTTTGGTGGCACTTACCGCAGTCGGTTTTTTCTTCACCCTTGGACTTCATTATGGAAAAAGAATAAATCTTGATTCCAAGGATTCCGAATCCGCCGTAGCAAAACTGGAGTCCAGTCCGGATTCCGTACCTCCGAAGGAGACGCTGGAGCAGGGAGCTCACCATGTGGAAGGCACTGCTGCCGAAGCCATTCATGAAGCCACTCATGACGAAATGGAGGCATCAAAACTTAAAGTGGATCATCCCAAGCCAGTGGATCTCCCCGCTCATAAAAGTGCGGCCAAGGAGGAAGCCGTCGGAGATGCCCGAGAAGTGACGGCTCCTTCAGAGGAGGGCGCGGAGTCGGGCGTTTCCTCCGGAAAATTTGCCTTGCAGCTTGGCTCGTACCCGAATTCGAAGGATGCGCAGAAGCGGATTTCCGCATTTCTTAAGCGGGGGATCAAAACAGAGATGCGTACCGCTTTGGTAAATTCAGAAACCCGTTATCGGGTGGTCATCCCGGGATTCCAAAACCTGAAGCAAGCGGATCAAAAGGGCAAGGAGCTGAAAAGCGCCCGAAAAGTCGAGAGCTTCGTGGTCATCAAGTCCGAATGATCAGCCCTTGCGCTTTTGGTGGTTGAGCTTTTCCAGCTCCGTAAGCAACCAGAACGCACGATACATGAAAATGATGTTTCCCCCATCGTAGTCCACCAAAATCTCCTCACCGGATACGAGGGTTATGTTCTTGATAAAGCCCTGATCCAGTAGCTCTTGTGCAAAGCTCAGGGGAATCGCCGCAGCTTTTATGGCAGGTCCGATGTTGAGGCGTTCGATGCCCTCGGTTAGGGGAGACGCCTCGGCACGATTTTGGACGATGAGCGTGAGTACCTTGAAGCCATTCATCGATATTTCTTGCCGTTTTTCATGGGCCGTAAGGTTCTGCTCGTTTAGAAAATGAATGAATTGATCGACAAATCGGATATCCGTCAAAATCAGATCCCCCCTCAGGATCTGAACACTTTTGAATACCTCAATCAGTGAGACGACCTTTGCAGAAGGCACTTGAAGGATCTGGGACCCGAATTTCTCCAGCAGCGCAGATGAAAACTCTATCCCTTCGGCACTTTGATTCTTTCCGTACCGGCTTCCCACTGCGACAATCGCGGTGCTGAATCGAAGGAGTTCCGCCATCGTGATGAAGGTGTACTCCTTTGTCCTATTTCCATGTTTGTCGACGTCGTACTCGGTACTGACATTCTCCAGAATCCTGATCCGATTGTTTGCACTCCGAAGTCGGGCAGTCACGGTCTTGATCAGGCTCACAAGCCATTCGGGCGCCTGGGTCATGGCGGCATCCAAAGCCGTCCGAGTGATCTCAATCAATTCTGTGGTAACCAAGGCTTCCGCTGATGCCGATCGGGGCTGACCATCAAAAAATGAAAGTTCACCCACGATCTGTCCCGATCGCAAGGTTTCAATCTCGATCTTGCCTTCGCCCTTTCGTTTGAAGATTCGAATCGCTCCGCCCTTGATCAGGTACATGCTCTTGGATTGATCGCCCTCTTCGAACAGGATGTCTTTTGCCTTCAGGTTTATTTCTTTGGAGCCCATACTATTTCTTCCTCATCTCAATGGATCCATCCCAGGTTTCCGGCGGCGGATTGGATTTGAAATCATCGCATCTTTCCATGTAAACCTCGGAAGGCTCGTCCACAATGCCTAGCAGTTCCTTTGAAATCCGGGATGCTTCCTGAAAAAGCGCTGCTGCGTGATCCCACTCCCGATTTCGGAAGGCGTTCTTTCCTTCCTCGAACTTCTCGGTGACATTTGGAGGTGTTTCCTGATCGGACAGAGAGATCAGGTCAACCGCGTTCTTCTTACCCTTTACCTTGACTGAATCGAGGGTCCGGCAGTGGAAACGACTCCGGTCCGATTCTGGAATTCTCTCCAAACAATCCTCGGTCGTAAGGATGTCGCAACCATAAAGCCTGGTGAGGGACTCAAGCCTTGAGGCGAGGTTCACATGATCTCCGATCACGGTGTAGGCAAAAATCCGTTTGGATCCCATGTTCCCGACGCTCACGACTCCGGAATTGATGCCGATCCCGGCCCCGACATCGATCCCGTATCGTTTCTTGAAATCCGGTGCGATCTCCTTCAGTCTTTTGGTCATCGCAACGGCCGCAGACCAGGCGCGTTCGACATGATCGTTCTGTTCCAGTGGAGCGCCCCAGAAGGCCATGATGGCATCCCCAATGTACTTGTCGAGAGTGCCTCCATGCTCAAAAATGATCTCGGTCATCTCCGAGAGATATTCGTTTAAAAGCTGGGTCAGGGTTTTTGGGTCCATATTTTCGGAAAACGAGGTGAAACCCCGGAGATCGCTGAAGAGAACTGTGAGCTCCTTCCGTTCTCCTCCGACGGTTAGCTTCGATGGATCCTTGAGTACCAGGTCGACCACTTGGGGGGCCAGGTACTTCGAGAATGCATCGCGGACAAACTTCTTTTTTCGTTCTTCCAAAATGTATCGAACGGAAAGGATCAAGCCGAAAATCGTCAGGATTTCCAGAATCAGAAATGCAGTCGGGAGATTGATGTTGTTTGAAAAAAGAATCCGGATATCAATCCATCCAAAGATCGTCATGGATGCCACGAAAATCAAAAGACTTGGAATTGCCTGAAGGGTCGAGAAGGCATAAGCGAATAGAACCCCAAGCACAATCAAACAGGCAAAAGGAAGCCATTGCATGTGAATCCCACTTGCTGATTTCATCTCATCATGATGGATCAGGTTCGCCGCAGCAGTCGCATGTCCCTCAACTCCCGGTGTGTTGAAATCAAATGGGAATGCCCGCATATCATAAATTCCCATTGCCGAAACGCCGAAGAATACGTGTGCGTTCTTCAAGGCCTCTTGTTCTGCTGGGTCTTTTGAATCGAGCATTCTGAACAGATCGATCACGCTGATGTACTTAAAGGAGCGGCTTTTTCCCTTGAAGTTGAGATTGATGAAGCCCACGGGTGTGATCGCAATCGGTTTTTCGGGTTCTTTCTCGAAATACGCCTTCGAGATGAGTCCATCGCTTGAGAACTCGAATTTCATGTGGTCTTCCCGCGCAACTTCGGCAAGCTTAAGGCCAAGGGAGGGGTACATTTTCCCGTTTGAAAAGGAAACAAGCGCGTACCTTCGAATGTAGCTGTCCGAATCCGGACTGATATTGAATGATCCCGAGTACAAGGCCGAGTTCCCCAACTCTGGAATGTTTGCAAAAACCCTGAGCATGAATTGAAACGGGCTTTTATCCTGGAGGGGTGTCGGGAACTCATATCGATCAGAGGCGGCAAATTTTCCCAGCCGCTGATCAATCTCTTGGTTGATTTCGGGGTCATGAATCGGGCATTCCTCTGCGGGTGTGTATCGAGGTTGGCAATAAACGTCAGCAGCATATCCAAGTACGATTTTCTTTTGGTAGGCACGAATCACTTCCGCCAGGATCGGATCCCCTTCGATTTTCCTCGCCGAGGCGAGAAGATCGGGCCGTTCTTTCAGCATGGCATAGAGTTCATCCGGCACTGTTTTTTCCGGTTCTGAGAAGGTGACATCAAGGGCAAGGGTCTTGGCGCCCAGCTTAAAAATGGTATGGATGATCTCTCCGTAGGTTCTTCTGGGCCACGGCCATCTTCCAAGAGCTTCGTTCGCGACGGAGTTGTCATCCGCGTCGACAATGATGATGTTCTCCGGAGCCGGTCTTGGCCCTCGGAGTCTGAATTTGATATTGGTCATAAGTCCGTTTACGGACTGAGCCATCGGATAAAGAGTCTCATTCAAAAATGGACTTAGCTTGCCGTTCTCGCCAAGATCGGAGGTGATTTGAAAGGTGGACGCGATCAAAATGATGGGAATCGAAAGTGTCCAAAGGGGGAGTTTGATCATTGTGGGGTTAGCCTCTTTTTCAGGCCTTTAAGTATGGCAAATGAGAACATCGCAATTGCTACCGTAAGAAGACCGAATTGAAACCTCTTGAAGAGCGAAAGCAGGAAATCAATGTTTTCACCAGCGGCATACGAAAGATTCATCAGAATGGTGAGGTAAAGGACGGTGGATGCTCCATTCAAGAGGTAAAAAGCCTTGGGTTTGATTCTGAGTGATCCGGCAGTAAAAAAAAGCACGGTTCGAATCAGCGGCAGGAATCGGATGCAGAATATGAACTTATTCCCGCGGGTTGCGAGAAATTTTTCAGCCTCGAGGACCCTGGCTTCCGAGATGATCCATCGAAAAGGAGCTTTGCGTAAAATTTTTGGTCCGAATCTCCGAGCCAGGAAAAAGTTGATGGAGTCACCTGTAAGCAACCCGAAAAAGGCGATGGGGATCAAAAGGGGCAGTTTGAACACTCCAAGGGTGGCAAGCATTGAGGCCGTGATCAAGATCAAGTCGGAGTTCATCGGGAGTCCGATGCTGCATCCGATGAGACTCACAAAAAATGCGAAATAGGCTTCCGGTCCGCTGAACTGAGCCAAAAATTCCTTTGCCTGATCCATCCTGATATTTTAAAGGGGAGACGACGAAAAATCATCTGAAACCCTGAAGATTCCAGGTGCCAAAATAGTACTATGTCAACCCGCTAACTGGAGGAGCGGCAGAGTTCAAAAAAGGCTCCTTCGAAGAAGATCAATTGCGGATTGGGCAGCGCGTTCTTTGCTTCGTTCCCGATGGTTTTCATACCTGAACTCACGTGAAGCCGTACCTTTGGAGTCCGAAAGGGCAATCCATACGGTTCCAACGGACGCAAACGAGTCTCCTCCTGCCGGACCGAGATACCCCGTAGTCGCAAGCCCGTAGTCCGCATTCCATTTTTTCCGAACCCCTTCGGCCATCGCCTCTGCGGTGAATTTCGAAACCACCCCGTGAGAATCAATCAGATCTTTCGGTATTCCGAGCTCCTGACTTTTCAGTGTCTCCTGATAAGGGATCAGGGTGCCTCGCAAAACTTTGGATGCCCCAGGAATCTGGGTCAGACGGTGAGAGATCAGGCCGCCAGTACAGCTTTCAGCCACCGCCAGGGAGCGGTTGAGTTGAATCAGACGATTCACCACTCCACTTTCGATGGTTTCAGGTTCGAGACCAAAGAAATCCTCTTCGCATGCGGTCTGGAGCTCGAGCGCAAGAGAATGGAAAAGGGTTTCTTGTTCCTTGGATCGAACACGCATCTGAAGGCGGAGTCGAACCGTGGTCAGGCTTGGCAGAAAGGCAAGGCTGAGCTCTGGGATCTCCGAAATCTTTTTGACGAAGGGATCTAGTTTTGATGCCAGTGCGCTCTCCCCGATTCCGGTCGTGAGGAGGGTGGTTTTCAGGATTCTTTCGCCCGCACTGAGACTTTTTTCGCTCAATTTTGGCAAAATGAATCGCGCCATCATGCTCTTCATCTCGTGGGGAACGCCCGGTACCACGAATACGGATGTCCTGCCCTCCTCGATGTATTGCCCTGCCGCAGTCCCGCAATCATTGTCGATCCGGGTTGCGCTCTTCAGGAGCAGTGCCTGTTTTCGATTGTTATCTGTCATCGCCCGATTTCGGCCTCGAAAGAACTCCTCAAGGGTTTTCAACCATTCTTTATCCATCTCGAGTGGAAGTTTGAAAAAACGTGAAAGTACCTCGAGCGTGATGTCATCATGGGTAGGTCCAAGACCTCCCCCAATGATGATTGCGTCGCTTTTTTTAAAAAGAAATGACAAAGCATCGCGAATCGAGCTCTCGTCATCCCCAACGGTCATCTGGGATGTTACTGCCCAGCCAATTTCTGTGAGTCTTTCGCTCATCCATTGGCTATTTGAATTCAAAACCTGGCCAATGAGAAGTTCGTCTCCGATCGTTAGAATCGACGCCTTGTGAGACATTGTGGTCAGTCCTCTTCACTCGAGCGAAGTTTCTCAAGCACCGAAAAATCTTCCAGGGTGGAGGTGTCGCCCGAGGTTTTCCCGGTGGTGACCATTTCGCGAAGAAGTCTCCGCATGATTTTTCCGGAACGGGTTTTGGGCAGGGCATCTGCAAATCGGATTTCGTCAGGCCGGGCGATTGGACCGATTTCCTTTGAAACCCAGGCTTTCAACTCCTCCTGAATTGAGGGAAGGTCCGGAGTTCCCGAGCTTACCTGTGACTTCAAGGAAACAAATGCGATCAGCGCACTTCCCTTCAGGTCATCTGGTCTTGCAACCACTGCGGACTCGGCGACTTTTGGATGGGAAACAAGTGCGCTCTCGATTTCGGCGGTGCCCAGGCGATGACCGCTAACGTTCACCACGTCATCCACGCGACCCATGATCCAAAAATAGCCGTCCTTGTCCTTTCTTGCGCCATCTCCGGTGAAGTACCATTTTTGTTTCTTGAAGTCCGAGAAGTAGGTTTTCGTGTACCGCTCGGGGTCCCCGAAAACAGTTCGAAGCATCGAGGGCCAGGGATGCTTCACCACCAGCAGCCCGCCTTCATTGGCCTTGCAGGGCTTTCCTTCCTTGGTCACGACATCTGCAAGGATTCCTGGCAAGGGAAGTGTGGCCGAGCCCGGCTTGGTTGCGATCGCCCCGGGCATGGGCGAAATCATGATCGCACCCGTCTCGGTCTGCCACCACGTGTCTACAATCGGACAGCGCTTTTTCCCGATCACGCGCTGATACCACATCCACGCTTCCGGATTGATCGGTTCACCGACAGTTCCGAGCAGACGGAGCGAACTCAGGCGATGGCGATTCGGGAATTCATCGCCGAGTCTCATGAAAGATCGGATCGCAGTGGGTGCGGTATAGAAAATTGTGACTTGATGCCGGTCGATCATCGACCAGAGACGATCCGGTGCGGGATAAGTGGGCACTCCCTCATACATCAAGAGAGTTGCGCCATTCATCAGCGGGCCATACGCAAGGTAAGAATGTCCGGTGATCCAACCCACATCTGCGGTGCAGAAATAAACATCTTCGTCTTTCAGGTCGAAGACATGACGAGTGGTGAATCGTGCCTGGGTCAGGTATCCACCTGTGGTGTGAAGAATTCCCTTTGGCTTTCCGGTTGATCCGCTTGTGTAAAGGATAAAAAGCGGGTGTTCGCTGTCGAATCCCTCTGCCTTGCATTCGGTGGACCGACCCGAAATCAGATCATGCCACCAAAGATCGCGCACTTCTTTCATCGGGGTTTCCTGACCGGTGCGCTTCAACACTACAACATTCTGAAGGCTTGGAACTTGGTCCAGGATTCCGTGAACTGCGCCTTTCAAAGCAGAGGCCGTGCCCTTTCGATACGCTCCATCCTGCGTAAGTAGAATTTTTGCCTTTGAATCAAGAAGTCGGTCTCGCAACGCCTCTGCCGAGAAACCCCCAAAGACTACATTGTGAGTCGCGCCGATTCGAGAGCACGCAAGCATTGCCTGCAGGGTTTCAGGAACCATTCCCATATAAATCCCGACTACATCGCCTTTTTTCACTCCGAGGGATTTCAGGGCATTTGCCAGACGATTCACTTCAACGGAAAGCTGTTGATAGGTGAGGGTACGGGTATCTCCCGGTTCGCCCTCCCAAAGGATGGCGGCTTTGTTTTTTCGACAGGTGGAGAGGTGAATATCCACGGCATTCTCGCACGCGTTCAGTTTCCCTCCGGAAAACCATTTCGCGAATGGGAACCGCCATTCCAATGTTTTCTTGAAGGGTTTTTGCCAATGCAATTCCTTGGCCTGAGACGCCCAGAAGCTGGTGGGATTTTTTTCCGCTTTTCTCCTCAATTTCCGATACGCCGCCAGACTCGGCACTCGCGAGTTCTTCGCGAATGAGGAGGAGGGTTTGAAGCTGCGAGATTCTTTCAAAACTGAGGAAATTTCAGACATGATGGAAGGATTTAATCCACCCCCGACGGGCTTCGCAAGGCGGAAAGCGGCGGGTTTTGCGAATTCGCGATTTGTGATACCTTTTGACCCATGAAAAAGATCCGTCTCCTCACGCCGGGCCCGACTGCCATTCCAGAATCCGTTCTGGCAAAATTTGCCGAACCCATCATTCACCACCGGACGTCCTTGTTCGAGGCTGAGTTCAGAATTCTTCAGGATCATCTGAAATGGTTGTTTCAAACCAAGCAGCTGGTTCTGACCTTGACCTGCACAGGAACAGGCGCAATGGAGGCCTCTGTTGCCGGCCTGTTTTCGCCGGGTGATTCTGTCATCGTCGTGAACGGCGGAAAATTCGGAGAGCGATGGACCAAGATTTCGAAGACCTATGGTCTGAGTGTGGAGGAAATTCTCCTGGAGCGTGGAAAGTCGGTGGGTTTGCAGGAACTTGAAAACCGTATTCTTGCCAATCCGAATGTAAAGGCAGTGCTGTTTCAGGCCTCCGAGACCTCGACGGGAGCCTTGATGCCGGTGAAGGGGATCGTGGACCTCTGCAAACGCCATGGGATGCTCAGCGTTTGTGACGGAATCACCGCGGTTGGAATCCTGAATCTTCCGATGGATGAGTGGGGCATCGATGTCCTCATCACCGGATCCCAGAAGGCGCTCATGCTTCCTCCGGGACTTTCTTTTCTAGCCATGAGTGATCGGGCTTGGAAGGCGGTCGAGGCTTCCCGTTCTCCAAAATATTATTTTGATCTCCTCCGCGAACGAAAGATGCAGGAAAAGCAGCAGACCGCGTGGACACCGGGGATCTCGTTGATCCATGGAGGTGTCGAGTCGCTCGGAATGCTTCGGAAAGAAGGCCTCTCGTCCCTCTTTGAGCGCCATGAAAAACTCGCGCGTTGCACCCGTGCTGCCGCAGAAGCACTGGGACTCGAGCTTTTTTCGAGTTCCCCGTCTCCGGTACTGACCACAGTAAAGGTTCCTTCCGCCTTCAGCGTGGATCAGGGGAAGCAGATTCAAAAAATCATGCAGGAAAAGTACGGGGTCATCATCACCGGCGGGCAGGACGAGCTCCAGGGAAAGATTCTGAGACTCTCTCATTTCGGCTACTGTGACGTATTTGATGTGATGACCGGAATCGGAGCGCTTGAGCTCGCATTGGCTGATCTTGGATACCCTGTCACGTTGGGATCAGGAACCGGTGCGGTCCTCAAGGCATATCGGGAGACCTGAACAAACTGCACTCATTCCACTCAAAATCCTTCACGCAACCAAGAGCCCTCCGAATGGGTGTGGAAAGCATGTCTTTTTTTCGGTCTTCCCCGTCGGTGTGGGTATCGAGGAGGTAGCGGCGGAGTACCTCGGATTCACGGGGAAATTCGCTTGCAAGCGATGGCCCATTGCACTGCCATGAGTTGCTTGCAAGAAAAGTCATTCTTCGGTCCCAGGTGGATTGAATTTCAAGAAGGTTCTCTGCAACCGCAAGACTGCCGATGGAGTCCGCGAAACGCTCAGAACTGGGAGAGCTGTACCCTTCATCGATGAGGTCCTTTCGCTCTGAGAATTCGCCTTCGGCCGCTATCATTTCAGCCTCGATTCCGGCAAAGAGCCTGCTCACAAAATCAAGGGACCGTTTCAGGCGTTCAGCCGGCTCCTTTTCTGTCGAGCACCGGTAGTCCATGGTGAAGGCCGTAAGGATGGAAAGCTCTCCGCTCAAATCCTCATTGCTCCACTGTGTTTGAAGGTAGTGACACGGGTTTAAAAACGATGGATTGTGAACCTTCTTCCCATTGGAAAGAGGAAGTTTGGGCTGGGTGATTCGGATGAATGCCTCCTCGTCGGCCAGGGTCCGGATTTTCTGGCGAATGGAGGATTCCGCGAATCGAGTGATGGCTTCATCGTCCAGAGGACGCGTATACGATTCTTTCTTGAGACAGCGGTTGAAATTCTTAAGATCAGGCTCGAAGCCGGAAATCGCCTCGAGCAGCTCTCCTGATTTCGACTTGAATGAGTACCAATCCGTGCAGGAAACGGGCTTCGAAGGAGTTTCACAAACGGCCTGGTTGAACGATTCAAGTTTTTTTGAAAGAAGACTGCTTTTGTAGAACAGGTAGAGGCTCCGGGTATTGTCCAGAGCATGAGCCATTTCGTGGGCAAGAGTGATCAGAATGTCCTCGCTGTTGAAGTCACCCGCACAAACAGTCAGAACATTGAGATTCGAGTAATAGAAAGCATTCATGGTGGTGCTGGAGCAATCCTGATCCACGATTTCCGGCAGACTTCCGGGAAGGACCAGCGTCAAGGAGGTGATTCGCTCGAGCCAATCCGATTTTAGCTCCGGGGATATGGGAAGAGAAGGGATCAGCTTAAGATAGGTTCTTCGAAGTTTTTCAAAAGTTGCGGAAACCTTTTTCCAGTTCGGATGATCCCGCCAGATTGCCTTCGAAATTTCGGAGAGGAGTATCTTGCGCTCCATTCTGGAAAAATGTCCCATCTCCGGAGACAAAAGGGAGGCCGGAATTCGGGGAAACTCAGGGAATCGATTGCTGAGTCGGATGATCAGGGTGTCACTGATGGCAAGGTTCCAAAGGTGCTCCACCTCCTGCTCGACCTCGTTGGCCTCGAGACGATCCATCAGGGACATCTTCTCAAACGGCTCCCTGTGAATCAGGTTCTCCAGCCTTTCAAAATAGCGATGGGCCCGCAGAATGGAAAGAAAATCCCCTGGCAATCGGTCTCGATTCCGGATTTTGCTCCGGGAGAGTTCGTAAAACACATGGTGCAGTCCGTTCCTTGTTTTACCCTGGAGCACATAGATCGGTGTGCCCTTTTGCTGATGAATGATCAGGTTCCCCTCAGACCCTGGGGCGTACAGGGAGTTGCAGTATTGGGACATAAGCGAAAGGCAGCCGATTTCCGAAGGGCGTCGGTTCTCGGTCTCCGGAGGAGTGAGGGTTGTGATTGGGTGTTCCACCTCAGGTTTAATCCTGAAAAAGCTACAGGATGCCAGGCTCATTATCCCAAAGGTCATGAAAATGATTCGAAAAATACTCCCGGACATCATCTTCCATCATCGCACTTCCGGGGGTGGGGGGGTAGTGTGTCGGAGATGACCCTCTTTTAAAAAAATCTTGATCCCTTGGGCCGCATCTGTTAGACCTGAGCTTCCTTTCAAGCAGGTAAGATGAGTCCATAGCTCAGTTGGTAGAGCATTTCACTTTTAATGAAAGGGTCGAAGGTTCGAATCCTTCTGGACTCACCACTTTTTAAGCCGAACCAATGGTTACAGAAATTATCCCCTTCATCGGCACGGTTTTCTCCCTCGCGATTCTTGAAACCCTGCTTTCCCTCGACAATGCAGTGGTTCTTGCATTGATGGCGTCCGAGCTTCCGGAACAGGAACAGAAGAAGGCCCTTCGATATGGACTCTGGGGAGCCGTGATTCTCAGAATTCTGGCGGTTTATTTTGCAACCCAATTGGTGAGCATCGCCTGGGTGAAGGCTCTCGGGGGGGCATACCTGCTTTGGTTGGCGATTGCCTATTTTGCAAAGAAAGGGGCTGAAAAAAAGAAGCAGCGCCGGACATCCAAGAGCTTCTGGGCGGTAGTCTTCTGGATCGAGTTAACGGATTTGGTTTTCGCCATTGATTCGATCCTGGCCGCAGTTGCCATCACCTCCAACTATTGGGCGATCGTGGCAGGTGGCTTGATGGGGGTTGTAGCCATCCGATTCGCCGCCGGAAAATTCATCATTTTACTTGAGCGCTATCCCAGACTTGAAACCTTCGCCTACCTTTTGGTTGCCGGAGTCGGCCTTAAGGTGTTGGTTCAGGTTTCTTATTCTTTCTGATAGTTCTGGATCTCAATCCCGCTCTCCGGAATACCGAGCTCCTTGGCAATCGCACTCCTTGAGGTCGAAGCTGTCGCAACAAGGCCCACCATCAAATGGTCAGGCTCTATGAAGCGGGAAAGAGCCGAATTCACCTGTTCCCGGGAGATTTTCGAGATTCGATCCGCATATCCGGTGAAATACCCCTCCGGCAATCCGAAGATCACCTCGGTCAACCGGTTCTCCAGTCTCTTCTGTGGGGTGTTGTAGCTGAAGCCTGCACTGTTCACGATGCTCTTCTTCGCCGAATCAAACTCGGCTTCCGTGATTCCGTTTTGTTTCAGATCCCCGATCATCTTGAGAGCTTCACGAATTGCGGCCGGTGTATCCGCATTTTTCGGAAAAAACCCGACCTTCCAGGAGTGAGGGGTGCTTCCGAGCTTGAAGTTGCTTCCCGCTCCATAAGTCCATCCCCGCTTTACCCGGAGCTCAATCATGAGCCTTGCCTGAAACCCCCCGCCTCCGAATGCATGATTCGCAATCTGGAGGGCATCCAGGTCCGGAGTCTTGAAGGAAACGCCTTTTTGACCGATCAGCACCTGGGTCTGTGTTCGCTCGGGTTTGTCAAAAATCACGACTCGAAGTTTTTCGGGTGCGCCTGCGAATTCAGGGACTGTGACAAGCGTGCCCGATCCTGTCCGGACCTTTGATACTCCTTCGACAAACTCCTCGAATTTGGAACGATCCGTATCGCCTGCTCCAAGAAGCACCAGATTCGAGGCATTGATCAGCTTTTGATACTGTTTTTGAAGATCATTCACCCCGAGGCTTTGGATGTCCCTGATTTTTCCGCTGTTCGGTTTGGAATAGGGGTGGCCGCGAAAGAAAGTCTCGTCGAACCGGAGCCGCACAAGCGAGCGATCCTGGTTTAACTCGTCGAGAAGTTGGGAGGTCTGCTCTTTCTTCAGTTTTTCCAGCTCCTTTGCACGGAATGAGGGCGCAGTGATGATTTCGGAGAGGAGACCCAGATAGGCCGACAGATTTTCAGATAAGACCATTCCTCTGAATGCAATGAACTCAGCTCTGGTTTCAAATTCAATGGCACCTCCCATTTGGTCGAGTGCAAGATCGATCTGGGATTTTGTCCTGTTCTTTGTTCCACGGAGCATGAGTTTTCCCATCAGATCGGTTGTTCCACTCTTGAGATCCGGGTCTTGGGTGGAGCCTCCATGAAACGCGGCTGTGACATAGACCAATGGAAGCGAGGGATCTTTTTCAAAGTACAGTTCCGCGGCATTCGCCGAGAGGGTCGAGATAAAAAGAAGGGGGAGTGATAGAATCATTTTTGCTTTCATTTGGTTCTCCTTTTTCTCAGGACTTTTTCTTGGGCACGGCGACCACAACGGTCATCTGCGAGGTGTTGAAATGTCGTTTGGCGGCTTCTTGTATCTTTTCCGGAGAAAGTTGATAAATCTCATTTTGAAGTTCAATTCCGCGCTCAAGGCTGCCAACTGAAGTCTCTGCCTGACCGATGAAGTTGGCTCTTCCGCTTGCAGTGGACAGACGCTCCAGAAATTTGAATCTCATGACATTCTTGGAGCGATCAAGTTCATCCTTGCTTACCGGACTGTTCTTGATGCGCTCGATCTCCCGAAGGATCACAGTTTCTGCGAGGAGGGCACTCTTGCCTTTTTGAAGGTCGGCTTCGATCAAGAAAAGCCCGGGATCCTTCATGGTGAAGGATCCACT
>CANGWP010000025.1 GCA_947457605.1 Bdellovibrionales bacterium | reverse complement strand
TGATTTGCATGATGGACAGGCGGTTCTATCACTGGTTCCCTTTTATATGGATCAGATTCGGTTTCGCGGGATGCCCAGGGTTTCCCTCTTCTCGAGCCTGTGGGAGTTGAATCTCAGGACCTATGTGAACGTGAACGGCATAGCCGGGATTTATTTCTTTACTCTTGAGACCCCGCATGTGCTTGGGAACTTCATTGCGCGCAGTTTTTTTGACCTTCCCTATCGAAAGGCGCAGATCACGGCCAAAGCTGGGGAGAATGATTATCGATTTCAGGCCAAGGGACGGCTCGCCGATCAATCCCCTTATGATCTTGCGATGGAGCTTGAAACAGGGGCAGCCCTAAGCACCGATCCTTTTCAAATGTGGATCACCGAACGCTATCACCTGTTTGTAAAAAAGGGTGGACTCACGATCCGGGGCGATGTCCACCATGAGCCTTGGAAGACAAGTCCTGTTACCGTGCGCATGCTCAAAGGCGGAATTTCGATCTTGCCAAAGCTTCCTGAAGTTTCGGATCTCGCTTCTAGTTTTTTGGGCGAGCCGCTCAGAGTCCGCTTCTCGCCCTTTCAAATTCAGGACAACCAGCGGGCACGGTAAGCCCCATCCGGATCATACATTGTCGCTTGAAGATCAGGATTGAATACCCGATCCCTCGGATCCGTGCCGACACCGGAAAGGTACATCCAATTGCCCTGATTGGTTTCAACATCAAAGTCGATCAGGTTCTTCTCAAACCACTCGGCCCCCCAAAGCCAGGGAAGCTTCATCGTTTTCGCGAGAAAACTCGCCACATTCTGCCGCCCGCGATTGGACATCCACCCTGTGGTCAGAAGCTCGCGCAGATTCGCATCGACAAATGCGTTGCCGGTTTCACCCCGGCACCAACTTTCAAATCGCTCGCGATCCGGGCTTGCCTCGGGCTCTTGACTCTTGAGTCCCTTTGGTTCAAAAAACGATCGCCCTGATCGCAAGGAAAGAAATTTGAAGTAATCCCGCCACTCGAGCTCATAGATCAGGGCATCCAGCCCCTTGGAAGGACCTAGCTCATCTTCGATTTTTTTGATCTCCCAAAATACCTGGCCTGGAGAAATGCAGCCTTGGGCCAGGTAGGGCGAGAGTTTTGAGGAGTCGTCTCTCGCCAATAGTCCGTTCCTTGTTTCGTGATAGTGGAGTGCGGCCCGGGTAGCGGTCAGATACTGATGCACCCGTGCATGAGCATTTGTCTCGCCCCCTTTGAATTGAAGTCCCGGGTCTAGAGTCAATACGGGTTCCATCTCGGGTTGCGAGAGGATGGATGGGGCCGCGCGCACACTGGTCTTTGCGCCTCGAATTTTCTTTTGAAACGGAGTGAATGTTTTCGGAAGTTCTGCGAGCGAAAACGGCAAATCGGATTCAGCGTACAAGGTCGAGTGGTCAAAAATCCGGAGTTGGGTTTCAGGAAATCCCGAAAGGGCGGAATCAAGAAGCCCTTGATCCCGGAAATTGTACCTCCGTGAGGTCAACATCAACAGATCCTGGTTTGAAGCATAAGCATCCCGAATGAAGGATTGGACCTGGGATTCGGAGAGCCTGTGCAGGGGAATGGATTTGCTCTTTAGATTCGCTTCCAATTCATCCTGACATTCAGTTTCAAATTGTCGTGCGGCTCTATGGGAGGATCGGAGCGAGAGAACAATCCCAAGCCAGGAACCACCCAGTGTTTCAATCAGTTCAAGACCTGCGTGATCGGAGGTTCTAAGGTCCCGGTGAAACCAGATCAGTCCCATCAGAGGTGTGGGTTTGAGGCTCATTGGAAGGATGGTACCCGCATTCGCTGAAAAATGGAACCAGAGCGCACTTGCCAAGTGACTGCAATGGCGCGAAAGTGGTCCTTCGGAGGCTTCCATCCATGTCCCTTCAAAAAAATGTACTCGGTGGCGTTTTGCGTCCCTGCTCGCGGGATCCCCTGACCGGATTTTTCCGGAATGGATGCTGTGAGACGGATGGAGAGGATGCGGGCGAGCACACAGCCTGCGTGAAGCTCACTGCCGAATTTCTCGAATTCTCCAAGCGTGTCGGGAACGATCTCTCCACCCCGAGGCCCGAATATGATTTTCCCGGTCTTAAACCGGGTCAACAGTGGTGTGTTTGCGCCGGACGCTGGATTGAGGCCGTTCGCGCGGGAGTGATTGCGCCCCTCGTGCTTGAGGCCACTCACGAGTCCCTGCTGGACTATTTGCCGCTGGAAGAATTGAAACGAATTTCTGAAAACAAAGGATAAACCATGGCCAAATTCAACGGAGCGCTATCTGTCGACGATGTTGGGCGAGGAGGCGAGGGCAAGGGCGCTTTCGCTTGTGGCGGATCCTCTGCCCTGATCCGTTACCCTAGAGAATGTAGATCAGGTCATTGATCTTCTGGGTTTCTTTGGTGAGTTCGATGATCTCATCCGCGCTTCCCGCAAGGTAGTCATAGGTGAGGGCCACATGCGCATTCGAAGCGCTCATGCGTTCGGTGGTTTTCGTGAGACCGATGAACTTCTTTTCAAAATCGACGACCGAGTTTCGAAAGATCGGAGAGTTTTTGCCAATGAACTTGTGGATATAGGTGCAGGGAAACTGGTAGTTCGCCTCGAGCAGATCACGGAATTTTTGGAATGGATCAGCACCCATTCCCTACTCCTAGCAGCTTTCCCGAAAAAAAGAAAAGCCCGAGCAAGCTTCCCTGCCCGGGCTTTCACGAATCTCATTGAGGGTCGGCCTTAGAATCTCATCCCTACGCTCGGGAAGATGATGAATCCACCTGACATCGAGCCGAAAGGGAGTTCGGCATAAATTTTGTCGGTGATCATTGCGCCCGGATAAATCAGGGCCGCAAATTTCACATTGGTTTCAACTGCGTGGGCAATTCCAATCCCGAGGTCGACTCCGATGTAAGGGCTCAGTGAGCCGCCGTTTGGAAACGCATAGGTTGCAGAACCCATGACTGGAATCACCCAGGTTCCGACATCACCGGTTCCGAGAAGGAATCCGGTCTTAACGCCAGCTTTGAAGCTGGTATTTTGAAGAGTTACATCCGTCATGTAGCTCCCCATCACACCAAGGTTGAAATTGGATCCGATGCTGCCCAGTCCGAAGCTTGCGCTTGGAGTCCAGCCGTTGCTCGAAGAAGAAGAGGTATTGGATTGCTCGATTGCAGGAACAGGTGCTGCTGCAGCGGGAGCTTCGGTCTTCACCGTGGTCTTCTTTTTCTTGGTTGCGGCGAAGGCAGGTTGGCTAACGGAAAGGATGAGGGCAATGGACAAAAGAGTTTGTTTGAACATGAAATCTCCTTGAGGTTGTGGATGAGGATCCTAGCGAAATTTCATCGGTTTTGGCAAAAGTTTTCTCGCGAACCACAGAAAAGGGGGTCAGACCGGAGGAGTGGCGGTGACGATGGAATAGAAAAGAGGCATTCCGGCCGTGATATTGACCGGGAAAGTCACCCCAAGAGCCATCGGGATGTAGAGTCCGGGATCCGCTTTCGGGACCGCAAGGCGAAGGGTTGCCGGTACTGCAATGTACGAGGCGCTCGCAGCAAGCACAGCAAAGAGAAAGCGGTTTGCGGGATCAGAGGTGACCCATTGACTGCAAAAGGCAACCATCGTTCCGTTCAAGAGGGGCAAAGCCACCGCCAATCCGATTGCCCAAGGGCCGTAGTTCAAAAAAGTCTTGATGCGTTTTACCGTCAGCATTCCCATTTCCAACAGGAATATCGCAAGAAAGCCCTTGAAAATATCATTGGCGAACGGCTTGATTCCCTCTGCCTGATGTGAGTCCGCAACGATTCCAATCACAAGACTTCCAACCACCATCAAAATGCTTCCATTGGTGAGGGAGTGATGGATGACCTTGCCGAAAGACACTTTCGAATCCCGATCGTACCAATGGATGAGGGAGACTCCCACGATGATCGCCGGAGCTTCCATGGCGGCCATGACAGCAACCATGTGCCCTCCGGCATGCATGCCCTGAAGATCCAGGAAGGAATTGGCAGCCACAAAGGTGACCGCGCTGACGGATCCATAAGTGGAGGCGATCGCTCCCGCATCCGCGATCGAAAAAACACGTTTTAGCGTAAAAAACAAAATGGTGGGGATGACCGAGGCAATCAGAATTCCGAATATCAGTCCGCGGCACACTTCGCCGGTAAATCCGCTGTGAGCGAGTTCCTGCCCGCCGCGGAAGCCAATTGAAAAAAGCAGATACAGAGAGATGAATTTTATGGTGTGTGGCGGAATTTCAAGGTCACTCTTTACCAGAGATGCGAAGGCTCCAAGGACAAAGAAAAGAAGTGTGGGGTTGGTCAGGTTGGCAATCAGGATTTCGTGTTGCATGTTTTTCACTCAGATAAAAAGTAAGCAAGGTTTGGTTTTTTCAACGGGCATTCCACCCACGAATTTTCTAAAAAATTGCAAAATGATTGGGAATGGGGCGGATTGCGCATCTTAGCAAAAGTAAAATGATTTTGTCAAGTACCCTCGGCGAATGGGGCTTGAGCTCACCCCTTTCTCTGGTGATCAACGGCGAACTGGGCCTGGTGGGTATTGTTCACATTGGCAGTTGCCAAAGGACCGAAAATCAGCTATACAAGCTGAACTAAAACACACACTTCCGCAATAACGTGGTGTCAGTTGGTTTCGGAGTTCCGGACCCGCTGATTATGGAAGTGGAGGAAACAACCGCGGGATTCTTCAAATCTTTCCCCTCAGAAATTTTTGCATTCCCGCTTTACCGAAAAGAAAGGGAAGGCCTATGCCAACCATCTCAATGAAAGACATGCTCGAAGCAGGAGTTCACTTCGGACATCAGACCAATCACTGGAACCCAAAAATGAAGCCGTACGTTTACGGTGCCCGCAACGGGATCTACATCGTGGACCTTCAGCAAACCGTTGAGCGCGCGCGCAAGGCTTGCGATTTCCTCAAGACCGTTACGGGTGACGGCAAAAAAGTGATCTTCGTGGGAACCAAAAAGCAGGCCCGTGAAGTGATCGAGGCGGAAGCAAAGCGTTCCGGAATGTACTATGTGACCGAGCGCTGGCTCGGCGGAATGCTCACCAACTTCCAAACCGTGAAAGCATCCATCGACCGCCTGAAGAAAATCGAAGCCCTGAAGGGCTCAGAGTCTTGGAACGATTACACCAAAAAAGAACAATCCGGATTTGACCGCGAACTCACCAAGCTCAAGCGGGGCCTTGGCGGGATTCAGGAAATGAAGAAACTTCCGGGCGCGATGTTCATCGTGGACACCACCAAGGAATCCAATGCAATCAAGGAAGCCCGCCGTCTTGGAATTCCTACGATCGCGATTGTCGACACCAATTGTGATCCTTCCGGAATCGATTTCGTGATTCCTGGAAACGATGACGCTCTTCGCTCCGTGTCCCTTTTCGCGAAGATGATGGCGGATGCGTGCATCGAAGGTGCTGCAATCCACCAGGAAAAACTTCGTGCGGCCGGCGCCAATGCATCTGAAAAAGATGATGACGGCTCTGACAAGAAGGTTTCCCGCTTCGAAGGCGACATCGATCTCAAGGGCGTGGATGCTGCTGATCTGGAAGCAATGGACCAGACCGAGACTCCTGAATCCTCTGAAACCAAGTAAGCGAAAGGACGATTCAAAATGCAAATCACTGCAGAACAAGTATCGAAATTGCGTGAGCGCACTGGCGCCGGAATGATGGACTGCAAAAAGGCCCTCACCGAAAACGCGGGTGACTTCGACAAAGCGGTTGAATACTTGCGCAAAAAAGGAATCGCTTCCGCTGCCAAGAAAACCGGCCGTACCGCAAAAGAGGGAACCGTGTTCTCTCTGATTGATGCGGACAACAAGGCAGCGGTTTTGGTGGAAGTGAACTGCGAGACCGACTTTGTCGCAAAGACCGAGAACTTTCAGAAGTTCGTGGCTCAGATTGCAAAGCACATCGCAAAAGCCAACCCTGAAACCCCAGCAGCGCTTCTTGCGCAGAAGATGGATGCAGGAAAGACAGTCGAGGACTTCGTAAAAGAAGGAATCGCATCTTTGGGTGAAAACATGATGGTTCGCCGCTTCGTTCGCTACCCTCTGGGTGGCGGCAAGGAAGTGAAGAGCTACATTCACATGGGTGGCAAGGTGGGCGTATTGGTCGAAGTGGCTCTTGCCAACACCGGCAAGGCGACTGCCGAGCCGTTCACCACCTTCATTCGCGATGTGTCCATGCACATTGCGGCTGCAAGCCCGCTTTATCTGAAGTCGGATGAAGTTCCGGCGGATGTGGTTTCCAAAGAAAAGGAAATCGCTCTTGCCCAGCTTCAGGGACAAAACAAGCCTGCCGATGTTCTCGAAAAAATCGCTTCAGGCAAGATCAACAAGTACTTCGAAGAAACTTGTCTTCTGAAACAGAAGTTCGTGAAGGATGACAAGAAAACGATCGAGGCTTTGACGAACGAAACCGGAAAGGCGATGGGCGAAAGCCTCGCGATCACCCGGTTCACCCGGTATGTCCTGGGTGAAGGCGTGGAAGTCACCTCGGAAGAAACCCAACACTAAGAAGGCACGGGGCCTTGATCTTACGGTCAAGGCCCCTTTTTTCATCATGAAGCGCGAACATTACAAAAGAGTTTTGCTGAAGATCTCGGGCGAGGCCCTCGCGGGTGAGCAGGGATTTGGAATCGACACCGATGTTCTGGATGGCATTGCCAACGAGATCCAGGCAATCCAGAAGTCCGGGATCGAGGTGGCAATCGTTGTGGGCGGAGGAAACATCTTCCGCGGAGTCAAAGGTGCAACCCGTGGAATGGACCGCGCAACCGCGGACTACATGGGGATGCTGGCAACGGTTCTCAATTGTCTCGCACTTCAGGATGCATTGGAGCGCAAAGGGGTTTTCACCCGGGTTCAATCGGCAATCGAAATGCGGGCTCTTGCGGAACCTTACATCCGCCGCAAAGCGGTTCGGCACCTGGAAAAGGGACGCGTCGTGATTTTTGCAGCGGGCGTAGGGAGTCCTTACTTCACCACCGACACCACCGCCGCACTTCGGGCGATGGAAATGAATTGTCAGGTGCTTCTCAAGGCGACCAGCGTGGATGGAATTTACACTGCCGATCCGAAGCTTCACCCGGAAGCAACCAGGTTCGAGCAGCTGACCTACATGGATGTCCTTCAAAAGGGGCTCAAGGTGATGGATTCGACCGCAATCTCGCTTTGCATGGACAACAAGCTTCCGATCATTGTTTTCAACCTTCGCGCAAAAGGCTCGATGGAAAAAGTCACCCAAGGCCAGACCATCGGGACTCTGGTCCACATTTGATTTGATTCAAGAATAAGGAGAATCGCTATGTCAAACGTAATGAACGAACTTTCTGCAAATACGGATAAGAGCATTCAGGCCCTTCAAAAGGACCTGCTCAAGGTCCGCACCGGTCGTGCCTCCACCGCACTGATCGATCATGTGCATGTGGATTATTATGGATCCAAAACTCCGATTACCCAGGTGGCGAACCTCACGACCCCCGATGCACGCACCATCCAAATCGTGGCATGGGAACCTTCCATGCTGGGTGCGATCGAAAAGGCGATTTTTGAAGCGAACGTCGGATTCACCCCGCAGAACGACGGAAAAGTGATCCGCATCACCATGCCGCCACTTACCGAAGAGCGCCGCAAGGAAATGGTGAAGATGATCAAGAAGGTGGGCGAGGACACCAAGATCGCAATCCGCAACCACCGCCGCGATGCGAACGAAGCGGTGAAGAAGCAGGAAAAGGACAAGGCGATTTCTGCCGACGAGTCCAAGAAATTTCAGGAGCAGATCCAGAAGAAGACCGACGACAAGGTCGCAGAGGTCGACAAGATCATTGCCACCAAAGAAAAAGAGATCATGACCCTCTAGTCGTGTTGAACGGATCTCTTCCCCGGCATATCGCAATCATCATGGATGGAAACGGGCGGTGGGCAACCGCACGGGGCTATCCCCGTTTTTACGGGCACATTCGGGGTGCCGCCCGGGTGAAGGAAATCGTGCGGTTTTCGCGCGAGACCGGAATCAAGGCGCTCACGCTGTATGCATTTTCGACGGAAAACTGGAAGCGTCCCGAAGAAGAGCTTTCGGTTCTTTGGAAGATTCTGAAAAAATATCTCAGGCGCGAAGTGCATGAGCTCAAAAAACAGGGCATCCGTCTTCACGTCATCGGCGAGATCGATCGCCTCCCCAAAGACGCCGGAGTCGAGCTCAGAGGGGCCATCGAAACCTTGTCAGCGGGGCGCGAGATGGATCTTACTTTTGCGCTGTCCTATGGTGGTCGGGCCGAGATCGTCGAGGCGGCGCGTTTGATCGCCCAGGATGCGGTCAAAGGGAGAATCGATCCTTCAAAAATCACTGAGGCGGAGTTTGCAGCAAAACTCGCTACTTCCGATTTGCCGGAGCACGGGGATGTGGATCTTCTGATTCGAACGAGCGGGGAGATGCGGATCAGCAATTTCCTGCTTTGGCAGTGTTCGTATGCGGAATTCGATTTTCCCGAAGTGCATTGGCCGGAATTCACGGTGGCGCATTTCAAAAAATCCCTTGATCATTTTTCGTCGCGAAAGCGGCGCTTTGGAGGCATATGAGTCAGAATCTGAAGCTTCGAGTATTGACGGCTCTGGTGGGTGTACCTGTGATTCTTCTGCTGCTTACGGCGATGGGAATCGAGGGTGTCGCGTTTCTCTCGTGGGTCGTTTCGATGGGAATGCTGTATGAGTACTGCCGGATGTGCTTTTCCCTTGAGGATGCCCGGCAGAAAACATTCCTTGCCCTGGCTGCCAACACGTTCATCCATGCTTTCAACTATGTGATTCCCACCGGCCTTGGTCTTTCCTTCATCACGGTGGTGCCCGCTTTTTTGTTCTTCATGATTTTTTTGTTCATGGTGCCCCGGTTGTTCCACTACCAGGGAAAGGACTTTCTCAACACGGATCAAGGAGTTGCTCTTCTTCGGAGTCACGTTCAGGAGCTCATGGCGCTTTGTTTTGGGCTGATCTATTGCGTGGTATTTCCGATTCTGATGGTGGGAATCCGGGAGTTCAGTGGTGGCCAGCACTGGCTGATCCTGACTCTGATCATCATTTGGGCGAGCGATTCCTTCGCCTATTTTGTAGGCCTTCGTTTCGGGAAGCGCCGCCTTTATGAAACCATCAGCCCGAAGAAATCCTGGGAGGGGGCCTTCGGAGGCGCGCTTGGGGCGGTTTTGCTTTCGGTTCTTTATGCCCGGTTCTTTTTGCCCCGGGAGTCGGTATACTTTATCGTACCAGTGGCAATGATCCTGAGTGCTGTTGGAATCATTGGGGATTTGGCCGAGAGCCTCCTCAAAAGAGCCTTCCAGATGAAGGATTCGGGCTCGATCCTGCCCGGGCATGGAGGTTTCTTGGATCGCTTTGACGGGGTGGTGTTTGCGCTCCCGGTCATGTACGGAATTTTACGGTTTTTTGCCTAAGAAATCGGTATGATCAGGTTTTAAGAAAAAGGTAGGTGTCTTGTGCTTTCAATCCTTGGTTTTGTTCTGGTTTTGATTCCGCTTGTGGTGGTTCATGAGCTTGGTCATTTTCTTTTTGCAAAGCTTTTCAAGGTCAGGGCGGATGCCTTCTCGGTCGGTTTTGGACCCGTGATTCTGAAAAAGAAATGGGGTGAAACCGAGTTTCGCCTCTCCGCGATTCCGCTCGGGGGCTACGTAAAGCTCCTTGGGGAAGATCCGAGTGTTGAGCTTTCCGAAGAGGACCGCAGACGATCCCTTCACGCCCAGAAGCCCTGGAAACGGTTTTTCATTTTCTTCGGAGGCCCGCTCTTCAATTTCATTTGGGCTGCAATCGTATTCATGGCGATGATGGCAATCGGCGAACCACAAATCTCCACTGTCGTGGGACGTGTTCTTCATGATTCACCTGCGGCGAAGGCCGGAATCATAGCAGGGGACAAGATCAGCGCGATTGATGGAGCCAAGGTCGAAAAGCTTGAGGACCTTTACACTCTTCTTACCGACAAGCCTTCCACCGACGTGGAGCTTTCGATTGAGCGCGCCGGAAAAACCATTCCCGTACGATTCGCAACCGGAAGCGAAGAAGGCTTTAGCGTCTACGGAGAAAAGAAAAACGTAGGAACGATCGAAGGCATCATTCCAAGCGGTCGTTCGACCCGAATCGGAATTTCAAGCCCCGATTCGATCGCGGCCAAAGCAGGCATCAAAACCGGCGATGAAGTGGTTTCGATTGCGGGAACTCCGGTGAAAACCTTCGAGGAGCTTGAGACCGCTTATTCGAACCTTAAACCTGCCTCGAGCGCGCCACTTTCGATCAAAATCAAGAGCGGCGAAGCCGAGCGCGAAGTCAGCCTTACTGGAAAATGGAGTGGGGATCTTGGAGTTGATTTCGGAATCCATTCCACCGAGCTTTTCATTGAGCAGGCTATCGCAGGAACTCCTGCGGAAAAAGCGGGCATCAAAAAAATGGATCAGCTGATCGCGGTAAACGGGTCTCCGATCAGGAGTTTCTTTGAGCTGAGACGCAAGATCCAAAAGTCCGGTGAAGAAAAGGGCAAAGTCAATGTGACTGTGGTTCGCGAGGGCAAGACCATGACCTTCGAAATCATTCCTCAGGAAACCACCGAGCGCGATCCGCTCCTGAAGAAATTGAAGCAATTCACCATCGGGGTCATGCCCATGGCTTCCATGCTTGAGCCCGTCATGGTGATCGAGCGGACCCTGAACCCATTTCAGCTCCTGTACCGTGGGACCGCACGCATGATCGATCTTTCCCAGAAAAACATCGTATCGATCTTCAAGATGATCATGGGCCAGGTTTCCGTGAAGTCACTCGGGGGGCCGATCTTGATTGGCAAGCTTGCGGGTGATTCGATTTCGCGCGGACTGCTTGATTTCCTAAAGATGATGGCGATTTTGTCCATCGGGCTCGGAGTGCTGAACATTCTTCCGATTCCGGTACTCGACGGGGGCCACATTGTGCTTCTTGGCATCGAAGCGGTACGTGGTCGGGCCCTGTCTTTAAAGCAAATCGAAGTGGTCCAGAGTGTCGGTCTTGCAGTGATCCTGTTCATCATGATCATTGTCATGAAGAACGACATCTCAAGGCTTCCCATCTTCAATTGATCATGACCGAGCCGCCTCGAAAATATCTTGCTTGGGATACATCCTCTCTCACCGGAGTCATCACCGCATTCGAAGTGCGGGGTGCGGAGTGCAGGACCGTTGTTTCCTGGTCATTGGGCCTTGAAACCTCGAAACATTCCGAAAGGCTGCTGTGGAGCATCGACTCGGTATTGCAAGGGGCAGGGTGGGCGCTTTCTGAGATTCATGGAATTGCAGTAGGTGTGGGGCCGGGCTCGTTTACCGGACTCCGAATCGGCCTGACTACGGCACGGATGTTGGCCAGGTCCCTCTCGATTCCGCTTGTTCCGCTTTCCAGTCTTGCGCTGCTTGCACGAGGAGCGGTTTCTTCTCTTGAGGTTTTGCCCCGTTCCGAAAAGGTACTGGCAATCGCATGCACGGATGCGACCAAGGGAGAGTGGTTCACGCTCATGGGTCAGCATCAGAAAGTGCGGGATTGCATCACGATGGCGGATGGAGATCTTCCGGGAATCTGGGGTCGGGGAGTGATTGAATCAGTACAAACCCCCGACCAAATCCTAAATGAGATCAGCCTGCGCCTGAAAAAGGATTCCGGACTCAAGTGGCTGGCCATTGGTCAATCTGTCGAGCGGTATCCCGAGCTATGGGCGAAGCTTCCCAAAAAGTCGCGCATTCAGATCTCCCTAAGCGATTTGCACCGGATTCGGGGCGAGTCGCTCGTAAAATTGGCATTTGAAGCAATTCAGCAAGGCCTCTTCCGGGATCCAATCCAAGTACGGCCAAGATATCTCAGGGCCTCGGAGGCCGAGGTCAAATTGAAGGCCGGACTCTTGAAACCAAGCCCTGTTCTCCATCGAGCTGGAACGGGGTGATTCCCTTGCTCCGCTGCATTAATCTGATATAGTTGAAGCCAGTATGAAGAAGATCTACATCCTTCCGAATCTGGTGACGACTGCGAATCTCGTCTGCGGATTTCTCTCCATGGTTCATTCGGTTCAGGGTGAGTTCTCCAAAGCCGCCTGGTTCATCATCATTGGTGCGATTTGTGATTCGCTTGATGGCCGGATCGCCCGCTTTGCCCGCGCCACTTCCGCGTTCGGGGTTCAATACGATTCACTTTCAGATCTCACCTCTTTCGGAATTGCACCCGCAATGCTGATGTTTTCGGCATATCTTCGGGATTTCCAGATCGGGATCAGTGCAACAGCTCTTTATGCGGTCTGTGCAGCGCTCAGGCTTGCGCGCTTCAATGTGAGTGCCGAAGAGAAAGATCCGACCAAACTTCAGAAAATCCGGAAAGGGTATTTCCAAGGCATGCCTTCTCCAGCCTCCGCGGGCCTCATTGTCACTGCGGTCCTGGTGCAAAGCGAGTTTCAGCCTCTTGATTCAAATTTGATGCAAGGATTTGCATTGGCACTCTCCGGCCTTCTTGGGCTTCTCATGGTCAGCAATGTTCCGTTCCCCTCATTCAAAGAGGTCAATTGGCGATCCAAGGGGAAGGCGTGGATTCTTTTGATTCCCGTAGTGTTCATTTTGAGCGTGATTCAGGCGCCAGAGATCACTCTTTTTGTGACCGGGTATTCGTATTTGATCGGCAGCATGGGGTGGGCGGTATATCTTTGTTGGTTCAAGGACTCCAAAAAAGGAGAAACGCTTGCGGCTCAATAGGGGGGGGGGCAGGCGAATTCTTGCATCCGGACTCCCTCTTTTGTTCGCATCCTCCTCCGCTCTTGCCACGGTTTTGATCAATCCTCCCGCTCCTTTGCGTCAGTTCAACATGGGAGAGGCGAATTACACGGTTTACTTCGGCGGGAGTGATACTGGTACTCCTTCCAATGCCGCTTTTTACAATTCCACCCAAGGCTACAGGTTTCTAACCACTACCGCTTCCAACGATGACAATTTGATCTGGCTGGACGTGAGCACAAACAAGAATCTCACAGTGGCCTCCGGCCAGCACATTGTGGTGACCGTTTCGACGGGTGGGTCAAGCACTGGGATCCTTCTTTCAGGAGCCGGGATCGTAACGGGCAATGTGGCGCCTCCTTCCTGCAATTCTCCTGCGTGTCAGGGAGCGGGTGGGTTTTATTCCGCGACCTACAGTGCTGGTACTGTTTTGAGAGTCTCGTTTTCCATCACCAATCTTTGTGCTACCGCTACCGGTAGCCTCTGCAATCTTTCGGGTGGCACGAACTATACGAATTTCGGTGCGGGTGGAGCAACCCTCACCCAACCCATTTCGGTCACTTTCGGGGTTGTGGACAATTTCATCAGCACCGGCCCCGTTGCGGGGGAGAATACGGATACTGCGAGTTTCACCCTCGGAATCACGAGCATCCCCCCTACGGTCACGTGTCCCGCCGTGACAGATGCTTATTTTCCGGGAGACCGGCAGATCTACATTACCCCTTCAAAATACGCAGCCACAGTTGGAAGTGGCACAACGGGTGCCGGAGTGGACCTTAAGTATCTTCTTTTCCTTGGTGGAATCAGCAATAACAACCCGTTCACCACAAATTCGGTTCCATCCAACGAGATTGTTTCCTACGTCGATAATTCTCTTGGAACCCAAGCGGTCACGGGATTTACCAATACAACAGACGGATCAAACAACGTCTATACCGCCAGGATTTATGCACAAAACAATGTGGGCATTGTGTCGCTTCTTGATCCGACCTGCAATCTGACCGGGATCACCTCCCAGCCCGTTCAAGGCGTCTTGACCGAGAGCAAGTGCTTCATTGCGACTGCAGCCTATCAGGATGGGCGTGCGGCACCCGTCATGATGCTCAGGCGGTTCCGCGATCAGATCCTTGCGAAAACTTCTTTGGGGCGGAAGTTCATCGAAAAATATTATCGCTATTCGCCCGCTCTCGCGGAGTGGGCATGGGACAAGCCCTGGGTAAGATCGCTTGCACTTCGGGCTCTTGCGCCGCTTCAGGTTCTTGCCTGGACTGCGCTCAAGTTTGTTCCGAGTGCCGAAGCCGCGGATGTACCCGGGAAGTCGGTTCAGCCTTACATTGACCGGGTAAAATCAAGGCTTGAAAAGGAAGACTCCGCAAAACCGGACAATGAGGGGAGCTACACCGAGCAGATGAAAAAAAAGCTCGGCGCGAAGCCCGCGTCCAAGGGGGGTTCTCCTTACATTGACCGAGTCAAATCAGCTCTTGAGGCTGTACCGACCGGTAATGGCTACACCGAATCGGAACGTGCGAAACTTCCACCGGTTGAGGAGCAGGAAAGCGTCATTCAGCGGGTTCAAGCGGGACTTGAAAAGATGAAAGAGCCAAAGCGTCCTCCCATCAAAGAGGCGATTGGTTTCATGTTTGGCGTGAGTCCGGGTCTTGAGGTGGTGAATACTTCGGGCGGGAAAACCTTCTCACAAGTATATGGCAGTGATTGGAAGCCTGAGTTCACCCTCCATTATGAGCGGCAGCTCTTTCATTCGGAATATCTCGGGAGTTTTGCGATTGGAGTGGATACCGGGGCATCCATTGCGACGGGATACGGGCAACTTACCTATGCTTTCAATGGGACCACCACTTCCCAAACCGCTTTCACATTTCTCCAGGTGCCCGTACTTGCCGGGGCATTTTATCGTTTCAATCTTTTGCGAATCTTAAGACCTTACGTTGGCGGAAGTGTCGGCCCGATTTTTTTCTCTGAATTTCGTAAGGACAATGTTGCCGACAAGCGCGGATATTCTTTTGCTTATGTCACCCACATCGGAGCTTCTCTGCTTCTTGATTTTTTTGACAAGTCGACCGCACGGGATAGCTATGTGTCCCTCGGTGTGCAACATACCTATTTGTTTCTCGAATATTTGTACCAAAATTCATTCAATCAAACCGGAGTGGTGTTGACCCGCTCAGGAATTTATTCCGGATTCCTCTTTGAGATCTGAATGAAGTTTGCTCTGAAACTCGCTTATCTTGGAAAACAATACTGCGGATGGCAACGGCAGAACCGGGTTCCTGAAAAATCTCCGCTACTTCCGAGCATCCAGGAAACCATCGAAGCGGCACTCTCAAAAATGACCGATTCTCCGGTGACCATCGTGGGGAGCGGTCGAACCGATTCCGGCGTGAATGCTTTAGGACAAATTGCCCATTTCGTTCTCCCTACGGAAAGATTCACCACCGGAATTTTAAGAAAAGGACTCAATTCGCTTCTCCCTCGCGACATCCGTGTGATTGAGGTGTTCCGGGTTGCCGATGATTTTCATGCGCAGCGCTCGGCCGCAAAAAAGCAGTACAGCTATTTTTTTCAGCAAGGCCCGACCGCACTTCCCCAGTGGATGGAAACTTCGTGGTGGATTCAAAAAACGCTCAATGTGGATGCCATGAATGAGGCGGTACTGATGTTGAAGGGCGAGCATGATTTCAAGAGTTTTCAGGCAGCCGGTTCGCCACCCATGAAGAGCACGGTTCGGGAGATTCTCGAGGCCGAGGTCGTGAGGCTCCCCATGCCGGAATACCCGGGACAGGATTTAAATGAATCCGGTTTTGGTCTGGTACGGGTCCGTTTGGTGGGGACCGGATTTTTAAAGCAGATGGTGCGCGGGATTGCGGGAACACTCCTTCAAATCGGTGAAAATCAACGAAAAGCATCTGAAATGCAGCTCGTTTTGCACTCGAAAAGCCGCGAGCTTGTGGGGCCGACAGCGCCTGCAAAGGGGCTGACTTTGGAGCGGGTTTGGTATATACCTGACCTTTATGGAAACCCAGATTAAGTTAGAAAATGTGTCGGCCATTCAGAAAAAATTCATCGTAACCATCCCTGCGGATCGAGTTGCAAAAACCGTCGAGAAAAAATTCATTGAAACCCAAAAAGTCGCAAGCATGAAGGGCTTCCGCCCGGGAAAAGTTCCTCTTACCATGGTGAAGCAGTATTACGCGGATGATGTAAAGCAACGCGCGCTTCAAACCCTGATCAGCGAGTCCTATTCCGAAGCTCTGAAAAAGCATCCGCTTCGCATCGTGGGCGAGCCTCAGATCGAAGGCGTTCCTCACGGGCACGAGGACGAAGCAGGCCACCAGCATCACCACATTCACATTCATGATGGCGAGTCGCTTTCATTCACGGCAACAGTCGAAATCGTACCAGAAGTCGAGCCGAAGGATTACAAGGGGCTCTCTCTGGAGAAGAACTCCGAAGAAGTGACTGCTGATGATCTCGGACAAGTGAAAAAGAGCTTGCTCGATCGCAAGGCCGAGCTCACACCGGTAGAGCGTGCCGCAAAAATGGGCGATCATGTCGATTTCAAATATGAAGGAAAGGTGAAAACCCAATCCGGCTTCGAATCGAACCCCGAGTTGAGCGGAAATCGTGCGGCTGAGCTTGGAAGCGGACAGCTCATGCCCGAGTTCGAAGCGGGCATCGTGGGTGTTAAGCCGGGTGCAAACAAGACCTTCAAGATGACCTATCCTTCCGACTATCGGGATCAGAACCTTTCCGGAAAAGAAGCCGAGTACACCGTAGATGTTCGCGAAGTGAAGGAAAAGAAACTTCCAGAGTGGACCGAGGAGCTTGCAAAAGAGTTCGGCTACGAAGGGATTGCGGATTTCGAAACCAAGACCCGCGAGCGTCTTTCCAAGGGTAAAAAAGAGGAAGTCGACAATCAACTTCGCAATCACATGATTGAGAAGTTGATCGAGAAGAACTCTTTTGAAGTTCCACAGGCCCTTGTGTACAGCCAGATTCGTGCCCTTGCCGATGACTATGCAAATGAGCTCAAGCGCTATGGATTCAATGATCAGATGGTTCAGTCCGCGATTGTGAGTCAGCTTGAAGATTTCAAAAAGCGTGCGGAAACCCAGGTCCGTGCCGGGATCCTGCTTGATGCCATTGCCAAGAAAGAAAAAGTTGAGGTGAAGCCTGCCGATATGGAGTCTGAAATGACCAAGATGGCAAAGGGTTACGGGGTGGAAACCCAAGTCCTTCAGGATCGCTTCGATTCCAACCCTCGCGAGAAGTCGAACTTTGAATTCCGCGTTCGTGAAGAGATGACGATTCAGCTCATTCTGGGTGCGGCAAAGATCAAAGAAAAGAAGTCCAAGTAAGCGGTTTTTGTAAAAAAATACATAATGATTTCATTGGCTTGAAAAAAATCAATGAAAGAAAATGATTTCTTGAATCCTCATGCTGCATCTGGCAGAAATGGGTGCGGGGTGTGGAATGAGAAATCGAATGATGGGATTGGTCCGGCTCCTTTTAGTTGCGGTTGTTTTTTCAGGTTCAACGCCCTCGGCGGTGGGGCAAGTCCTCGACCGGCTCTATGACAACGTCAAGGGGGCTCCCCATCTTGAGCTGATCAGCAGCGCAAAATCCTCGATCGACATCGAAATTTATTCGATGAAGAATAGCAAAATTCTGAATGCGTTGAAGAGCGCCATCAAAAGAGGGGTGAAGGTTCGAATTGTTCAGGAGCCAAGACCCGTATCCGATCCCTGCCTGGTGTTCAAGCCGATCACGGCCGGGGATGAGGCGAAGTGCGTGGAACAGAAGTCATTCGTTGCTTTTGTTCGAAAGAACGGCGGCAAATATGTACCCTTTGACAAAGGTCTTTGCGGGATTCCCGATAGCAATTGCTTTCAACACGGAAAAATCATCATCGTCGACAAAAACATCATCCTGATGAGCACGGGAAATTTCAATACTTCGAGCTTCTGTGATGAAGCGGAGAGTCCCTCGGTCTGCAACCGTGACTATTCGATCGTTTCCCGCGACCCCGATGTGGTGAAAACCATTCAAAAGGTTTTTGATGCCGATGTGGCAGGGAAAAGGATCGATGTGGCCGCAGTCCTTCGAACCCCCGAAGCAAGACGCGTGACCATCAGTCCGCTGTCGCTGGACCCGATTGTGGCATTCATTGACTCAGCCAGAAAAACGATCCAGCTCCAAAATCAGTACCTGAAGAACCCGGATTACAATGCGGCACTGGTTCGTGCGGCAAAGCGCGGGGTAAAGGTATTCATCATGGTTGCAAGTGCGTGCGCGTTTGGTCGTCCAAAACCCCGTCAGGTCGAGCAGTGGAATCAAACCTATGGCGAGTTTGATGCGGCGGGGATCCATACCAAAACCTTCAATGCGAGCATCCCGATCGGGGGGCGTCCCGGCTACCTTCATTCCAAGGCGATCTTGGTGGATAGCGAGCGCGCATGGGTGGGTTCGGTGAATGGTTCGACCACAAGCCTTACCTTGAACCGCGAATACGGACTTTTCTCAAACGAGGCCCAAGTGGTGAGAGAGCTCGGAACGATTCTTTATTCGGACTACGTGCAAAAGGGCACTCAAAGCTGGCGCGACAGTCTTCGCTGCAAGCGCGACTACATCAAGCCCCAGATTCCGGACGATGGCGATGACAGCGACGACGGGCAGGACAAGGACTGAAATTCGCGCTTAAGAATGGTCCCTGATGGGGTACTCCTTTATGAAACCAATCTTCGTAGTGCTTTCGGTCGGCATGCTCGCTTGCGGCCTCTGTTCCGCACCCGAGTGGAGCTTCCCGGGGCTTAAACCTGGCGATAAGTGGTGTTTGTGTGCGCTTCGATGGCGTGAGGCGAGGAAGGCGGGAGTGGCTCCTAAGCTTGATCTCAAGGCCACGCACTCGAAGATGCTGAAGTATGTGCCCCTGAAAGAGTTGGGGGAGTAGGGATCGAAAGGAATTCCCGGGCTCTCGTCGGATTCCATTCTCACGAATCCAGAGTGTCGGGCAGTTAAATAAAAAGAGTTTATAAATTCCGTTCAAGACAGAGCCTTCTTGCCAAATCACGAACAAAGTCCGATTACTTTCGGGATCGTTTGGTTTCAAATTGAACGTGGTCCCGTACCGTGCTACCACCCCCGAACACAAGTTGGGTTTAATTTGGGAGTATTTATGAAGTTTTTCACTGTGAGCGCGCTCATGGCGTTTCTGTTTTGCTTGGTCCCGGTCAATGCCGCCTTTGCGGGGAGCACGGAGCCGTCCCGGGTCCAGCTGCTTTATCCGGCAAGTCCTGAACTGGACCGGCACATTCGTGATTTTAATGCAAGTCACCCGGAAGCCAAAGCCCTTGACCTGTTTTCGGCCCTGGAGCTGAACAAATACGATCGTTTCAATGCGACGTGGGCTTTTGTTTCGGTGGACGGGCGAGTGGCAAATGAATTTCAGAATGGCCTTGCCGCGCTCTCGATTGCCGCCTTTGACGCCAAGAGATTTGTCTTTGATGATTTTTTTGC
>CANGWP010000024.1 GCA_947457605.1 Bdellovibrionales bacterium | reverse complement strand
TACCATGGTGGGCCTGATGTCAGGCGTGGGAATCCATCGCCTTTATCAGGGACTGAAAAACTCAAACCGGGAAGACGTGGATCGTGGCATCAAAATGATTTATTTCACCGATGTGAGATTCTACCTTGAGATCCTTCGTGGGGTCATGTTTGACGAACCAGACCCTCCGCTCAGCCCTAAGCAGGAAGCCGCGCTAAAGGAACTCGACCATTCCTTGGATCAATCGAAGCCTTGATGATGGCGCGGATTCCAAAAAATACCCCGATCAAGGTTCCGAATAAAACAAAATAGAACCAGGCTCCACTCACCAGGACACCTGCAAACGCGTAGGCAAGAAGATAAGCAAACGCCACCGTAATCACAGCAAGCCCCATCATCAAAACGAGTAACGACAAAATAATTTTCAAAATCACCGTTCCCACATCCCGATTCAAGGACTCCTTGAAATCCGCATACGAAACTTTTTCGAGCCGATTGGAATCAAGCGATTTTGCACCAAGCGAGATCAGAAGAGTATCTGCGCCGCGCAGGACCTCCGCTTTTGAAACTTGCGGGGCCTCAACCTTGCCGAATCGAGCCTCTCCCGCGGAACTCAAACCGTCGGAAAGAACATCCACCCCGTCCAACTCGCTCATCCCGGTCGCAATCTCTTGATCCTCCGAAGTCTGTTCGCTCTCCGGAACCACGGCACCATTCATCCGCTCTTGAAAGGTTTCTTCACTCATTCCTGCAACACGATTCCTGAGCTTGATATTGATTTTAAACAAGCGGTAAGCCAAACGCATCTGCGCCCGCTCCCCCATGCCCTGCAAGCGCTCACTGAGCTTCGCTTGAAGAAGAGCAACCGGAGCGCCAGCTTCAGCCGCTTGAAACTGACTCACGCCTTCTGTGGCAAAAGCGCTTTGGATTTGAACATTCAGGAACTGGACAATCAGAAATGTCAGGAACAAATTTTTCATGCGCCTGTACCTATCGGAGTGGTGGCGGACTGTAAATGGAATTCATTGTGCCAACTGGCTACTTTGAGTGGGCACGGTCTTTGGTCAGTCGAGGTTTACCTTATGAATCCGGACCAATTTGCCTCCAAGCCCCCCCTTCCGAACCTTTTTTCGTCATTTCCGTCGAGAAATGACCCTTAAACATCCATAAATTCAAAGACATGACTCTGGGCCGCTCCTGATCCATGCCCACTCAATGAGACCAGTTCGCTTCCTTTACCCTAGCAGCAAACAATGGTACCCTCCCGCAACGGCTGAAATTTGCGTCCTCTTAGCTCAGCCTGGATAGAGCGTTAGCCTCCGGAGCTAAAGGTCAGAGGTTCGAATCCTCTAGAGGACGCCACTTTGAAGTGATGGCAGAGCAGTTCATGACAGGGGAGTTCATGATCTCGGAACAAAATCTCACGCAGAATCCAACGCTCACGCAAACCCTTGGGCCCGTAATGCTTTGGGGCTTGGGAGTGGGCTATGTGATTTCGGGAATGTATTTCGGCTGGAATCTCGGCCTTCCAGTGGGCGGGACCCTGGGCCTTGCGATCTCGACTCTCTTCATCATGCTGATGTATGTGTTCTTCACCTTCAGCTACACCGAGCTTGCCTGCGCAATTCCCAAAGCAGGCGGAGGCTTTGACTATGCAACCCGGGCGCTCGGGCAGAAGTGGGGCTACCTCGCAGGAGTCGCACAGGTGATCGAGTTCCTCTTTGCGCCACCTGCAATCGCATTTGCCATTGGAGCCTACTTTCACGAGTTTTTTCCGGGCCTTCCGATCCTCCTCATTTCGACTCTCGCATTTCTTCTCTTTACCGCGCTCAATATTGTGGGTGTAAGGGCTGCCGCGCGCTTTGAACTTTTCATCACAGTCTTTGCAGTGGCCGAGCTTTTTATTTTCTCCGGGGTCACCCTCCCTCATTTTGAGGCGCAAAATCTTGCCCGAAACGCACTCCCTGCCGGAATCACCGGAATCTTCGCCTCCATCCCCTTTGCGATCTGGTTCTTTCTTGGAATCGAGGGAGTTGCAAACGTCGCGGAAGAAACGAGAAATCCTCAGCGCAACATATTGCTTGGCTTTGGAAGCTCAATCGCAACCCTGGTCGTGCTTTGCATTCTGACGTTTGTCTCGTCCGTCGGAGTCGCAGGATGGGAAGCCATTGTCTATCCGGTGGCCGGATCCGACACCACCTCTGACTCCCCACTCCCGCTTGCACTTTCGCACATTGTGGGAAAAGAACATCTTCTCTACCACCTGCTTCTGACGATCGGCCTTTTTGGATTGATCGCCTCTTTTCACGGACTCATCCTGGCCGCGGGTCGAGTGACGCTTGAATTTGCGCGCGCAGGTCACTTGCCGGGAGTTTTGGGAGCCATCCATCCGAAATTCAAAACCCCGGCCTTGGCACTCATCGCAAACGCCGCGATCGGACTCCTTGCTCTTTATTCCGGCAAAACGGCCGAGATCATTACCATTGCTTGCTTCGGCGCGATTACGCTCTACGCTCTTTCTCTTGTGTCTTTTTTCAAACTCCGTTGGTCCGAGCCGGATCTGCATCGCCCATTCAAAGCGCCGCTATACCCCGCATCCCAGGCCTTCGCGCTCTTGATTGCGATCACAGCTCTGGTTTCGATGTTTGTTTTCAATTTGAAACTTGGATTCATTTATCTTGGAATTGTGATTTTCGCGCATTTCTTACTCAAAATCCGATCCCCTATGGAGGCACCATGAACCTGAAACCCAAAGACATCCTGGACGCTGTAAAAAAATCCCCGAACCCGAAAGTAAAGGTTGCGATCACCGACATCGACGGAATTCTTCGGGGCAAGTACATCCACAAGGACAAGTTCACGAGCCTCCTCGATGGGGGTTTCGGGTTTTGCAACGTGGTTTTCGGATGGGACTCAAGTGACCTCGCCTACGATGGCATGAAATACACCGGCTGGCACACCGGCTACCCCGATGCCGTGGCCAAACTGGACCTTGGAACCTACCGTACGATTCCTTGGGATCAGGATGTGTCGTTTTTCCTTGGCGACTTTGATCTTGAGATCTGTCCAAGGAGCCTCCTAAAGCGCGTAAACCAACAGGCAGAGAAGGCCGGATTCAAGGCGTACTTCGGCCAGGAATTTGAGTGGTTCAATTTCCGCGAGACCACCGAGGAGCTTAACGTACGAAACTTCAACAAACCGGTTCACCTCACGCCCGGCATGTTCGGATATTCGCTTCTTCGGATGGCAAAGAACTCCGGGTTCTTGAATGAAATCTATGACCTCATGATGAAGTTCGGGGTGCCGCTCGAGGGATTGCACACCGAAACGGGACCTGGCGTGCTTGAGGCCGCGATTCTGTATGCGGACGTGTTGGAATCCGCGGATCGCGCGGTGCTGTTCAAGTCCGGAGTGAAAGAAATCGGCCTTCGTCACGGCATCATGCCGACCTTCATGGCGAAGATCGATCAAAACCTGCCGGGATGCTCGGGCCATTTGCATCAAAGTCTTTGGGATGAGAAAAAGAACCTCTTCTTTGATGAAAAATCCAAAACCAAAATGAGCCCCCTCATGGAGAGCTACATTGCAGGACAACTCCACTGCATGCCTCATGTGCTCCCCATGTATGCGCCTACGATCAATTCATTCAAACGATTGGTCGAGGGAGCCTGGGCTCCGACCACGATCACCTGGGCGATTGACAATCGCACCACCTGCATTCGCGCGCTCCCGGGCGGATCAAAATCCACTCGAATCGAACTGCGAGTGGTCGGAAGTGATGCGAACCCGTATCTTGCGCATGCCGCATCGCTCGCGTCAGGACTTTATGGCATCAAAAAGAAAATGAAACTCACCACAAAGCCTACGGTTGGCAATGGGTATCGTGATCTCTCGAACGGCTCCTTGCCTGCCAACCTATGGAACGCCACTCAGAACTTCAAGAATTCCGAGATCGCGCACGAGCTGTTCGGCGAGGAATTCGTCACCCACTTTGCCGCAACCCGCGAGTGGGAGTGTCGTCAGCATGCAAAGGCTGTTACCGACTGGGAATACAAAAGGTATTTCGAGATCATCTAAGGTGCACGCAAATTCACAATCAGGAGAATCCCATGAGCTTTCAACCAAATCAGCGCTATCCATACAACTTCCCCACTTCCGTTCGCTTCGGCCGCGGCGTGATCGATGAACTCGGGACCCATCTGAAGGAGCAAGGCCTCGAGCGGGCCCTGCTGGTTTCGGATCCGGGCCTGGTGAAGCTCCCTGTGTTTGAAAAGGTGCTCTCCCACATGAAGGCCGCCGGAGTTTCGGTGGCAGTCTTCTCCGAAATCGCAAAGAACCCCGTGAAGTCCAATGTCCTGGCAGGCGTCGCGCAATTTCACAAAAGCCAGTGTGACTCGATTGTGGGCTTCGGTGGAGGCGCCAGCATGGACGTAGCGCGTGCGATTGCGCTGAAAGCCCACCACGAGCTTGATCTGTTCGAGTATGACGACGCAAAAGGGGGGGACCGTTTTGTCACAGGTCCTGTTCCCTATTTCGTGACTGCTCCGACCACTTCCGGCACCGGCTCCGAAGTCGGGCGCTCGACTGTGATTTCAGATGATGTGACCCACGAAAAAAAGATCCTTTTTTCGCCGAAACTCATGGCCAAGAAAGTTTTTGCGGATCCGGAGCTCACCATGGGACTTCCGGCAATGGTGACCGCGACCACTGGAATGGATGCCCTCACTCATTGCGTTGAGGCATACCTCGCAAAAGGCTACTCGCCTCTTTGTGATGGAGTGGCGCTTGAGGGAATTCGCCTGATTGCAAGAAGCCTGGAAACGGCAACCCTTGCTCCGACACTTGAGTCGCGCGCGGACATGATGATGGGTGCCCTCATGGGGGCGACCGCATTTCAAAAAGGCCTTGGCATCGTTCACTCGCTTGCCCACCCGCTTTCAACCGTGGTGGACATGCATCACGGACTTGCGAACGCAGTCATGATTCCTTTTGGAATGGAGTTCAACTCTCCGGTGTCGGAAGCCCGCATGAAAACGATTGCCAGCACCATCGGGATCGCAAACCCGGGTGCCGAGACCTTCATTGCCTGGTTGCGGGAACTCAACCGGAAGCTTGGCATTCCGGCATCCTTGAAGGATCTCAAGGTAAATGAAAGCCACCTTTCAAGACTCTCCGATCTCGCCGCAGCCGATCCCTGCCACGGCTCGAACGAGCGCCCGGTCACCCGTTCTGATTTTGAACAGATCTATCAAAAGGCAATTTCATGATTCGGATAGGGGTGAGTGCTTGCTTCATGTATCCGGATCCCGCGCGTGTCGTTTTCGGACACAAGCAGCTGAGCTACCTTGAACATGACATGAGCCGATTTCTTTCAAGAACGGGCATCATGCCGATCCTCATTCCGGATTTGCCAAAGGATCAGCTGGCGCCCTTTCTTTCTGAGATGCAAGGGTTTGTGTTTCAAGGGGGAGCAGACATCGCGCCCTCAAGCTACGGCGAGACACCGATCGAAAACGGTCGTTGGCCCGGGGATCCGCACCGGGATGCGTACGAGCTTTCGATTCTGGATTGGGCGATAAAAAACAAAAAGCCGGTTTTTGGAATCTGCCGCGGGTTTCAACTTCTGAATGTTTATTTTGGGGGCACGATGCACCAAGACCTTGCCCTTCAAACTGGGACACCCGTCGAACACAGGAATGCTGAAAAATACGACCGGATTTTTCATGAGGTCGAATGCACCAAAGACAGCCTGCTTGCCAGAATCTACCAGCAGGATCGCCTCACCGTGAACTCGGTCCATCACCAAGGGGTCAAGACCTTGGGTCGGGATCTTCACGTTGATGCCCGCTGCACGAAAGACGGGCTGATTGAAGCGTTTCATCACACTGCGCTCCCCGTCTTTGGAGTCCAATGGCATCCGGAGTTCTCACACACCCTCGGACCGGTCGTGGTTGACCCGAACCCCCTTCTTGATTATTTTTTGGAGCAACTCAAATGAAAATCCTGAATCCCGCAACCGGAACTCTCCTTCGCGAAATCCCTGAGACAAGCGCGCCTGATATCAAGGCAAAGCTAGATCGCGCAGTCCTCGCCCAAAGCGCTTGGAAGAAGACCACAATGGAAGACCGCTTGAAGTGCATCAAGAATTTCCATGATCTTCTTGAAAAAGAGCGAGAGACGCTTGCCCGCGATCTGACTCTTGAGGTCGGCAAGCCGATTCAGGAATCAAACAATGAGCTGAGTGGCGCGCGGAACCGCATCCGATTCTTCCTGGAGCAGTCCCAAACCACCCTCGCTCCGAATCCCGTGCGTACTGATGGAGGGATGCAGGAGATCATCACCCATGACCCCTTGGGCGTGATCGCAAACATTTCAGCCTGGAATTATCCCTATCTTGTGGGGGTGAATGTTTTCATTCCGGCGCTTCTTGCGGGAAATGCGGTTTTGTACAAACCCTCGGAATTTGCCACCCTCACAGGCCTTCACATCGAGCGCCTTCTTCATGAATCCGGAGTCCCGAAAGATTTGTTCACCGCGGTGATTGGCGGTGCACAGGCAGGTGAGGAACTCCTGAAACTTCCCCTCCACGGGTATTTCTTCACCGGTAGCTACAAGACCGGTCGCTTGATTGCCGAAAAAGTTGCAGGAAAGCTCGTGCCCATCGGACTTGAACTCGGGGGCAAGGATCCTCTTTATGTGACCGATGAGGTTTCCGAACTTAAGAAAACCGCAAACGCGGTGGTCGAGGGATGCTTCTACAACAATGGCCAGAGCTGCTGCGCGGTAGAGCGGGTTTATGTCCACGCGCGCGTTTACGACGAATTCATTCGCCACTTCAAGGATGAAACCCTTGCGCTTCGAGCCGGAGATCCGACCGATCGCAGCTTCCAGCAAGGCTCACTGACCAGACCTTCCCAGATTTCGTTCCTTGAAGCACAGATCGAGGACGCGGTGAAAAAAGGTGCAAAGATCCTGGCCGGTGGAAAACGGATTCCGGGCCCGGGTGCTTTTTTCGAACCCACAGCGCTCATTGATGTGAATCACAGCATGAATGTCATGCGGGAGGAGAGCTTTGGCCCGATCATCGGCATCATGAGGGTCAAAGATGACGAAGAAGCGATCGGACTCATGAATGATACGGATTATGGGCTCACCGCTGCGGTATACTCTACCAATATGGAGCGAGCGAAAAGCATTCTTGCACGGGTTGATTCGGGGACTGCGTATGTGAATTGCTGTGACCGCGTAAGCCCCTATCTTCCGTGGGCCGGCCGAAAAAACTCAGGCCTCGGAGCCACCCTGTCCACCCTGGGCATTCTTGCCTTCACAAAGCCCCGGGGCTGGCATCTTCGGGGGTGAGTTGAGGATCATTAACTGGCAGCGATCGCTGTTGCCGGACTGACAGCCGGCTCAAAATCGGGATCAAACTTCGTAAGCCTCCGGTTATGAAAAGCCACATAAATGGTCAGGTGATTAATCAGTCCTTGGATGGTTTTGGTCGTGCACCATGTGCGCCTGAAGAGACGGTTAAGGTTCGCCCTGAGCATCGCGCAGGTATGATTCAGCGAAAAAATCGGGTCGAATTTTAGCTTCTTTAATTCTCCCTGTCCGGTAATCGCACCACGTCCCCCCTTCACGGTTACATGAGTCGCATCCGGAAAACATCTGCGGACCACCTTCGGATAGTTGGGATTGTCATCGCTAGTGATGGTGGCACTTGGAGATACATAAGCCTTTACCGAGGACAAAAGATTGGCCCATCCGGCCTTTCGCTCATCCGGCCTTGGACCGTATTTTTCAAGGGCGATTTTGGAGAGTCTGCCCTTTGCAGGCATGCGGGATACCCGAAATCCAAGGATTTTTCTGGTCTTTGCCTGAACCACGAGCGAAACACTGAGAGGCTTGCACTTTGTGTGCTCATGCGTTTCAAGATCATCAATCTGGAGCTCCATTGCAGGGTGACGCTCAAGGTAGTGAAGGTGTCTCTCATTCCGTCGCCGCCCCTTTTCTGCAAGATATCGTACACGCCTTGAGATGGTGGTTCTCGCCACACCGAGAAGCATGGCAGCGCGTCTCTGGGAAACCCCGGAACAGAGAAGTTCATTCAATGGTTGAGTAATGCGTCTCGCTTTCTGATGGTAGTTTGGCAAAAAGCTCGACCGGGAGAAGGTTCCCTTGCAGACTTGGCATCGAAAGCGGTCGATGTGGCGACTGTCTGATTTTCTAAAAAATGTCCCAAATCGAATGATGTGTTCGGAATCAGGACCGTGCAAATCCCGTGAGGGGCACTTTGGATCGGGGCAGCTGTATTTCATGGCCCTAATCAGTCAAAAAATGTGCCGAAATGACTGGAGAAAAGAGCGCTACATCCATTTACACCAACAGCGATCGCGGCCAGTTTATGAGGGTCACGGCACCACCGTCGTCATCCAATACTGAACATCTCCCCCGGTGAAAGACCAAGGCAAAGAAAACACTCCGCTATAATTGCCCTTCATATAAAACACCGATGACGTCGCTCCTCCAGGAATCATAATGGCCCCTCCGAGCCCGACCGTGCATTGCGGGTCGGCAAACAACATTGGCCCACCCGAGGTTGATCCTACTTCGATCCCGATGGTCGAGGATGCCGGCACCGGGTTGTTGAATGCATCCACCGCACTCAGAGCGTACGGGGTTTCCGAGCAAATCCCTTGTTTCAGAGTTGGATTGGTATTGAACCGAACCTGCTGATAGGAGCTCGGAGTGAATGTTACTTTTCCATTTGCGGGGACTTCCGCCCTGACTTGGACCGGCCAGAGAAGCCAGACTTCCTTTTGCTCTGCGAAGTTGGAACTGAGAGTGCAGGTCGCTTGCCCGGTTGAATCGGTCTCCGTGCAGGAAGACGAATTGGTGTTGCCGGTATCCGTCGCCGCAATCAAAGGTGTAACGCCGGACCACGGCTCGCCGGAAGGCTGAGTAAGCTGGACTTGAATATTGACGGCAGACCCGACAATGGCAGTGGAGTTGAGTACCTGAAGGGAGCTCAATGGAGAGCTCGAGTCAAGATCGAGACCACGAACCTGGTTTCTTGGACTCGACAAGGAAATCGTTGGCATACCATTCCCAAATTGCCCGGCGTAGTTCATCCCCCAACAGCGAATGAAGCCGCTCTCGAGAGTCGCACAGGTATGGCCATATCCGGCAGAAATTGCCACTGCGTTGGAAACGTTGGAAACCAGGACGGGGATCGGAGAGTTTGCAGTCGCCCCATTTCCAAGTTGGCCTGATTCATTCCATCCCCAGCACTGAACCCTTCCGTTGGAGAGCGCGGCACATGTGTGCGAAGAACCCGCTGAAATCGCCACCGCATTGGTGATCCCGACCACATCGACCGGAATAGAGGATCCCATGAGCGTGCCGTCTCCAAGTTGCCCGTATTGGTTGCTCCCCCAACATTTCATAGCTCCTCCGTTAAGAAGGGCGCAGGTATGAGTGCTCCCTGCGGTGATCGCAACGGCATTTGAGACCCCCCCCACCGCCATCGGGACATAGGGATTCCCGATCGGCACTCCCCCAGGCCCTTTTTCAACATTCCCCGTGAAACCCAGCCCCCAGCACACCACATCGCCACCCGAGCGCAAGGCACAGGTGTGAGAACCTCCAGCCGCAATCGATATTGAATTGCCAAGGGATGAAACGGAGACCGGACTGTTTGAACTGGTTGTAGTCCCGTCTCCGAGCTGACCAAACTGATTGGAACCCCAACACTTCACCGTCCCATCCGAAATCAAAGCACATGTGTGCCCGTCATAATGGTCGCCCGCTGCGATTCCCACTGCATTTGCAACTCCCGTGACTTGAGACGGAACCGGGGAGAAACTCGATGCATTTCCCAGCTGACCTGTGGAGTTTGACCCCCAGCACCACACACTGCCATCCGCCAACACAGCACAGGCATGGGCTCCCCCGGCTGAAACCTTAGCCGCATTGGTGATTCCAAGCACCGATTGCGGTGTGTATTTGTTCGAATATCCGAATCCGACTCCAAGAGCTCCAGAGCCACCATAACCCCAACACTTTGATACTCCGTCTGAGAACACAGAACAGGAAAAACCCGAACCTACCGAAATTGAGACCGGATTTTGAACCCCGTTCACATAACCCCAATCCGCTGAGGAAAGGCTCACCCCGTCTCCCAGCTGACCTGAGGTATTCAATCCCCAACACCGAATGCTTCCATCCGAAAGGGAAATACAGGTGTGTTGATAACCCGCTGAGACCCCGGTTGCATGGGTGATGCCGGAAACCTCGCCCGGGGTTAATGAGAATTGAGATCCCCAGCACTTCACGGTTTGATCTGAAAGCAAGGCACAGGTGTGATTGGATCCGGAAGAAACCGCCACCGCATTCGAGACCCCGATTGCCACACTGGCGGGCACAGAGGATGGGGCATGGGATCCGGTTCCAAGCTTACCCGAATCATTTGCACCCCAACATCGGATGAGACCGCTTCTTTGCAAGGCGCAGGAATGACTAAACCCCGCAGAGACCGCGATCACGTTTGAAAGCCCGGTCACCTCAACCGGAATGTTCGAATCCACAGTGGATCCGTTTCCAAGCTGTCCCGAGTAGTTACGCCCCCAACATTTAACGCCACCGTTTGAGAGAACAGCGCAGGCATGATACGAGCCCGATGAAATCGAGACCGCATTCGTGATCCCGCTCACCTCCACCGGCTCGCTCGAGTCAGTGGTGCTTCCATCTCCCAATACTCCGAAAGAGTTTTGACCCCAGCAGAGTACCTTGCCGGATGGAATCAGCGCACAGGTATGATCTTGACCCGCTGAAATCGCCGTCGCATTCCCGCTCGACATCGCTTGAACCGGAACATTCGACCCTACATTCGGTGAAATTCCGAGCTGACCATCATGATTTCTGCCCCAACACCAGACACTTCCATCGTAACGAAGTGCGCAAGAGTGGGAACCCCCGACTGAAATCGCCACCGCCGCCTCGATTCCGCTTACAACGACCGGTGCGTTCGAAGACGTGAGGGTGCCGTCTCCCAACTGGCCCGCCCAATTTTCTCCCCAACAACGAATGCTTCCACCCAAAATCACGCAAGTTTTGCCATAACCTGCCGAGACAATGGAAGGCAGGACGGGCTTTTGATAGGGAATCGAATTCGTATCCACCCTGGGGCTGACCCGATCCAGGTTGTCCTTCACCCAGATCGAAAGCACCTTTTCATTCTCACTGGCACTCACCTCAAACCAGGCCGGAAGTTGCCCCTGAACCCAAGTGCAGGCTTCGACATTCGGATTGTTCTCAAGGATGCAGTAGTGGGTCAGGTAGCCCGAGATCCCGGTGTAGCTTAAATTGTACCCCGTTGTTTTTGAGGGATTTGAGTTGGTAATGGTCGCCGACATCAAGGACGGAAGAACATCCGCAAGACTCACGGAATTTGTATCCGTCCTGGGATTTTGGCGGGTTCGCGAGGGACGATTATCCTCGGCATAAGCCAACCAGATGGAAAGCACCTTTTCACCCTGATTGTTGCTCACTTGAAATGTCTGGGGAAGTTGGCCTTCCGACCAATTTCGTCCATTCTCATCATTACAACCACTGATATCCCCTTCGTTCTCAAGAATGCAGTAGTGGGTATAAGAGATCTTCTCGGGTCCGCCAATGACATCGCCATAACTCAAACTGAATTGCCGACTGTTGGTCGGATTGGAATTGGTGATCGTTGCGGAGCTGAGCATGGGCGGATAAGCAACCTGAACAGTTTCTCCGACCAAAGGGCTTGGAATCTCGCGAATGGTTTCATAAGTGTATCCCAACTGCCCCTGATCAAAGCCCCAACATCGTGCGTTCCCATCCATAAGAACCGCACAGCTGTGATGGGCCCCGCTTGCAATGGCTATGGCATTTTCCACACCACTCACTCCAACGGGATCGACTTGTGCCAATCCTCCGAGTTGTCCATGAGAATTATCCCCCCAACACCGTACTGTCCCCTGATCGGTGAGGATACAAGAATGATTCCATCCGGCCGACACCAAATCCCCGGATTCGCTTCCCGATCCCAATTGGCCCAAGGAATCACTTCCCCAGCATTTCACGGAACCACCGTCCCTGACCGCACAGGTGTGCGAGTCTCCCGCCGAAATTGAAATCGCATTCCCGGCGTCGGAGACCAGGACAGGATTCGGGGAGTCCAGATTTCCAAGTTCAGTGTTGCCAAGCTGTCCCTCGGCTCCGCGTCCCCAGCATTTCACCTTTCGGTCGGCGAGCAAGGCGCAGGTATGGGAGCCTCCCGCCGCAATTCCGATGGCCCCTTGAATTCCAGGCACCTGCACCGGCGTGGGATACGAGCCCAGCACGTTTGATCCGACCTGCCCTGAGTCCGAACTTCCCCAGCACTTGATCGTACCATTTTGAAGGAGAGCACATGCATGATTTTTCCCTGCGGAAATCGCTATGGCATTTGAGATGTCCCACACGGGCGAGGGCTCTGCCATGTCAAGAAAGGCTCCGCTCCCGAGCGAAGGAGCCGCACCCCAACAAAAAACGCTTCCATCGGATTTGAGCGCGCAGGTGAAACCCGCTCCCGCGTCGACTGCCACAGGGTTTTCAAATCCGGAAATCACCTCGGGACTCGGAGCGACAAAGACTTCCGATCCCCCAAAAATCTCCGATCCCCTCAGGAGTTTTCCCCAACACCAGACCTTACCCAGCACGATCGAGCAGGTATGGGCCTCCCCCGCCGTGATCAAGGACTGCGTGAGCTCCTTTTGAAAAGCGACCACGTTTGTTGTGTCCCTTCTAACGCTATGTTGCCCATAGCCATCTTTGATCCATATCGAAAGCCTCTTTGCATTCTCGACATTGCTCACCGCAAAAATTCCGGGAAGGGTACCATTGGTCCATGCGCAGTGTCCTACGTCGGTGTCGTTTTCAAGAATGCAATAGGACTCGTAGCTTCCGGTGATTTCCCCGTAGCTTAACAAAAATCCGGTAATGGGGCTCGGGTTTTGATTCAAAATGCTTGCAGAGGCCAAAGCAGGTGCCTCCGGGATCAGGGTTCGCGCACCAAATTCACCCTCCGCATCAAGGGAACCGGAGGAGTTACTCGCGGTGACCATGATTCGATACTCGGTATCCGGGCTCAACCCGGTCACGATTTCCGGAGATGAAGCGCTGCCGATCACAGTCCCCTCGGTTTCGGACGGAATTCGATATTTCAAAGAAAACCCGCTTGCTCCCGCTCCCCCGTTCCAAATCACCGACAAGCTGCCAGGAGATAAAGGATTCACAGAGGAAATTCCGGGCCTGCTCATCGGTGTTCCCACCACCTCGCTTGTGGCATTCACGGAGGCCCCGGATCCAACCGTGTTCCTGGCCACCACCATCACATGATAAGGCGCTCCAGGGGTCAGACCGGTAATGATGTGAGGTGAGGATACGTTCTCCTGCACGCCGGTATGGGATCCGGAGTCGTTTCGGAACTGGACAGTGTAGCGATCGGCACCGATTGCGGCTCCCCAAGACACCCTCAGCGCCGAGGGTCCGCTTTCATTGTTGACAATGACCCCCGTGATTCCAAAGGTTGAAATCGATCGTGCAGATACGGTGCTGGTGGCATCACTCTGCTCTGCCCCAAAATTTGCGGTCACAAAGTAATAATAAGTCGTTCCATTGGTCACGGATAAATCGCTAAAACTCGTGCCGAGATGTGCGCTTTCGAGGGTCTCAAAAGCACCATCAAGCGAAGTGGATCGATAGATCCGGTAGGTGATGAGACCCTCTCCACTCGCAGCACTCCAGGTAAGATCCACATGCGATTGGCCACCGGCTGCGACCAAGTTGGAAGGAGCGGTAGGCGATGGCGATGGACCTAGCACCACGGTCGTTCCACCGGAACATGCAACGGTCTCATTTCCCGCACCATCTCTGGTGGTTACGGAAAAGCTGTAGGTCCCGCCATCCACCCCTCCGCCGAAACTGGCACTGACACTCGAGGGTCCGAGAGATTCGGTAAAAACCGCACTCCCCGAACAACCGGCACCTTGAAAAAAACGGATCGTTTGACCAACCACATCGGTACTGTTGCTTTTCACCCAATCCGCAACGAGCGTAGTGCTTGAAGATGTGATTCCACCATGCCAGGCAAGGGAGCCCGGAGCATTTGGCTCCCGGGTATCCACTTCCATGGGGGCTGAGCAGAGCGAAAGATTCTCGCCGCCGGACATCAGCATGGTCACCACTCGAAACGAATAGACCCCGTCTGTGAGAGCGGTAAAATTCGCGTTACGAATCGCACCTGAAAAGGTCAAATTGGAATCGATGCTCACTTCACAACCGGGTCCCGAAAAAAACTCGACCCGCACTCCGCTGACCTGCTCCGTGCTGAGTTGCCAGCCGACCCCCAAAGCTTGAAGATTTGTAATCGACACCTCAGGTTCCCAGCGCAGTGCGCTTCCACGGGCGTTGGCCCGGGCAGCTTGCAATGCTTTGGTGGAAGGTCGCTCACCAATGATGGTCGGCGTACAAGAAGCCAGGAAAGACAAAATGAATCCAAGCAAAACGGAATTCACGATTCGCCAAATTCTTTGAACAAAAATGCTCTCAAGAAAAATTGCTGACATACACTCCTTTAATTCTAACACTTATCGACAGCCAGGTCGAAAACAGAAGACAAAAACAGTTTTTTCAAAGAATTGCATAGCAGAAAAACAAACGAGAAGAGTCATTCAAGACATGTGTCACCCATGACCCGGACCTTTGATTGGGCACTAACTGGCCTCTTTGAATGGGCACGGGTCACGAGTCCGAGCCCACCAAAACGGCATTGTGATACCTGACATAGATCCACAGGTGATCAATCAGGGCTTCTACTTTCTTGGTCGTGTTCCAGGTTTTTCGAAAGAGCCGATTGATGTTTGCCCGTAACATCGCGCACGTGTGGTTTAGAGAAAACAGTGGATCGTATTTTTGTTTCTTCAGCTCCCCCTGACCCACGAGCGCACCGCGCGCGCCCTTATGGCGGATATGCTTTGCATGGGGAAAGTGTCTCTTCAGAAATTTTGGGGTAGTGGGGATTCTCATCGGATTCACAAAGTGCCTCAGGATGGAGAAGGGGTTTTAGATTTTTGAAAAGCTGATTCCAACCATCCGGCCGCTCGTCTTTTCTGATGCCGTATTTTCTTCGGGCGATCTTCGAGAGAAGCCCCTTTGCGGGCATTCTTTTCACCTGAAAATCCTGGATTTCCCGGCTCTTGTTCCGTACCGCAAGGGTAACACTCAAAGGCTTGCACTTGGTATGCTCTGCGGTTTCAAGGTCATCAAACTGGATGTGCTTGATTGCCATTCAAAGAGGCCAGTTTGTGAAATTCAGCCACCCCCCGCAACCAAAAGTCGCGGAGGGTGGCGTGGATTGGGTTTAGGTCAAGTGAAGGCTAGATCTGATAGGAGATCTTCAGATCGCTTCCGGGAAGAAGCGCTGCCGCCGCTCCCACGAGCTCGATGGTATTCCGATCCGCGTGGTAGACGAATCCATTGACCGCATCCGCCGGAATCACCTGATCGTTGATTTTTACGACCATAGAGCTTGCCGAAGAGGGCGTCTTGGTAAGAGTGAATTCGCGGGTGGCTTGCTGAACCATTCCACTGGAGATCGTGAGAAGGTCCGCCGAGAAGTTCCGAGCGATATCATAGGTCTGCGCGTTCAGGATCTGCGCGGCCTTGAGGTATCGGGCAGGATGGTATTGGATCTGTCCTGCAGCGGGAGCCACAGCCGGAGCGGGAAAATTCTTGTTGATGATGAAGTCAAAGCGCGGGCCGCGGGATGCTGCGCTTGAAATCGCCGCAACCCGTGCCTTCAAACGGGCCACGCGGGCCTCAATGGTTTCACCATTCTGAATGTCCTCGTTCTCATCCGATACCACTACGAAGGAGAGGAGCGAATCGTCTCGGAAAAATCCGTGATTCCATCCACCAGCACGAATTGCAGAGTCTTCCATCGCATACAGGAAGGAATTCAGGCACTGTTCGCGACCGCTTCCCTTGATTCCCACTCGCGCATTGTCTTCAAACTTTGACACAAGGCCTGAAGTGTTGTGAGTGAGGAACCGATCAGACGAATACCGGGTCAGAAGACGTCCGCGATTCGCCCCCGGATAGTCGGGAAGACGGGAGCGCCAGTAGCTTGCGTTGGCGGTGTCCACATCTGAAGTGATGATCCCGACGTGAAAATCCAGTCCTGCACTCATGAATCCATTGATGAACCCACTGAAGGAATCCGCCAGAATCCTCTGATTGTCGCTCATGGATCCCGAGTTATCGACACAAAAGAGAACGTCGATTCTGGGAGCCGCAGCCACAGGAACGACGAACTGGTCGTTCTGGACCACCACAGCCGGGTTACCGCTCGTTCCGGTGCTTCCGCTGCCGGAGGTGCTGCCAGTTGATCCACCCACAGGTCCGCTGGTAGAGCCGGAGTCACCACTCGTGCCGCCAACGTCAACACCAGAGCTTCCACCAGAGCTTCCACCCGTGGTTCCACTGGTCGAACCAGCGTCACCGCTCGTGCTACCACTGGTGCCACCACCTGTGGTCCCGCCCGACACGGAGACCGGATCCGGAATCACTCCTGAAACGGTCGAGGGCTCCAGTTTGCTAAAAAATTGTTGATTTTCACCAAACACACAGCCAGTTAACAAGGACGCCACAGCAAGGTTCTGCGCAATCCCTCCAGAGATCAATTTAATCCTTGAGTTCAGCATACGTTCCACCTTTCAATAACCAAGAATTTTGGTCTACAAATCTAAGGATAAGCCCATAGCGTCAAAAATCAAACCAATTGTTAAGAAAACTTATCAATCTAACGCAGCGACCCATATTTAATTTAAATTAATTAAGAATTACGTCCCCTTAGCCGATAGTGTTTCATAACGATTATAAGCCGCTTCCTCGGGAGAGATTGCCGTGAAAATGAACTTTAGAAACAGAATGCTCCTTACCATCGCCCTATCCTGCATTATCTGTACTGCCTCTGCGATCTTCGTCTCTTCAGGGAAGCTACGAGAAAACGGCGAAAACGCCTTGGTCGAAAAATCTCGAGCAATTTTATCCCGCTTGGAAGTCGGCGCCGGCTACGTGGCACAAATGGACACCCTCGGAAATGTGGTGGAAGAGACCCTGAAAAAGTTTCCGGATGGAAAAATCTCCGAGGAACAAAAACTCAAGGTCCTAAAGAGCGTTCCCATTTTTGCCGCCTTTCAAATCGGAGAAATCAACTCCACCCAGGAAAACTACAAATTTCGCGTGGCATCCGACGCTCCTCGAAACAAGGACCATCAATCCACCCCGGAAGAAACATCCTTGATTGAAAAATTCAAGGCGGACCCGTCCATCAAGGAACACGTGGAAACCACGGAGGATGGAAAATTCATCAAAGTGACCCGCCCGGTCCGGATTTCTGAAAAGCAAGGTTGCCTTACCTGCCACGGGGCCCCCGCCACAAGCCCTTGGAAAAACGGGAAAGACATTTTGGGCTATACCATGGAAGACATGAAAGACGGAGACCTCCGAGGCACCTTTACCATCATCTCAAGTCTCGATCCGGTGCGAGCATCCGTTTCTGCATCCACGCGCTCCATCCTGCTGTGGGGAATGCTCCTCACCGTTTTTGCCTTGTCGCTTGCCTTCATCCTGATCCGAAATCCAATTAGCATCTTAAGTCACCTCGCCACGAGCCTCTCTGAAACTGCAGACGAAGTGGCCTCGGCCTCTACACAGATTGCATCCACCAGCGTGCAACTCTCTTCAGGCGTAACCGAACAAGCGGCCGCACTCGAAGAAACTTCCGCCTCAATGGAAGAAATGAACGCCATGGTGAATCGGAACTCCGAAAATGCGGCGCGCTCCCAGAGCTTTGCCGAGGGAAGCCAGAAGAATGCCGAAAAAGGAAAGAACGTCGTTCAGGAAATGATCAGCTCGATTCAGCAAATTGATCGAAGCAATGCCGACATCATGAATCAGATCGAGGAGAGCAACCGGCAGATGTCCGAGATCGTGAAACTGATTGGCGACATTGGAAACAAAACCAAAGTCATCAACGAAATCGTATTTCAAACCAAGCTTCTCTCCTTCAACGCATCCGTAGAGGCCGCCCGGGCAGGCGAACACGGAAAGGGCTTTGCCGTAGTCGCAGAGGAGGTCGGAAATCTTGCTCAAATGAGTGGAGGAGCCGCAGCTGAGATCACCCAGATTCTGGACAAGAGCATCCATCAGGTTGAATCCATCGTGGAAGAAACCAAATCCAAGGTCTCCGCACTTGTTAGCATCAGCAAGGACAAGGTCAATGCGGGAACCCGCGTGGCTCGCCAGTGCGGCGAGGTTCTGGAAGAAATCGTTGAGAGCACTCTCAAAGTGAGTCAAATGGTGGGCGATATCACCGCTGGATCCAAGGAGCAATCCAAGGGCGTGGGCGAAATCAACAAGGCCATGCTTCAGCTGAACCAGGTCACCCATCACAATACTCAATCAGCCCAGGAATCCTCTTCGGCGGCAGACCGGCTTTCCCGGCAGGCAAACGAACTCCGTGATTCCGTTGAATCGCTGAAGGCCACTCTGCACGGCGGGAAGAACCTGGTTGAGATCACCAGAAAACCATCCATGGGATCCAAAGGTGAAAAACACGAGGAGTCGCCGGGCTCCCGGAAGAAGCCGGGAGAAGACGATCACCTCCTTGGCACTCCTTCCGCAGACCGTTTTGATGACAACAATCATCACGACGTCATTTAGAAAGACGCCGCTCACTTTTGAGCTGAGCCGTGATGGCAAGAAGTACGCCGGAAAGGCACAGAAAAATAGCAAGCGTTTCGTGGCGCTCGGGAAGCCGATGCTGATGGATCAGGGTGTAGAGGACACCAAAGACGGTCTCAAAAACCAAAAGGGTTCCTGAAATCCCGGAAGGCAAATTCACACTGGCCACATTCCAGAGCCAATTGGCAAACCAGGAAGAACCCACTCCGAGAATGGCCGAGAAACCCAAATACAAGGAAAGCAATTCCCTCCTCTCCCAACGGGCGTCCGCAAGTTCTGGAATCGAAACAAATGCAAGACACAGAAGCGAAATCAACCCCATGAGGCTTGAAAAATCACGTCTGGAGATCTCTTTCCTTCTTTGAAGAAAGGCAGAGTTCGAGATCGAGAACCAGGTCCACATCCCAAGACAAACAAACAAACCGATGGTTCCCGGGATCCGCCCCGGGAGATCCGAGGCAGTGCTCGAACCCCCGCCCCCGAAGAACAGAAGAAACAACCCCGCCCCGATCAGAAAAAGCCCTGAGTAAAAACCAAGTCCCCCGCTCTTT